>NZ_JAESIF010000011.1:0-153909 GCF_016757295.1 Streptomyces sp. M2CJ-2 | reverse complement strand
CCGCTGCCCGCGTCCCGAAGAAACCACCAGGAGCCGCCCGACGCCCGTGAGCAGAATTCACGCGGTGGATCGAGGCTGAGTAGCTGTACTCAGATGGGACCAGGCCCTTGACCGGGCCGGGTGGCGCTGCCCGGTGCCTCCGGAGGAGTGGGCGGAGGCGCTGTGAACCCCGCTGTCGGGTAGGGAAACTGGCCGGGGACGGGGACGGGGACGGGGACGGGTGTCGGGAGTGGGGCTGCCGGTGTCCGACGTCTGCGGACGACGGTGGCTACCGCGATGGCCGCTGCGAGGAGTGCGGCCGCACCGATGCCCAGCGTTGTCCAGAGGGTGCCGTTGTCCGTGGACGCCTCGGAAGCCGTCGCGGCGGTGTCGTCATCCTTGGCCGGAGCGCCCGCGTCGGAGGTTCCAGAAGCTTGGGGGGAGGGTGACTTCCGCTCGGCGGCTGCGAGATCGGGCAGCGGGTAGACGTCGGCGGGTCCCGGGTCGCCGGGGTTCTGCAGGGCGATGCGAGGGCGGACGATGCCGTAGCCGATGGAGTCGTTGCGCTTGGCACCGTCCGTGGGGCCGCCGATGGTGTTGAGCATGACGCGCAGGACCTGGTTGTTGGTCCAGTCCGGATGCACCGACCAGATCAAAGCGGCGCTGGCCGAGACGAGGGCGTTGGCGTCGCTGGTGCCGTGGGTCCGGCAGAAGCCGGTCTCGCTCCCGCAGGCGGCCACCATGTCCTCCCCTGGAGCGGCCATATCGACCTGCGGTCCGTACTCGGACTCGGCGGTCCTGCGCAGGTCCTTGCCCACCGCTGCCACACCGACTACTCCCGGAGTGGCAGCGGGATACATCACCTCGTTGGCTCCGTCTCCGTTGTTCCCGACAGCGGCGAAAATCAAAGAACCCTTGTCGAGCGCATACTTGACGGCTGCGGTCACCTGTGGGGAACCTTCTGTAGCACCCTGGGAGATGTTGATGACCTTCGCTCTTCGGTCGACCGCGTAGCGGATTGCCTGGGCAACAGCCGTGTTGAAGCGTGCGTTTCCCTCCGCCTTGTTGGCAGCCGTGCCCCCCTTGGGCAGTCGGATCGGGAGAATCTTCGCGCCGGGGGCGAGTCCGAAGGCGCCGTTGCCGCCACCGTACGCGCCGGTCCCCGCGATCAGGCCGGCCATGCCCGTGCCATGGCCCTCGTAGTCGGTGTGCTCGTCGCCCGGCTGGTTCGGCGCGAGGTCCTTGCCGGGCAGGACGCGCCCCTTCAGGTCGGGATTGCCCGGGTCGACGCCGCTGTCGATGACGGCGACCGTGACACCCTCGCCGGTGCTGGTCTGCCACATCTGCTCGGCCTTCATCGCGTCCAGGAACCACTGCTGCCCGCGCGTCGACTCCGCGTGGGCCGTCGTGCCCGCGGCGGTGACCAGCAGCAGGCCGAGGACCGCCGATGCCGCCGCACGGCGGCCCCTGTGTCTGATGCTGCTGGTGCGCATGAACGTCGCTCTCTTCCATTCCTGGATACGTCAGTCGATGACCGGCGGTACGGCGCGGAGGCCGCCCTGCCGCCGGGTCTCCTCATCCTTGGCCGCGCCGTACGGTCGTCCGCGGCTGCTGCCCGTGTTCGCCGCAGGCGCCGACCGAGAGGCACGAGTTCCACTGACACCACGGCCACCGCCCTGGCGCGTCGCGCTGGACGCGCCGCCCACGATGCCGCGGCCCGCCGTGCCCGAACCCGCTGGGGCACCTGGGCTGCCAGGTCCGGACAGCACCGCCCCCGTACGCCCCGACTGCTGCGGAAGGCCGCTGCCGGCACCGTCGTTGGGCAGCGGACGGCCGCCGACGATACCCCGGTTCGAGACCGCGGGACGACGGCCGGGAGCCTGGCCCTGCTGACCCGTCGCACGGCCGACCGGACTCGTCGGACCAGCGGTCGGACCCACCGGGCCGCGCGGTGTGGCCACGCCCTCCCCGCCCACGACCACACCGCGCGGAATGGCCCCCGTGGGCCTGCCTGCGGGGGGCGTGACGGAACGGCCGCCGACAATACCGCTACTGCCGGTGGCACCTGGCGGCATGCGCACGGGATTCGACACGGACCCCTGGCCTGGCAGGAAGGGGGCATGGCCAACTCCTGGTGCCCGCCCCTGCCCTGCCTGGTTGTTGACGGGAGCGCCTCCGCCTCTATCGAACACGGAAGGGATCATGCCGGTCTGCGGAGTCGTACCGCCCTTCACCTGCTCCGGGCCGGGCAGGTCACCTGCCGCAGTTGTCGGAGACGGCGGACTGTGAGGCAGCACGGCCACGGAGTCGATGCCCATCCGCGTGGGCTGCTCCACGTCCACCTGTACATCGCGTTCAGACAATGCCGCACCCGAGGACTGCCGCAGGTCGGGAGCGCTGGAGGAACCCTCTCGAGCGTGCGCCGGGTTTGCGAAGGAGACAGCACCGGAGGACGAGGTCCCTGCTGGGGAACCACCAGCACGAGCCTCAGCCGTGGCGCCGCGGAACGCGTGGCTGTCATCCGGCACGAACGCCTCCGGCGGTGGCGGGAACTTCGGCCGCTCCAAAGCGTTCAGCCGCGTGGCCGACCACGCATATGTCTGCCCCAGCTTCCACATCTGCGCCGCAGCCTGCTGCCGGACTTCCTCCTTGTTCGCCGCCAGCGCCGCAAGCTCACTCGCGGATTTGGCGCCCACCGCCGCAGCGTCCGGGTCGTTGCGTGCCGCCCGCGCCGCGTCCGGGTCGTTGCGTGCCGCCCGCGCCGCGTCCAGGTTCGCCTGCGCGCTCCCGGCGTCTCGTGGGATCGACGCCTGCGCCTGGGCGATCGCTCCGGACGTCTCCGCCAGCCATTTCGCCGCGTGCTCGCTGAAGTCGCCCAGGCGCAGGGTGGAGTTGGCCAGATCGCCGCTCCAGGTGCGGAAGGCGTCCGCGCCCTCCCCCTTCCATTCCACCCACTGCGGGCGGACCTTCAGGTCCTCAGCGATCTTGTGGATCTCCTTGGCCGCGGCGATCAGCCGGTCGGCGGCGGCCTGCACCGTCCCCGCGTTCGCCTTGTCCAGCCATGCCAGCATCTGCTCGTGGCTCATGTCCTCGAAGGACGTTCCGCCACCGGGCCCCTTGCCCGGCATCAGATCGATCCTCCGGCGTCGCCGCCCACCGACGTCCGGCCGCCGCCGCTCGGGCCCGGCTGCGGGAGGCCGGGATCGTAACTGCCGCCGTAGTGCTCCGTGGTCTCCGCGCTGATCGCCGCCATACGGTCCCGGACGTCCAGGTCGATGTTCTGGTAGCCCTTGTGCGAGGCCAGCACGGCGATACCCATGCCCTCCATGGAGTCCGACAGCAGCTTCGACAGCGTCTCCAGCTCACCGATCACCGTCTCGTACGCGGTGAACAGCCCGGCCGCCTCCGCCCACGCCCCGTCTCCACCACCGAACTGATGGCGTACGAGCTGCTCCTGGCCCACCTTGTCCGGACCCGCCGCCGAGCCCTTCAAGCCGCGGATCAGATCGTCGACGCGCTTGCGGAACGCGGTGAACGACGACAGCTCGGCGGCCATGTCGGCCTGCGCGGCAAGCGCCCCCGCCGCGTCGAACGGGGCCGACGCCCGTGACGACAGACCCGAACCCTGACCACCGACGGTGACAATCCACGGCAGCATCATCACGGAGAGCGTTCAAGATCGGGTCATCCTTGGATCACTCGGCCCGCTTCCGGGGGCCCGGTGGCTCATTGAGCACGAGTCCACCCGACACCGAAGCGTGAGCAGACACATGAGTACTTGTATTCAGCGGTGGTGCGCAATGCGTTCGGAAGCACCCGCACCCGAGTGTTCCGGGGCGGGCGCCGTGGTGCCCGCCCCGGAGCGGGTTCAGGCGATGGCCAGGCGCGCCTGGGCCTTGTTCGTCCCCGCGAAGGTGTAGTCGAACTGCTCCCGGACCCCGGAGCCGCAGGCTTTCTTCGTGCGGTAGTCGCCGTTGCCGCCCGTGATGCGGACCACTGCGCACTTGCCGTCCATACGGGTGTCCTCGAGCCAGCCGGACACCCGCACGGAGCCGCCCGAGCAGCGCAGGGTCCAGCCGGCCTGTGCCCCGTCGATCTTCGGGGACGCCGACGACGGGCACGTGGCGGCGCTCGCCGTGCCGGCGGCGCCGAAGGCGAGCCCGCCGGCGAGAACGACCGTCGACAGCACGGACGTGATGGTCTTGCGGACAGTGAACATGGAGGTACCCCTTCGGGTGGAGAGCTGACGGAAACGCACCGCGCCGCGCCCGGACACGTCGTCCGCCGATGAGGGCGGGACGTCCGGGAGGCGCCCGGCGCAGGACCAGACTGCCCGCGGGAGCAAGGCGCGAGAAGACGTTTCCGGGCAGCTGCATAGGGACATCCATGCAGCCTTCATGCTCCCCTTGATGAGGGCCCTGAACTGCGGTTATGCCCCTCAAAGAAAGGGGGTGCACGCCATGCAGCCCGGAACCGGGCCGTCCGTGTGCGGACGGTTCACGGCTCGCTCAGGCGGACGGGAAGGAAACCGGGCTCACCGGGCTCACCGGGCTCATGGACCTCTGGTGTTCGGGGGTGCCGGCGGGCGGGCGTGGGAACACCGGCCGGGCCGGCCGGGTGTCCGCATCTGCCCGGCAGGCCGGCGACAGGCCGTCACTCCTCATGACCTGGGACGGTCGTCTGCTCCATCCGTCGGCCCGGTCACCGGTGAGCCCGTGGGCAGGCCTCTGCCGCACACCCGCCGGGTCGACGCCGTCGTGACGGAGTCCGACAGCAGCTCCCCCGCTCCGGCGGTCAGCGCCGTGGACGTTCGACGGCTTCCCCCGCGGGGCCGCTCGTGTCCGGGCCGCTGGCCTCGGGGCCGACGGAGTGGTCCTCCCAGCGGTGCGCCCTCCAGCCTTCGCCGGGGACGCCGGAGAGGATGACGACACCGGTGTTCCGCAGCGCGTGGGCGGAGGCGAAGTCGACGTCGACGTTCTCCGCCCGGGCCGCCACCCACATGCGGATCGCGGCGCCGTGGCTGACCATGGCCACGGTCTCGGCCCCGGTGGCCGCGGCCTCCTCCACGACGGCGTCGTACCGCCCCAGGGCCTCCACCCCGTTCTCGCCGCCCGGCATCCGGAGTCCGGTGTGCCCCGCCGACCAGGCGAAGGCGGTGGTCAGGTAGGTCTCGACGGCCTCGGCGTCCCCTCGCATCTCCAGGTCGCCGGCGGACAGCTCCCGGATACCGTCGCGCACCCGGACCTCCAGTCCCGTCCGGGCGGCCAGCGGAGCCGCGGTGAGCTGTGTGCGCAGCAGGGTGGACGCGTAGAGGGCGTCGATCCTCTCCTCCGCCAGCGCGTCCGGGAGGGCGGCTGCCTGCTCCTGCCCCAGCGGGGTCAGCCCGGGGCCGGGTTCCGCCGTGTCCAGCAGGTGCTTGAGGTTGGAAGGGGTCTGACCATGGCGTATGAGGAGGAGTCGCATGTCCGGGTCTGTCTCCTGAAGGCCGGGAGGGAGGTGGCCTTCCACTCTGCCATCCCCCTTGTTCCCGTGTCGGGTCGCCGTCTGCGGACCGGCTGGCCATGCTGGTGCTGGGAGCGGCCTGCTTCCCGGCGGCCTTCCCAGCCACCTCCCAGCGACAAGGAGCACGGCATGTCCACGGACCCGGTCGGACGATTCCTGACGGCTCTGGACCCGGACCACCGGGAGGCCATCAGCGCCAAACCGCGCGAGGAGCAGGAGCAGCTCGCGGCGGCCTGGGAACGGGAGCTGGAGAGCGACACCGAACTCGACTCCCTCGACGAGCTGTCCCCGGCGGCGGCGGAAGCCGAGGCGGCCCGCCGCGTCCTGGGCCGCGGGGCGGACTGAGACCGGCGGCGCCCCTCACGCCGGACACCGGCCCTCGCGGATGTGTGACATCCCTGAGTGATGGCGCGTGTCACACGGCCGGCCTGTCACAGGGAGCGGGGCGGCGGCGTCTCGTGTTCGTCCAGTGCAACACCGCGAACACGAGTGAGGACGACGTCATGGACGCCCGGTTCGACATGTTCGACAACGAGATCTCCCTGAAGTTCGCCAAGCGGTTCGCCGGCGCCGGTCTGGTGGTCCGGCAGTCGCCGCTGCCGAGGTCCACGCAGGAGCTGGTGTCGCTGCGCGCCAGCCAGATCAACGGCTGCGGTCACTGCATCGACATGCACGCCAAGGAGGCCACGGCCGGCGGTGAGACCGCGGTCCGGCTCCACCTGGTCGCCGCCTGGCGCGAGTCCACCGTGTTCACCGACGCCGAGCGGGCCGCGCTGGCGCTCGCCGAGGAGGGCACCCGGCTCGCCGACGCCCACCAGGGTGTGTCCGACGAGACCTGGGACCAGGTGCGCAAGCACTACGACGACGACCAGACCGCCGCGCTGGTCGCCCTGGTCGCGCTGATCAACGCGGCCAACCGGCTCGCCGTGATCGTGCACCAGCGGGGAGGCTCCTACGAGCCCGGCATGTTCGCCGCCGCGTTCGGCAACTGACCGGCAGGCGAGTCCGGCCCGGCCCGTGATCATGCGATCCGGGCCGGGCCGTCGGTCGCCGGTCGGGCCTCGCTCCGCTCGTCACTGGGCCGGGGACAGTTCCGCTCGGCCGAAGAGGAGGGCGTAGCCCGGGGGCAGTTGGTCCAGGATGCGGGTGACCAGGGCGTCACCGACCAGGCGCGACAGGACGCTCAGGACCGAGCCGGCGTCCCAGCGGGCCGTGGCCGGGGTCGCGCCCTCGATGCGGGTGGCCAACGAGTCGACGAACTCCGCCGCCGTCAGGGGGCGGGTCGCCGGGATCCGGGAGGCGACCACCCTCGCCGCCTCTTCGGGCAGAGCGCGGGCCAGGTCGACGCGTTCGTCGCCGACGACGTGGCCGCCGAGGGCGGACAGGACGACGCG
Organism: Streptomyces sp. M2CJ-2; assembly: GCF_016757295.1. Taxonomy (NCBI): domain Bacteria; kingdom Bacillati; phylum Actinomycetota; class Actinomycetes; order Kitasatosporales; family Streptomycetaceae; genus Streptomyces; species Streptomyces sp. M2CJ-2. The sequence goes on along the minus strand of NZ_JAESIF010000011.1, from coordinate 147,034 downwards.
GGTGACGCTCTCCGCCTCCGCTCCCGTCGGGTACCGGCCCGCCTCCCGTACCGCGTCCACCAGTTCGCGCCAGCCGTCCTCCCGGCCCTCGTCGCGGCGGGTGCGGCGGTCGCGGTTCGGGGCGGGGATCACCACCCCTTCCGTACGCGGCGTCACGGGCTTCTGCGGCGTCAGCGTGGTCATGGTCATGACTCCTCTCCCTCCCGGGGCTTCGACTGCCCCCGAATCAGACAGGCATGGGCCGCGTCCCGCGGAAGCCGGAAGCCGGAATCCGCGGGACGCGTTTCGTGGGTGCTGTCAGCTGCCGATCTGCTTGCGGCTGTCGCTTCCGGTGATCCGGATGCGGCGCGGCTTGGCCTGTTCGGCCACCGGGATGCGCAGGGTCAGGACGCCTGCTTCGTAGGACGCGTCGATGCGTTCGGTGTCCAGGGTTTCGCCGAGGAAGAGCTGGCGGGTGAAGGCGCCCGTGGGACGTTCGGCGACCAGCAGCTCCGCGTCCTCGGGAGCCGGGGAACGGCGTTCGGCGCGCACGTTGAGGACGTTGCGCTCGACGTCCAGTTCGATCGTCTCGGGGTCGATGCCGGGGAGGTCGAAGTGGACGATGAAGTCGTCCCCCGCCCGGTAGGCCTCCATCGGCATCACCGAGGGGCGGCCGGTGGAGCCGAGGACCTGCTGCGCGAGTCGGTCGAATTCGCGGAAGGGGTCCGTGCGCATGAGCATCACAGCTCACTCCTTTCATCAATGGTCCAGGTGCGATGCCCTACGTCTTCTTATATAGCTCGCGGGAGGAAAGTTGACAAGCTGAGACTCAACCCCCGGCTCCGGCGCCCATGGTCCCCTCACGGACTCGGCCCACCCCGGGCGCGACACGGCCGGTCCGGGAGTTAGCCTCGAAGTCTTGTGAAGGCCCGCCCTCCAGGCGCAGCGGCAGAAGGCAGGACAGGACATGGCGAAGGTTCCCGGCTCGGTACTGGCCGCGAGCGGACTGGTCGGCGGATACGGCGTGGCCCGCTGGACGCGGAAGCGGGAGCTGGGCGGGGTCGTGCTCGCCGTCGCCGGGGCCGCCGCCGCGCGGCAGTGGCGGGAGCAGGCCGGAGGGACGGCCGCGGGGGCGCTGTCGGCCGCGTACGTCGCCGCCTTCGCCGGGTCGCATCCGCTCGCGAAGAAGGTCGGCGCCTGGCCGGCCGTGTTCGGCGCGGCGGGGGCGATGGCGCTCGCCTCGTGGGCGGTCGCCGACCGGCGGGGCTGAGTCCGCCGGGGCGGGACCGGACGGCCGGCTCGGGCCCGCCGGTCGGGTCGCGCACGTCCGGCGGGCCGGGGGCCGGTCAGGTCCGGTGGCTCAGCACGTTCACGACGCGGCCGTTCGGGTCGCGGGCGAAGAAACGGCGTACGCCCCACTCCTCGTCCCGCAGCTCCCGTACGATCTCCGCTCCCGAGGCCAGCACCTGCTCGTACACCGTGTCGACATCCTCGACCTCCACGCTCAGGTCGGGGACGACCGGTCCGGTGCGTTCCTCGGTGAAGAAGCTGATCTGGGCGGTGGGGTTGGCGGGGGACGCGAGCGTCATGACCCAGCCCATGTTCATGACCTCCTCGAAGCCGAGCAGGCCGTAGAAGTCGCGGCTGCCGCGCATCGCCTGCTCGGAGTCGACGTGGAGGTCGGGCATGATCCTGCGGACGGTCATGGTTTCTCGGCTCCTCACGGTCGGCATGCCCTGGGAGAAGGAAGACTACGCCCCCACCACCCGCGCCACCGTGTAGATGACCAGGCCCGCCAGGGAGCCGACGACCGTGCCGTTGATGCGGATGAACTGGAGGTCGCGGCCGATGTTCGCCTCGATCTTCTTCGTGGTGTGCTCGGGGTCCCAGCTCGCCACGGTGTCCGTGATCAGGGAGGTGATCTCCTTGCGGTAGGTGGTCACGACGTACACCGCGGCGCTCTCCAGCCAGCCGTCGACCTTGCCCTGCATCTTGGGGTCGGCCGCCATGCGCGCGCCCAGCGACAGCAGTGAGGCGCGCACCCGCAGCCGCAGCTCGCTGCGCTCGTCCTCCGCCGCGGAGACGATCATGGATCGTACGGCGGTCCAGGCGGAGGCGATCAGGTCCTGGACCTCGCCCCGGCCGAGGACCTCGCCCTTGAGGCGTTCGACCCGGGCACGGGTGTCGGTGTCGGCCTGGAGGTCGGAGGCGAAGTCGGCGAGGAAGCGGTCGAGGGCGCCGCGCGCGGGGTGGGTGGGCATGTCGCGCATCTCGGTGATGAAGCGCAGCAGCTCCTTGTAGACCCGCTCGCCGACCTTGCGGTCCACGAACCTCGGGGTCCAGCCGGGGGCCCCGCCGTGCACGGCCTCCATCACGTAGTCGCCGTGCAGCACCAGCCAGTCGTGGGCGCGGGCGACGACGACGTCCACGGCCTTCTTGTGACCGCCGTCGGCGACGATCCGGTCCAGCATCTTGCCCATGCCGGGCGCGATCTCCTGGGCGTTCGCGCGGCGCGTGATCGCCTCACCGACCACCGCCTGGACGTCGGAGTCGCGCAGCACGGTCAGCGCGCCGCGCAGGGCGGCCGACAGCTCGGCGGTGACCCGGTCGGCGTGTTCGGGCACCGCGAGCCAGGCACCGAGCCGGTTGCCGATGCCGACGGCGCGCAGCCGCCCGCGGACGACGTCCTCGGAGAGGAAGTTCTCGCCGACGAAGTCGCCCAGGGAGACACCGAGCTGGTCCTTCTTGTTGGGGATGATCGCGGTGTGCGGGATGCGCAGGCCGAGGGGGTAACGGAAGAGGGCGGTCACGGCGAACCAGTCGGCGAGCGCGCCGACCATGCCCGCCTCGGCCGCGGCGGCGACATAGCCCGCCCAGGCGCCGGCGCCCCGGTGGGAGGCCCATTCGGCGAGGACGTACACCACGGCGACGAACAGCAGCAGTCCGGTGGCGGTGAGCTTCATCCGGCGCACTCCGCGCTGCTTCTCCTCGTCCGCCGCGCTGAACGTCGTCATCGCGCGGTTCGTGGCGCCGCCGGGGCCGGGACCCGGAGCGGAGCCGGCACCGGGACCCGCGCCGGCACCGGCTCCGGCACCGGCATCCGTGGTGTCCGCCGCCCTCGTCCGCTCGGTCCGCTTCATCCGCTCCACTCGCTCCACCTGCTCCGGCCCGCCGCACCTGTTCGGTGATCCCCCACACATTGTCCCTTCCTGTCCGACTCCCGGAACGGAACAGGAGTTCCCGGCGTCTGTTCAAGGGGGTCCGCCAGAAGTCCTGCCGGGGAACTCCCCCTCGTCCATGACGCATGATGGTCATCCGAACGGAGCCTCGGGCTCCCACCGTCCGAGGAGAACAGAACAGCATGACCCGGGGACGTGACGGGGGCGCGGGGGCGCCGCCCGCGAAGTACCGCGCCCTGCTCGCCGCCGTGGTCGCCGCGATCGTGGCCGTTTCCGCCGCCATCTACGTCACGGCGGCCTCCGACGACGGTACGCGACACCGCGGCACCCTCGCCGACGACCGCGGCGCTCCGCAGAACCCGGCCGCACCCGCCTCCACCGGCACCTGGGTCGGCTCCTGGGCCGCCTCCCCCGTCGGGGGCGAGCCCGGCACCGAGACGACCGGCCTCGCGGGCCGCTCGGTGCGCAACGTCGTGCACACCGGCGTCGGCGGCACCAGCGCCCGGATCACCCTGTCCAACCTCTACGGGCAATCCCCGCTGGCCGTCACCCGCGCCTCGATCGCCGTCTCCGCCGACCGGGGCACCGCGGCGGCGCTCCCCGGCACGATGCGGCGGCTCACCTTCGGCGGCGGCCCCGCCGTCGTCATCCCGGCCGGCGGCCAGGTGATCAGCGACCCCGTGCGCATCGCCGTCCCGTACGACGGGGACGTCCTGGTCACGACGTACTCCCCCAGCGTCTCCGGACCGGTCACGTACCACCCGCGCGCCCGCCAGATCTCCTACGCCGCCCACGGCGAGCACACCCGCGACACGACCGGCGCCGCGTACACCGAGGAGAGCCCCTACTGGCGCTACCTGACCGCGCTGGACGTGCTGAGCAACGAGGCCGACGGCACCGTCGTCGTCCTCGGCGACTCGCTCACCGACGGCGTCACCTCCACCACGGGCGGCAACAACCGCTGGCCGGACGTCCTGTCCGACCGGCTGCGCGCCGCGGTCGAGGCCGGGCGGGACGTGCCGCGCCACGGCGTCGTCAACGCGGGCATCAGCGGCAACCGCGTCCTCACCGACGGCCTCGGCCGCCCCCCGGAGAACCCCAGCGGCCTGAACCGGTTCGACCGCGACGTCCTCGGCCGTACGAACGTCAAGGTCGTCGTCATCGCCCTCGGCGTCAACGACATCCTGCGCGACCGGAACCTCGCCGACCCGGACGCGGTCGTCGGCGGCCTGAACACCCTGGTCGAGCGGGCCCACGCCCGCGGGCTGAAGGTCGTCGGCGCGACCCTGATGCCGTTCGGCGGCCACCGCGGCCACACCGGCCCGCGCGAGGCGGTACGGCAGCAGATCAACGCGGAGATCCGCGCGGGGCGCGTCTTCGACGCCGTCGTCGACTTCGACCGGGCCCTGCGCGACCCGTACGACCCGCGCCGGCTGCGCTCCGACTACGACTCGGGCGACCACCTCCACCCGAGCGACCGGGGGTACGCGCGGATGGCGGAGGTCTTCGACCTGGACGACCTGAAGGGCGGGGCACCGGCCCGGCTGTAGGAAGCGGGCGGGCGGCCCGGCCCGGTCAGCGGTCGCCGTCGCGGCGGGGTTCGCGCTGCTCCTCGCCGTGGCGGCCGTGCAGGGAGTCGAAGGAGCCGTACCCGTGCCCGGCCCCGAGGCCTCCGTGGCCCAGGGAGGCCTGGCCGGACGAGGAGGCGTCGAGACCGCGGCCGTGTTCCCTGCGGTCCTTGCGCTCCAACTTCTCGCGGCGGCGTTCCTCGCGCAGCCGCTGCTTCTCCGCCCGGGCCAGCTTGCGCTGGACGCCGACGCCGCCCCAGAAGGCGAACCCCGTGACGATCACCCGCGGGGCACCCGGGTCACCCGGCTCGCCCTCCTCACTGTGGTCGAAGCCGCCCATGAGGCCGAAACCGCGGACGACGACCTCGACACCCGGCGGGACGATGACGTCCACCCCGCCCATGATCGCGACCGCGTTGATCACGACCTCGCGGTCCGCGAAGTTCGCCTCCCGCAGATCGATCTGCCCACCGCCCATGAAGGTGAAGCAGTTGAACCGTCGCGGTGCCGTCCAGCGGCCCTTGCGCTGGAACCCCGACATCACGGCGACGGCCCAAGTGGACGTCCCCTCGCTGCCCGTGACCACCCGGTCCGCCCAAGTGTCGCCCTGCTCCGGGGCCTTGGTCAGGGACACGGCGGGGGCCGTCACGCCCGGGGCGGGCAGATCGCGGGTGATCGGCTCGAGTTCCCGGTAGGTCCGCGCCTTGTACGTCGCGTCCAGCCGCTCCTCGAACTCGTCCATGTCGAGGCGCCCCTCCGCGAGCGCGTCCCGCAGGACGGCGGCGACCCGCTCTCGGTCGGCATCGGAGGCGCGGAGGTCCGGGACTGCGTCGTCGGTCATACACAGCAGCCTACGAGGTCCCCCGACCGAGGGCTACGAGCGGCCGAGGGCTACGAGACCGCCTGCCCCGCCCCGTCCGCCCGTCCCGCCCGCTCCGCCCCGTCCGCCTGCTCTGCCTGCTCCGCGTACATCTTCGCGATCACCGCCTCGATGTCCGGCTCCCGCACCGACAGGTCGACCAGCGGGTACTCCGCCGCGATCCGCGCCACCAGCGAAGCCGCCGACTCCGCCGCCGGGAACGCCAGCCACTGCCTCGGCCCCTCCACCCGCACCACCCGCGCGGGCGCCGGCGCGTCGATCGGAGGCATCTCCCGCTCCAGGTCCACCACCAGGGTCCGCTCGCTCTCCCCCGCCCGGTGCAGCCCGGCGAGCGTGCCGTCGTACATCAGCCGGCCGTGGTCGATGACCATCACCCGCGAGCACAACTGCTCGATGTCCTGCAGATCGTGCGTGGTCAGCAGCACCGTCGTGGCCCGCTCGGCGTTCAACTCCCTCAGGAACTCCCGCACCTTGGCCTTGGAGACGACGTCCAGGCCGATGGTCGGCTCGTCCAGGTACAGCACCTCCGGGTCGTGCAGCAGCGCCGCCGCGATGTCGCCGCGCATCCGCTGCCCCAGGGACAGCTGCCGCACCGGAGTGTCCAACAGGGCGCGCAGATCCAGCAGTTCGACCAGCCGCTCCAGGTTCGCGCGGTACCGCGCGTCGGGAATCCGGTACATGCGGTGCATCAACCGGTACGAGTCGATCAGCGGCAGGTCCCACCACAGCGTCGTCCGCTGCCCGAACACCACCCCGATACGGTGCGCCAGCCGCACCCGCTCCCGGGTGGGATCGATACCGGCCACCCGCAGCCGGCCGCCGCTCGGAGTGAGGATCCCCGTCAGCATCTTGATGGTGGTCGACTTGCCCGCGCCGTTCGGCCCGATGTAGCCGACCATCTCACCGCGGGCCACGGCGAACGAGAGCGAGTCCACGGCCCGCACCCGCCGCCGCTCCCGCTTCAGGAAGCCGGTCTTCTTCCGTACGTCGAAGACCTTCTCGACCCGGTCGAGAAGGATGAACCCGCCGTCACCGTCGCCCTCGCGCCGCCCGCCGCCACCGTCGTCGTCCACCGGCTAACTCCCTGTACTCCGATACGAACGAAGCCCCGCCCGCCACGCCACCCCCGCCAGCGCGCAGCACACCGCCGCCACCACCGGCGAGGCGAACGCCGCCCACTCCGGCAGTCCGAGCGGATACGGCCGGTCCAACACATAGGACGCGGGGACCCAGTTGACGAAGGCGAGCGGCAGCACGAAGGTCACCCCGCGCACCAGTTCCTGCGCGAACACCGTCGGCGGATACTGCAGCAGCGTCTGCCCGCCGTAGGTGAACGCGTTCTGCACCTCGGACGCGTCCTGCGCCACGAACTGGAACGCCGCGCCCGCCACGAACACCGCACAGAAGATCGCCGCCCCGCTCGCCACCGTCACCGGCAGCAACAGCAGCTTCAGCGGCGTCCAGTCCACGTCCAGCGAGACGAGGGCCCAGCACAGGACGATCAGCCCCTGCAGCAGGCGGGCGACCCGGCGCAGCGCGAAACGGTCCGCGGCCACCTGGGCGAGCACCGGCACCGGCCGCACCAGCAGCGTGTCCAGCGTGCCGTCGCGCACCCGGCGCCCCAGCCGGTCCATCGAACCCAGCGCCAGGTCCGCGGTCCCGAAGGACAGCATGGACAGGCCGTACAGGAACGCCACCTCGGCCAGGACGTAACCGGCCAGCACGTCGACGTGCGAGAACATCAGCACGATGCCGACGAAGTCAAGCCCGGTCACCACCAGAGACCCCACGGTCGTCAGTACGAACGACGCCCGGTACGCCATGGTCGACCGGATCCACATCCCCGCGATCAGCCCGTACGCCCGCACCCCCCGCACCAGCCCGCCACCGTGCACCGGCCCGCCGCCGTCAGCCACCCTGGACCACCACCCGCCGCGTCGCCGCCGACTGCACCAGCCGTCCCGTCGCCAGCAGCGCCACCGCCCACGCGCCCTGGAGCGCGAACACCGGCAACGCGCCCGTCTCGCCCATCAGGACGTCGGCCGGCCCCTGGAGGAGCGCCGCCCACGGCAACACCCGTACGACCTCACCGAACAGCCCGGGAAAGACGTTCAACGGCAGCACCATGCCCGAACAGAGCAGCCCCAGGATCATCAGCATCTGCATCACACCCGTGCCGTCCAGCAGCCAGAACGTACTCAGCGCCACCAGATACCGGATCGCGAAACTGACCACCATCGCGAGCGGCACCGTCAGCAGGAACGCCAGCCAGGTCAGCGGATCGCCGGGCAGCGCCACCGGGAAGACCAGCACCCCGAACAGGAAGGGAACCACCCCCCGCCCCAGCAACTGGAACCCCGACCGGCCCAGATCGTGCGCCAGCCACCACCACTGGAGGTCGGCCGGCCGGTACAGGTCGATCGCGATCTCACCCGTACGGATCCGTTCCATCAGCTCGATCTCGAACCCGCCGCCCTGAACGGCCAGCGTCGCGTACAGCGCCTGCCCCAGCCACACGTACGTGACCGCCTGCGCCGACCCGTACCCCCCGAGGTCCGGCCGCTCGTTCCACAGCGCCAGATACGTGTACACGAGGATCAGCCCGAAGACGGTGTTGGTGAACACCCCGGCCACCGTCGCCGCCCGGTACGTCGCGTACCGCCGAAAACCCCCGGCCACGACGGCCAGATACAACCGAACCGAGCCCCCACCTGCGCGTAAGCCGGTACTCGCGGCCACACCCACCCCCGCGTCCCCCGCCGCGTCCACGTCCCCGGCCTCGCCCACCACCGCCTCCCGACCCCTCCGCGTCCGACGCCGAAGCGCAGGATCGTACTGCCCGCACCTGACGCCCCGCCAGGTGTTTTCCGGCGGCCTCGCAGGCAGACGACCCCGCACCGGAACCGGCGGCCCGCGGCCGTACCCCGTAGCTCGAGGGCCATACGTGTGAGAAGCCGCATGCCAGGCCGAGACGCGCCGTCGCCAGGGAAGTGAGCGCCGGATGCGACAGTCTTCTATAGGAGGAACGCACGACGCGAATGTGAACTCATCACGCGTACCGCATCGAACACGGTGAAACAGGAGGCCGTACTCGACATGAGCGACGAGCCGCAGCCACAGCAGCACGGCCAGGGCTGGGCACCGCGGGAGCCGCGGGCCGCCGGCACCCCGCAGCGCGGAACCGGGACCGGAACCGGGACCGGGGGCAAGCGGGTGCGCACCGGATGGCGCCGCTACGTCCCCACCTGGCGGATGGTGCTCGGCGGCTTCCTCGTCACCGCCCTCCTGCTCGTCGGCGGGTTCTTCCTCGGCTACAGCCTGGTGCACATCCCGTCCGCCAACGCCCTCGCCACCAAACAGGCCAACGTCTACCTGTACGCCGACGGCTCCGTCCTCGCCCGCGACGGCGAGGTCAACCGGGAGAGCGTCAGCCTCGACCGGATCTCCGAGGAAGCCCAGCACGCGGTCCTCGCCGCCGAGGACCGCGACTTCTACACCGAGTCCGCCGTCGACCCCCAGGCGATGATCCGCGCCGCGTGGAACACCGCCACCGGCAAGGGCAAGCAGTCCGGCTCGACCATCACCCAGCAGTACGTGAAGAACTACTACCTGCGCCAGGAGCAGACCGTCACCCGCAAGGTGAAGGAGTTCTTCATCGCCATCAAACTGGACCGCGAACAGAGCAAGGACGAGATCCTCGAGGGCTACCTCAACACCAGCTACTTCGGGCGCAACGCCTACGGCATCCAGGCCGCCGCCCAGGCCTACTACGGCGTGGACGCACAGGACCTCGACGCCCCCCGCGCCGCCTACCTCGCCGCCCTCGTCAACGCCCCCAGCCAGTACGACGTCATCGCCCACCCGGAGAACCGGCCCGCCGTCGAGTCCCGCTGGAACTACGTCCTGGACGGCATGGTCCAGAAGGGCTGGCTGAGCAAGGCGGAGCGCACCGGCCTGAAGTTCCCCAAGCCGAAGAAGACCACCACCTCCACCGGCATGTCCGGCCAGCGCGGCTACATCGTGCGCACCGTGAAGGACCACCTGATCCGGAACAAGATCCTCGACGAGGAGGAACTCGACGCCGGCGGCCACCGCATCACCACCACCCTGCACAAGGACAAGCAGGACGCCTTCGTCGACGCCGTCAACGACAACCTGATGGACCGGCTCGACCCGGAGAACCGCAAGGTCGACACCTACGTCCGCGCGGGCGGCGCCGCCATCGACCCCCGCTCCGGCAAGGTCGTGGCGATGTACAACGGCATCGACTACGTCAAGCAGTACACCCCCAACGCCACCCGCAGGGACTACCAGGTCGGCTCCATCTTCAAACCGTTCGTGTTCGCCTCCGCCGTCGAGAACGGATCCACCACCCAGAGCGGCCAGGCCATCACCCCGAACACCGTCTACGACGGCACCAACGAACGCCCCGTCCAGGGCTGGCCCGGCGAACGCTACGCCCCGGCCAACGAGGACGACCGCTCCTACGGCCACATCACCGTCCGCGAGGCCACCGACAAGTCCGTCAACGCCGTCTACGCCCAGATGGCGGTCGACGTCGGCTCCGACAAGGTCCAGCAGACCGCCGTCGACCTCGGCATCCCCGCCACCACCCCCGAGCTGACCGCCTCCCCCTCCATCGCCCTCGGGGTGGCCACCGCCAGCGCCCTGGACATGGCCGAGGCGTACGCGACCCTCGCCAACCACGGCGAGCACGGCGCCTACACGATGATCGAGAAGATCACCAAGGACGGGAACAAGACGGTGCCACTGCCCGAGCGGAAGACCCGCCGGGCCGTGAGCCGCGAAGCCGCCGACACCACGACCGCCGTCCTGCGCGGCGTCGTCCAGAACGGCACCGCCTCCGCCGCCCAGGGCGCCGGCCGCCCCGCCGCCGGCAAGACCGGCACCGCCGAGGAGGACCGGGCCGCCTGGTTCGCCGGCTACACCCCCGAACTGGCCACCGTCGTCTCCGTCATGGGCCAGGACCCCGTCACCGCCGAGCAGAAGAAGCTGTACGGCGCCATGGGCCTGCCCCGCATCAACGGCGGCGGCCCCCCGGCCGAGATCTGGGCCCAGTTCACCCGGGAAGCGCTCAAGGGCGAACCCGTCAGCGACTTCGACCTCCGGCTCCAGAGCGGCGCCGAGCGCACCGCACCGCCCACCGCGAGCGCCGACCCGTCCTCGAGCACCCCGGACGACGACACGTCCCAGGCACCCGGCACGGACGAGAGCGTGAACCGGAACCCGGGCCAGGACGAGGACGGCACCGAAGGCGGGACCCAGGGCCGGACCGACGAAGGCACCACCGGCGACATCCCCACCGGCGGCGGCACGGCGGACGGCGGCACCACACCCGCCGGTGACACCACGGGCGTCACCGGCGGTGGCACGGGAAGCACAGGAAACACGGGCAACACGGGCAACAGCGGCACCGACGGAGCCAACGGCACGGACGGCACGGGCCGCACGGGCGGCCCCTCCGGAACCGGCACGGACACCGGCAGAGGCGGCCAGGACGGCCAGGACGGCCTCACCGGCTTCATCCAGCAGAGCGCCCGCAGACAGTGAACGACCCGGGAGCAGGCGACCGGACTCAGTGCCCCGAGGTCACCTTCAGCCCCACCACGGCGACCACCAGGAGAGAGACGAAGAAGATCCGGGCCGCGGTCACCGGCTCCCCCAGCACCACCATGCCCAGCACCGCCGCCCCGGCCGCACCGATCCCCACCCACACGCCGTACGCCGTACCTATCGGCAGCGTCTTCGCCGCGTACGACAGCAGCACCATGCTCGCGACGATGCCGGCACCGGTGAGAACACTCGGAACGAGACGGGTGAAACCCTCGGTGTACTTCATACCGATCGCCCAGCCCACCTCGAGCAGACCGGCGACCACCAACAGAACCCAGGCCATGACAGGCACCTCCGGGACACGAAAGAAACGGGGGTGCGTCGTCTTTGCCTTCACCCGGTACGGCGCGTCTCGTCGGGGCCCGGCAGGCTCGCCACCAGGCCCGCCCACTCTAACCAAAAACAGGGAAAAGGGCTGGTGACGACGGTCACCAGCCCTTCCTCGTCCCAGACCTACAGGTACAACCCCGTCGAGTCCTCCGAACCCTCGAACCGGTCCGCGGCCACGGCGTGCAGATCACGCTCCCGCATCAGCACATAGGCGGTGCCCCGCACCTCGACCTCCGCACGGTCCTCCGGATCGAACAGCACCCGGTCACCCGGCTCCACCGTCCGCACGTTCTGCCCCACCGCGACGACCTCGGCCCACGCCAGTCGGCGGCCCACCGCCGCCGTCGCGGGAATCAGGATGCCGCCCCCGGAACGCCGCTCGCCCTCGCTCGCGTCCTGCCGCACGAGTACACGGTCGTGCAGCATCCGGATGGGCAGCTTGTCGTGCCGGGGGTCGTGCTCGTTTCTCTTGGCGCTCACACCTGAAACCTACCTGCCCTCACCACGGACGCACGCCGTCGGGTCGGGGTCCGGGTCAGCGCTTGCGCCGACGCGTCCCCAGGGTCAGCAGCCCCACGACGCCCACCGCCAGGAGTGCCACCGGCACGACCCGCTCCAGCCGCGGCGCACCGTCCGCGTCCACGAACTGCGCCTTCACATCGCTCACCGCACGATTGACCCCCACGTACGCCCTGCCGAGCGTGTGGTCGATGTTGGAGGCGACCCTGGCCTTCGCGTCCCCGACGATCGTCTTCGGGTGCACCCGCACACCGATCTCGTCGAGGGTCTCGGCCAGCACCGCGCGACGGCGGCTGATGTCCGCCTCGATCTGCGCCGGGGTCCTGGTGTCCGCCGTGTCCGCCACCGTGTCGCCTCCGAAATCCACTGAAACCCGTACCTGTGCCGGACAGTCTGTCAGCTTCACGCCGCGCCGCACCGGCAGGGCACCCGGTTACCCTCGATCCCGGCACCTGATCCACCCAGCGCGCACGTACGAGGAGACCAGACCGATGAGCGAACGCCTCCAGCCCGGGGACGAGGCCCCCGCCTTCACCCTGCCCGACGCCGACGGCAACGAGGTGTCCCTGGCCGACCACAAGGGCCGCAAGGTCATCGTCTACTTCTACCCGGCCGCGCTCACCCCCGGCTGCACCAAGCAGGCCTGCGACTTCACCGACAACCTGGAACTGCTGGCCGGCGCGGGCTACGACGTCATCGGCGTCTCGCCCGACAAGCCGGAGAAGCTCGCCAAGTTCCGCGAGAAGGAGTCCCTGAAGGTCACCCTCCTCGCCGACCCGGACAAGCAGGTCCTGGAGGCGTACGGCGCCTACGGCGAGAAGAAGCTCTACGGCAAGACGGTCGTCGGCGTCATCCGCTCCACGATCGTCGTCGACGAGGACGGCAAGGTCGAACGCGCCCTCTACAACGTCAAGGCCACGGGCCACGTCGCCAAGATCATCAAGGACCTGGCGATCTGAGCCGGAGAACCCCGACAACGGCTCGTACCGGCCCCCCGGTACGAGCCGTTCCGCATTTCGAACTTGCAGTCGCCGTGCCCGAACTGCCGTGCGATCGCCGAGACCTGGTGCCGAGGTGGCCAGCGACGGCATACTTCCGCCCAGTAAGGTAGAGCGGAGCTGGCGCCCGTACGCCAACGGCTGAGCGGCGATCTTTAGGTGGTCGTGTCTGTCGGTTCGAATCCGACCGGGCGTACAGACGGAGCGGCCCTGCACCTCGCCAGGGGTGCAGGGCCGCTCCCGAATCAGCCCAACAGCTCCCGCACCGCCGGTACCAGTGCCCGGAAGGCCTTGCCGCGGTGGCTTATGGCGTTCTTCTCCGCTGCGGAGAGCTCCGCGCAGGTGCGGGTTTCGCCGTCGGGCTGGAGGATCGGGTCGTAGCCGAAGCCGCCCGTGCCGGCGGGGGTGTGGCGGAGGGTGCCGCGGAGTTGACCCTCGACGACGCGTTCGGTGCCGTCGGGGAGGGCGAGGGCGGCGGCGCAGGCGAAGTGGGCGCCGCGGTGGTCGTCGGGGATGTCGGAGAGCTGGGCGAGGAGCAGGTCGAGGTTGGCCCGGTCGTCGCCGTGCCGGCCGGCCCAGCGGGCGGAGAAGATGCCGGGGGCGCCGTTGAGGACGTCGACGCAGAGGCCGGAGTCGTCGGCGACGGCGGGGTGGCCGGTGGCCTGGGCGAGGGCGTGGGCCTTGAGGAGGGCGTTCTCGGCGAAGGTGGTGCCGGTTTCCTTGACGTCGGGGATGTCGGGGTAGGCGTCGGCGCCGACGAGTTCGTGGGGCAGTCCGGCGTCGGCGAGGATCGACCGGAGTTCGGTGATCTTTCCGGCGTTGCGGGTGGCGAGGATCAGGCGCGTCATGGGGCCCAGTATTCCGGGCCCCATGACACCGGCTGCTCGCCCCCTCGTGCTACGGCGTGCAGACCTTCGTCAGTTCGCCGGCCGCGTCGGTGACGGGGCTGATGTCGGGGGTCTTGTCGCCGTCCTTGATGGAGGTGCGGACGTTGGCGGTGGCCTGTTCGAGGTCGTCGACGGCCTTGCCGACGTCGGCGTTGTCGGTCTTGTCGCTTATCTCGCCGAGGTTTTGCTCGATGGAGTCGAGGGACTCCTCGAGCTGGGTGACGTCGTCGGAGGCGTTCTCCACGGCCTGTTGGAGTTCGGTGACGCTGTCGGCGATGGCGTCGGCGGTCCGGACGCAGTCGAGTGCCTTGTCGACGGCGCTGCAGCCGGTGGTGAGTCCGGCGGTCAGTGCGACGGCCGCCAGTGTGGCGGCGACGGCTGTGGTGCGGCGTCGGCGGCTCGCGGCCATGGAACGGTTCCTCCTTGTCGGGCCGGGCGGCCCTTGTCGCTTGCCGGGCGCCCGGGTTCGGTCGTGCGTCCGTACTCCTTCAGACGCGGGGGTGGCCGGCGCGGTTGCCCGCGCCGGCCACGTCCCTTGGTGCGTCTTTTACCTTTCGAGGACGCTGTCGAGCGCGGTCTGCTGGACGGTGGTCAGGTCTGCGCAGCCGGCGACAGCGAGGTCGAGGAGGGTGTTGAGTTCGGTGCGGTCGAAGGGGGCTGCCTCGGCGGTGCCCTGGACCTCGACGAAGCGGCCGTCGCCGGTGCAGATGACGTTCATGTCGGTGTCGGCGCGTACGTCTTCCTCGTAGCAGAGGTCGAGGAGCGGGACGCCGTCGACGATGCCGACGGAGACGGCGCTGACGGTGCCGGTGAGGGGCTGGCGGCTGGCGCGGATGAGCTTGTTGTTCCTGGACCAGTTGATGGCGTCGGCGAGGGCGACGTAGGCGCCGGTGATGGCGGCGGTGCGGGTGCCGCCGTCGGCCTGGAGGACGTCGCAGTCCAGGACGATGGTGTTCTCGCCGAGTTGTTTGTAGTCGATGACGGCGCGCAGGGAGCGGCCGATGAGGCGGCTGATCTCGTGGGTGCGGCCGCCGATGCGGCCGCGGACGGATTCGCGGTCGCCGCGGGTGTTGGTGGCGCGGGGGAGCATCGAGTACTCGGCGGTGACCCAGCCCTCGCCGCTGCCCTTGCGCCAGCGGGGGACGCCTTCGGTGACGGAGGCGGTGCAGAGGACCTTGGTGTCGCCGAAGGAGACGAGGACGGAGCCTTCGGCGTGCTTGCTCCAGCCGCGTTCGATGGTGACCGGGCGGAGTTGATCGGGGGTGCGGCCGTCGATTCGAGACATGGCGTCGAGCCTAGTCGCATGTGGGAAGGGCCCCTTCCGGGGTGGCGGGCTCGCCGTCGTCCGGAAGGGGCCCTCGGGGGCCGGGGGTTGCCCGGTTGCCGGGTTCGCCCGGTTCGCCGGGTGTCACATCATGTCTTCGATCTCGGCCGCGATCGGGTCGGCGTCGGTGCCGATGACGACCTGGATGGCGGTGCCCATCTTGACAACGCCGTGGGCGCCGGCGGACTTCAGTGCGGCGTCGTCGACCTTGGTGGGGTCGGTGACTTCGGTGCGGAGGCGGGTGATGCAGCCCTCGATCTCTTCGATGTTGTCGATGCCGCCGAGCCCGGCAACGATCTTCTCAGCCTTGGTGGCCATGTTCGCTCTCCCTGATCCGAACCGCTTTGTCGCAGTAACCCACAGTTGACACATCTTTGCGAGCGGTCGTGCCGCCTGTGCCGAAGGATGGCGTCACGACAGCGGAACCGCCCTCGGCTGGTCTACACCACCGGGAGTGCCGTCGCCAAACCCCGCCGCGGACGCCTCCCGGCACTCCCGGGCACTCCCGCCGGAGGGGGCCGACGCGCACGCGGAGTCCCGTCGGTGCCGAACCTCCGGTCGACTCCCTGCGCGAACGCCGACACCGCTCCCTCCAGGGCCCACAGAAGACGGGCCGCAGCCCGCAGTCGCCGATCAGGGTGTTGTCGGCGGCGGCCCCCTTTAAAGTGGAGCCGGTCGTTCAGGCCCTCGGAGCATGGCTCCGGGGGCCTTTCGGTGCCCCTCGGGAACGGTGCCGCGGGCCGCGGGGCGGGCACTGTGCGTAGTGCTCCGGTTGCGGAATCCATGGGTTCCTCATAGGGCCTTCATCGTGCTACAACAGGTCTACACCACTGGGTGGTATAGACCACCACCGATGGAGGAAGTATGAGCACCGCCACCGCATCGGCGGCTCCCGCAAAGAAGCGGGGATCCGGCCTGTTCCAGGGCCTGCAGAAGGTCGGCCGCAGTCTCCAGCTCCCGATCGCCGTGCTGCCGGCGGCGGGCCTGATGGTCCGGCTCGGCCAGGACGACGTTTTCGGCAAGGACGGCCTCGGCTGGGACAAGGTCGCCTCGGTGTTCGCCAACGCGGGCGGCGCCATCACCGGCAGCCTCCCGATGCTCTTCTGCATCGGCGTCGCCATCGGCTTCGCCAAGAAGGCCGACGGCTCGACGGCCCTCGCCGCCCTGGTGGGCTTCCTGGTCTACAGCAAGGTTCTCGAGTCGTTCCCGGTCACCGAGGCCAAGATCCAGGACGGCGCGGACATAGCCGCGACCTACAACAACCCCGGTGTCCTCGGTGGCATCATCATGGGTTTGCTCTCGGCGGTCCTGTGGCAGCGGTACCACCGCAAGAAGTTGGTGGACTGGCTCGGCTTCTTCAACGGCCGGCGTCTCGTCCCGATCATCATGGCCTTCGTCGGCGTCGTCGTCGGCGTCTTCTTCGGACTGGTCTGGGAACCGATCGGTGAGGCCATCGGCGAATTCGGCGAGTGGATGACCGAACTGGGCTCGTTCGGCGCCGCCCTCTTCGGCCTGATCAACCGGGCGCTCATCCCCATCGGCATGCACCAGTTCGTGAACACGGTGGCGTGGTTCCAGCTCGGCGAGTTCACCAACGCCGCCGGCGACACGGTCCAGGGCGACTACAGCCGTTTCCTGGACGGCGACCCGACCGCCGGCATGTTCATGTCCGGCTTCTTCCCGATCATGATGTTCGGCCTGCCGGCCGCCGCCCTCGCCATCGCGCACACCGCGCGTCCCGAGCGCCGCAAGGCCGTGCTGGGCATGATGGTCTCCCTTGCCCTGACCTCCTTCGTGACCGGTGTGACCGAGCCGATCGAGTTCTCGTTCATGTTCATCGCCCCGCTGCTCTACGCGATCCACGCGGTACTGACCGCCATCTCCATGGCCGTCACCTGGGGCCTGGGCGTCCACGCGGGCTTCAACTTCTCCGCCGGCTTCATCGATTACGCGCTCAACTGGAACCTGGCGACCAAGCCATGGCTGATCATCCCGATCGGTCTGGTCTTCGCGGCGATCTACTACACGGTGTTCCGCTTCGCGATCGTCAAGTTCAACCTGCCGACCCCGGGCCGTGAGCCCGAGGAGGAGGTCGAGGACACCACGAAGGCGTGAGTGGTCCCCGTCGTCCCCGTCGTCCCCGTACGACCGCACGACCGAGGCCCCGAGCCGTCAGGGAAGACGGCTCCGGGGCCTCGGTCGTGCGGGGGCTCGGACGTGCGGGAGCTCAGAGCACGTACGTCGCGCCGGGTGCCGCCAGTTCCACCGGGCCGTCGTAGACGGCACGGGCGTCGGCGAGGTTGACCTGGGGGTCGGTCCACGGGGCGATGTGGGTGAGGACCAGCCGGCGGGCGCGGGCACGGGCCGCCGACTCACCCGCCTCGCGGCCGTTGAGGTGCAGGTCGGGAATGTCCTCCTTGCCGTGGGTGAAGGCGGCCTCGCACAGGAACAGGTCGGTGTCGTGGGCGAGTTCGTCGAGCGCCCGGCACACTCCCGTGTCGCCGGAGTACGTCAGCGACTTCCCTCCGTGCTCGAGACGGATGGCGTACGCCTCCACCGGGTGCGCGACGCGTTCGGTGTGCACGACGAACGGGCCGATCTCGAAGGTGGAGGGCTTGACCGTGTGGAAGTCGAAGACCTCGCTCATGGAGGAGGCCGAGGGGGTGTCGGCGTAGGCGGTGGTCAGCCGGTGCTCCGTGCCCTCGGGTCCGAAGACCGGGATCGGGTCGCAGGGGCCTCCGTACCGGTAGTAGCGCGCCACGAAGTACGCGCACATGTCGATGCAGTGGTCGGCGTGCAGATGGCTGAGGAAGATCGCGTCCAGGTCGTAGAGACCGCAGTGGCGCTGCAGCTCGCCCAGGGCACCGTTGCCCATGTCGAGAAGCAGCCGGAAGCCGTCGGCCTCGACGAGGTAGCTCGAGCAGGCCGATTCCGTGGACGGGAACGACCCCGAGCAGCCGACGACGGTGAGCTTCATGAAGCAGAAACCTCCGCTGGCGGGGTAATGAAAACGGGGGTCGTGCGGTGCGTCGAGCGTAAGACGCAAAACCTTTGGCCGCTCCTCCGCCAGGGACGGTTGTGGGGGAACTCACCTGTGCTGTCACCGGTTCGGATGGCCGCGGGGCGCACGAGGGTGTGAGAGGGCGCACGCTCGCGGCTCACGCCGGTGCCGTCGGGTGCCCGGTACCGTCGGGTCATGGACACGTCGTGGTGGCTCGCACTCGTCGCGGTGGTACTGCTCGCACTGGTCGCCACGCTCGTCGACGGCTGGGGCCGGGGGCGCCGGCCCCGCTCCGGACGCCGGGCCGGTGCACGCCGGACGCGGTCCGCGACGGCGGACGCGGACACGGGCGGCGGTCCGCGGCCCGCGGAGATCTGGTGGGCCGACGCGCCCTACGAGGACGGACCGGCCGCGGGGTCCGGGGCGTCGAAGGACCGGCCGTGTCTGGTGCTGGCGGTGCGCGGGGAGCGGGCGACCGTCGCGAAGATCACGACGCGCTTCCGGGAGGGGCGCGGCAGGGTGATCCCGCTGCCCGTGGGGGCCGTGGGTGACGCCCGGGGGCGGGCGAGCTTCCTGGAGACGGACGAGGTGCGCGAGGTGCCGGTGCGGGGGTTCCGGCGCCGGGTGGGGGTCGTCGACCGGGCGCTGTGGGAGCGGGTGCGGCATCTGGCCCGGTGACCTCGTGGCGGGCGGGACGCAACGAGCGCCGAAGCCCCCGGGCCCCCGGAGACACCGAAGGGGCCGGAGTGGAACTCCGGCCCCTTCGTACTGCCCTCGTGGGGTTCACGCCCAGAGTTGGCCATGGAGCGTGTCGATGGCTTCCTCCGTCGTGGCGGCGGTGTAGACACCGGTCGACAGGTACTTCCAGCCGCCGTCGGCGACGACGAAGGCGACGTCGGCGGACTCCCCCGCCTTGAGCGCCTTGTTCGCGACGCCGATCGCGGCGTGCAGGGCGGCGCCGGTGGAGACACCGGCGAAGATGCCTTCCTGCTGGAGGAGTTCACGGGTGCGGGTGACCGCGTCGGCGGAGCCGACCGAGAAGCGGGTGGTGAGGACGGAGGCGTCGTACAGCTCGGGGACGAAGCCCTCGTCGAGGTTGCGCAGTCCGTAGACCAGGTCGTCGTAGCGTGGTTCCGCGGCGACGATCTTCACGTCCGGCTTGTGCTCGCGCAGGTAGCGGCCGACGCCCATGAGGGTGCCGGTGGTGCCGAGGCCGGCCACGAAGTGGGTGATCGAGGGGAGGTCGGCGAGGATCTCCGGGCCGGTCGTCGCGTAGTGGGCGCCGGCGTTGTCGGGGTTGCCGTACTGGTAGAGCATCACCCAGTCCGGGTGTTCGGCGGAGATCTCCTTGGCCACCCGTACGGCGGTGTTGGAGCCGCCCGCGGCCGGGGAGGAGATGATCTCCGCGCCCCACATGGCGAGGAGTTCCCGGCGCTCCTGGGAGGTGTTCTCGGGCATCACGCACACCATGCGGTAGCCCTTGAGCTTGGCGGCCATCGCCAGGGAGATGCCGGTGTTGCCGGACGTCGGCTCCAGGATGGTGCAGCCCGGGGTGAGCCGGCCGTCCTTCTCCGCCTGCTCGATCATGAACAGGGCCGGGCGGTCCTTGATCGAGCCGGTCGGGTTGCGGTCCTCGAGCTTCGCCCAGATGCGGACGTCGGGGGACGGCGACAGCCGCGGCAGGCCCACCAGAGGGGTGTTGCCCACCGCGGCCAGCGGCGAGTCGTAGCGCATCCGGGATCAGGCCGTGCCGCCGGCCACGGCCGGCAGGATCGTGACGTTGTCGCCGTCGGCCAGCTTGGTGTTGATGCCGTCCAGGAAGCGGACGTCCTCGTCGTTGAGGTACACGTTGACGAAGCGGCGCAGCTGGTCGCCCTTGCTGTCGTCGACGAGGCGGGCCCTGATGCCCGGGTGCCGGGTCTCGAGGTCGGCGAAGAGGTCGGTGAGGGTCTCCCCGGTGCCCTCCACCGCCTTCTGACCGTCGGTGTACTGGCGGAGGATGGTCGGGATACGGACCTCGATGGCCATGGCAGGGGGCTCCTGTCGGTTTGTCGTCTGGTCGGTGGGCGCGCGGCGGCGCGGGAGGTGCGCGGGCGTGCTTACGCGGTGGGACCGCCGGGGCTCACGGGCCGTACGGCGGGAAGCTCGGTGTCAACAGATGGCACTGGCGAGTCTGCACAGGTCGACGTGCAGCCGCGCCACGAGCAGCTTGCCCGGCGTCTTGTCGCTCACGTCATGGAGAACCATGAGCTCATCGTATCGATTCCCGATGACGGGAACCGAATGCCGTCTCACACTGCGGATGACTGACGACCGGGATGCGGGAACGCGCAGATCGGTGCGTCAGTACGCCTCGACGACCTTGACCTCTTCCTCCGTGACTTCGCCGTCCACGATGCGGAACGAGCGAAACTGGAACTCGCCGAGGCCGTCGAGGTCGGCGGTGGAGATCAGGACGTAGTGGGCGCCGGGCTCGCCGGCCAGGTCGACGTCGGTGCGGGAGGGGTGGGCCTCGGTCGCGGTGTGCGAGTGGTAGACGATCACCGGTTCCTCGTCGTTGTCGTCCATCTCGCGGTACAGCTTGAGCAGGTCCTGCGAGTCGAACTCGTAGAACGTGGGCGAGCGGGCCGCGTTCAGCATGGGGATGAAGCGCTCGGGGCGGCCGGAGCCCACGGGGCCCGCCACCACACCGCACGCCTCGTCGGGGTGGTCCTTGTGCGCGTGGGCGACGATCTGGTCGTACAGGGTCTGGGTGATGGTCAGCATGTGGCTCAGGATAAGCAGAGGGCCGTCCCGTACCGAGGGGTGGTACGGGACGGCCCGGATGCCGGACGCGGAGAGCGCGGGCGCGGGGTGCGGGGTGCCGGGCAGGCCCTAGCCGCCGATCTTCTGGAACTCCGGCCGGCGGCGTTCGGTGCCCCCCGGGTTGCGGTTCTTGAGGACCGCCCAGCCGATCCCCAGGGCGAGCGACCAGCCCGCCATCACGTAGAGGGAGATTCTGGCGTCCTCGTCGATCCCGATGAGGACGGTGACGAAGAGCAGGAACGCGATGGCGACGTAGGAGCACACCGAGCCGCCGGGCGCCGGGAAGGAGGAGGCGGGCAGGCGGCCCGCGACCACCTGGCGGCGGTAGAGGACGTGGCTGATCAGGATCATCAGCCAGGTCCAGATGGCGGCCCCGGTGGCGATGGAGGTGACGTAGCCGAAGGCCTTCTCCGGGACGACGTAGTTCAGGACCACGCCGATCCCCATGAACACCACCGAGGTGGCGATGCCGAGCGCGGGGGTCTTGGTGGAGGACAGCCGCTGGTAGATCCGCGGGGCCTCGCCGTTGTCCGCGAGGGTGCGCAGCATGCGGCCCGTGGAGTACATGCCGGAGTTGCAGGAGGAGAGGGCGGCGGTCAGCACGACGAAGTTGACGATGCCGGCGCCGGCCGGGATGCCGATCTTGGCGAAGGCCGCCACGAAGGGGCTCACGTCCGGCGCGAACTCGGTCCATTCGACCACGCACAGGATGACGGTGAGGGCGCCGACGTAGAACAGGGCGATGCGCAGGGGCAGCGTGTTGATCGCCTTGGGAAGGGTCTTCTCCGGGTTCTCGGACTCGCCGGCGGTGACGCCGACGAGTTCGACGGCGAGGTAGGCGAACATGACGCCCTGGAGGGTCATCAGGGACGAGCCGATCCCCTTGGGGAAGAAGCCGTCGAAGGCCCAGAGGTTCGACACGGCGGCGGTGTCCCCGGCGGCGCTGAAGCCGAAGGTGAGGACGCCGAGCCCGATCACGATCATGCCGATGATGGCGGTGACCTTGACCATCGAGAACCAGAACTCGATCTCGCCGAACAGCTTCACCGAGATGAGGTTGGCCCCGAAGAGGACGATCAGGAAGACCAGAGCGGTGACCCACTGCGGGATCTGCGGGAACCAGTAGTGGACGTAGATCGCGGCGGCCGTGAGTTCGGCCATGCCGGTGACGATCCACATCAGCCAGTACGTCCAGCCGGTGAAGTAGCCGAAGAACGGGCCGAGGAACTCCCGCGAGTACTCGGCGAAGGAGCCCGAGACGGGGCGGTAGAGCAGGAGCTCGCCGAGCGCCCGCATGATGAAGAAGATGATCACGCCGGCGAGGCCGTACATGACGATCAGGCTGGGTCCGGCCTTGGCGATGTTCGCCCCGGCGCCCAGGAAGAGACCGACGCCGATCGCGCCGCCGATCGCGATCATCTGGACTTGACGGCTGTTGAGTCCGCGTTCGTACCCCTCGCCGGATACGGACTCCGTGTCGACCTGCGGTGAGGCCATGTGCGTGCGCCTTTCTCCATTCCGGTCCGGGCCGCTGGTGGGCCCCGGACCGGGTCTCGGTCCCCCCCGGGACTGATGGAGCTGAGCGGGTCCGCTCGTGCCTGGCCGGCGGTTGCCGACTCGGTGGCGCACCCGGCGGACGTACAGATGGTGTTCGCCGGGCGGTCGTGCAGATTTACCACGGCCGCACCACTGATCAGCAGCGATTTGTGACGCACGCCACAGGAGGAAACGGGCGAACGTCGCCGGGGAAGCGCAGGGGAGGCGGAGGTCTTGACAGGACCGCCATGCGGGCTCGAGTGTTCTCCGAGCGAACGCGTCAGCGGACTTTTCCGAACATACCGACCAGTTGTGCGGCATGAGGGGCGCCGCTCCGCCGAAAGTGTGGCGCCGTATCGCGGCGGGCGTGGTGCGGCCCCGCGGCGGGCGTGGTGCGCCCTGCCGCATCCGCGGTGCGCCCTACGGCATGAGGGTCGCGACGAGGGTTTCCTGGAGGCCGCCGAGCCACAGGTACGCCATCACCATGGGCTTGCGCGGGTCCTCGTCCGGGAGGCGGAAGAGGAGGTCGGTGTCGTTCTCGTCGTCGATCTCCAGCCGGGAGCCGATCGCCAGGCGCAGGTCGTTCAGTGCGCCGAGCCACTGCCGGGACTCCCCGGCCGAGAGCTTCAGCACCGCCTCGCCCTCACCGGCCGTGGTGAGCCCGTCCAGGGAGCGGATCACCGCGAGGGCGTTGTCGCGCTTGCCGGCCCGCAGGTCGTTCTCGGTGAAGCGGCGGAACTCCGCGGAGTGCGCCCGCTGCTCCTCGGTGTCCCTGGGGGAGGCGGGTTCCTCGGGGTCGCCGTAGGCGTCCGGGAAGAGCCGGCGCAGCACCGGGTCGGTGGGCGGCTCGCTCGGGCCCTCGGCGAAGAGTTCGGCGAGCGGGTCGCCGGGGGCCTCCTCGGCCGGGCCGGGGCCGATGAGCTCCATGAGCTGCACGGCCAGGGAGCGGATGATGGAGATCTCGACGTCGTCGAGGGCGACGGCCGCGCCGCCGTCGGGGAGCGGTTCGAAGTGTCCTGACATGGAGGCGATTCGCTACTTCCGGTCACGCGGGCGGGGGCGGGTCTTGTCCGGCGGGGTCACTTCCGGTCCTGCTGGAGGGTGGCCCACAGGCCGTAGCCGTGCATGGCCTGGACGTCGCGTTCCATTTCCTCGCGCGTGCCGCTGGAGACGACCGCCCGGCCCTTGTGGTGGACGTCGAGCATGAGCTTGGTGGCCTTGTCCTTGGAGTAGCCGAAGTACGTCTGGAAGACGTACGTCACATAGCTCATGAGGTTGACCGGGTCGTTGTGGACGATGGTGATCCAGGGGACGTCGGGCTCGGGTACGGCGAAGGCATCTTCCGCCGACTCGGTGCGTTCGATCTCCAGGGGTGCGGGTGACGTCACAGTGCCCATGCTGCCACCGGAAGGCGTCAAGAGCACAAACCGGCCCGCGCGGGCCGCTGTACGTCCGGGTTTCGCCCGGAATTCCCTCCGGGATCACACCCGGGGGCGACCCCGGGCCGGACTCGGCCGGTCCGTGACACGCATAGAAATCGTCAGAGTGACGAAATGGGGGTAGCATTCGTCGTATGAACACAGCGGACCTTGGGCTGCCGGTGACTGTTCCGTCCACGGCGCTCTTCACCGACCACTACGAGCTGACGATGCTGCAGGCCGCCCTGAACGGGGGCACCGCCGACCGGCGCAGCGTGTTCGAGGTCTTCACCCGGCGCCTGCCGGACGGCCGCCGCTACGGCGTGGTGGCCGGCACCGGGCGGGTCCTGGACGCGGTGGAGAACTTCCGTTTCGACGGGGCCGTCCTCGACTTCCTGCGCGAGAAGAACGTCGTCGACGGGCGGACCCTCGACTGGCTGGCCGACTACCGCTTCTCCGGCGACATCTGGGGCTACCCGGAGGGCGAGGTGTACTTCCCGGGCTCACCGATCATGCGGGTGGAAGGCAGCTTCGCGGAGTGCGTGCTGCTGGAGACCGTGATCCTGTCGATCCTCAACCACGACTCGGCGATCGCCGCGGCGGCCTCCCGGATGTCGTCCGCCGCCGGGGACCGGCCGCTGATCGAGATGGGCGCCCGGCGCACCCACGAGCTGGCCGCGGTGGCCGCCGCCCGGGCCGCGTACCTCGGGGGCTTCACCTCCACCTCGGACCTGGCGGCCGGCTTCCGCTACAACATCCCGACCGTGGGCACCTCCGCGCACGCCTTCACCCTGGTGCACGACAGCGAGCGGGACGCCTTCCGGGCGCAGGTCGACTCCCTCGGCGGCGGTACGACGCTGCTGGTGGACACCTACGACGTGGCCGAGGCGGTCCGCGCGGCCGTCGAGGTCGCCGGGCCGGAGCTGGGCGCCGTACGGATCGACTCCGGTGACCTGCTGCTGGTGGCGCACCGGGTGCGGCAGCAGCTGGACGCGCTGGGCGCCACCGGTACGAGGATCCTCGTGACCTCCGACCTGGACGAGTACGCCATCGCCTCCCTGGCCGCCGCGCCGGTGGACGCGTACGGCGTCGGCACCCAGCTGGTGACCGGCTCCGGGCACCCGACGGCCTCCATGGTCTACAAGCTGGTCGCCCGCGCCGAGTCCGCCGACCCCGGGGCACCGCTGGTGCCGGTGGCGAAGAGGTCCACCGGCGGCAAGACCTCCGTCGGCGGCCGCAAGTGGGCCGCGCGGCGGCTGGACGAGTACGGCGTCGCCGAGGCCGAGGTGGTCGGCACCGGGCGGGTACCCGACGCGCTGGCCGACCGGCAGCTGCTGGTGGAACTGGTCAAGGGGGGCGAGGTGACCTCGACCGCGCGCGAGCCGCTGGACGTGCTCCGCGAGCGGCACCGGGCGGCCCGCGCCGACCTGCCGCTCTCCGCGACCCAGCTCTCCCGGGGAGAACCCGTCATTCCGACGGAGTACGCGCACGAAGGCTCGGGTAGCTAGAACTGCGTGTCCCGCCGCACGCGCCGCACTCTCCGCGCGCACGGCTCCCCGGCCGGGACCCCCGGCCCGTCGTGCCGCACCCCTGTCCGCACCGCTCCACATTCGATCCAGGTTCGATCCAGGTTCGATTCGACGTTTGATTCCACGTTTGTTTTCGTCTTCGATCCGCACCGATCCGCATTCCACGGGCCCGGAGCCTCACCGGCCGGGTCCGCTCCCCACCCGACCCCACAGCCGAAGGATTCCGACCATGCGCCGCGCCTTGATCGTCGTTGACGTGCAGAACGACTTCTGCGAGGGGGGCAGCCTCGCCGTCACCGGTGGCGCCGACGTGGCCGCCGCCATCACCGAGCTGATCGCGCAGGCCCCGGCCCCGGCCGGCTACCGGCACGTGGTGGCCACCCGCGACCACCACATCGCTCCCGGCGGCCACTTCGCCGACAACCCCGACTACGTCAGCTCCTGGCCCGCGCACTGCGTCGCCGGGACGGAGGGCGTCGGCTTCCACCCGAACTTCGCCCCCGCGGTCAGCTCCGGCGCGGTCGACGCCGTCTTCGACAAGGGCGCGTACTCGGCGGCGTACAGCGGCTTCGAGGGGACCGACGAGAACGGCGTGGTGCTGGCCGACTGGCTGCGGGAGCGGAAGATCGACGAGGTGGACGTGGTGGGCATCGCCACCGACCACTGCGTGCGCGCCACCGCGCTGGACGCCGCCCGCGAGGGCCTCCGCACCCGGGTCCTGCTCGACCTCACCGCCGGGGTGTCCGCACAGACCACCGAGCGGGCGCTCGAGGAGCTGCGCGGAGCGGGTGTGGAGCTCTCGGGGAAGCCGGTCGTGCAGTAGCCGTGCGGTGACCGCGGGACCGCCGGGTCAGGCGGGGGCCGTGGGGCTCCTGAGCAGTGCCCTGATCGGATGCCACAGCTCCACGGCCGGCGCGGTGCCGGCCAGCACGCCGCTGCCGGGTGCCGTGCGCCATATGAGCCCGTCGGGATGGTGCAGCACCGCGGTGATCTCGTCGGGGCTCGGCGGGGCCGCGTTGCCCCGCAGGTAGACGGCGCGCAGGCCCAGGTTGCGCAGCCTGGTCAGGGCGCGCGCCCGGTTGCCCGCGTGCACGAGGAAGCGCACCGAGCCGGCGGGGCCGGCGGCGGGGCTGGGCAGGTTCAGCGCCACCACCACGGTGCCGTTCGGCAGCTTGCAGAAACCTCCTGCGGCCATGGATGTCATACCCCCCTCGGACCAGGTGTCAATAAGAAAGCCACAGGAGGCACCTAAACACGGATCGGCGGCAACCCGCCAGGGGGTTACCGCCGATCACGCTCTGACCTGCGAAAACGCTGTTTACTTGGCCGCGCGGCCCACCTCGAGGTGGATCGTCGAGCCGTTTCCGGGCTCCTTGACGATCTTGATCTTGGTGTTGGTGTCAGTGATCTGGACACCGCCGGTCGGGTTCGCCTCGTCGTAGTAGGTGTTCGTCCGGTCGTTGAAGACCGGCACCCCCTTCGAGGAAGGGATCTTGGTCGCGACGCCGTTCTTGTGCAGCGTGACGCCGTCCGTGCGGAACGTGCTGAACGGCGCGTCGTACGTCTGGATGCGGTTGCGCATCAGCGTGCCGTCGGACCACTTCAGCGCGGTCGGGTGCGAGTCGACCGGCAGGATCAGGCCCCTGCCCGGGTGGCGGCTGGTGTTGTTGTCGACCTGGGAGGTGTCCCACTTCCAGATCAACAGGCCGTTCTGGTACGGGAAGTGCTCCACCCAGTCCGGACGGCTGTTCGCGAAGCCGAAGTTGTACGGGCCGACCTTCAACGTCTTGTCGTACGACACGTACTGGCGGTTCTCGGCGATGTAGTACTGCGCGTAGTCCTTGGTGAAGGACGCGCCGATGCGGGAGAAGCCCTTCGCCGTCCAGGCGGCGTCCGCGGTCTCCGCGTTGTCCGTGAACAGGGCGGCGCCGTCCGCCGTCACCGAGATCCGGTCGGCCGCGAAGCCCTTCATCGCCAGGCCGCCGTCGGTCTGGTAGCGGAAGCGCAGGTCGATCTGCTGACCGGCGTAGGCGTCCAGCGGGTACGCCAGCGGCTTGTAGCCGTCGACCGTGCCGTGCAGGGCCGGCTTGTCGCTGCCGTCGCGCGGGATCGGCCGGCCGTCCACCGTGCCGTCCAGGGCGGTCCAGTTGGCGCCGCCGTCGGTCGAGACCTCGGCGTAGAGGAAGTCGTAGTCGGACTCGATCTCGTACCAGCCGTCGAGGGTGAGCTCGGCCGACGCCTTGCCGGTGAGGTCCACGGAACGGGTCAGCGTGTTCCTCAGGTCGTCACCGCTGCCGCTCCACCACTGGGTCTCGCCCTCGGCCGGGACGACGACCTCGGTGGTGACCGCCTTCTCGGGCAGCTCGACCACGAGGGCCTGCTTGTCACGGGTGTTGTACTCGGCGGGGCCCAGCTTGTGCTTCGACTTCGTCGCGGCCTCGGCCGTGTCGTAGTCCAGCCAGCCCAGTTGGAGCTTGTCCCAGGCGGTCATGTCGCCGGGCAGGTCACCGATCTCGTTCTTGCCGGTGCCGAGCCAGGAACCGGAGGACATCAGGGTCCAGAAGCCGGTGGAGTTCTCGCCGCCCGCGGTGTCGTAGTGGTCCGGCAGACCGAGGTCGTGGCCGTACTCGTGGGCGAAGACGCCGAGTCCGCCGTTCTCCGGCTGGATGGTGTAGTCGCCGACCCAGATGCCGGTGTCGCCGATCTGGGTGCCGCCGAGCTTGTTCTGCTCGGGTCCGGTGGCGCCCGCGTCGGTGCCGAAGGCGTACCAGCGGTGGGCCCAGATCGCGTCCTCGCCCTGGGCGCCGCCGCCGGCGGACTCGTCCTCACCGGCGTGCACGATCTGGAAGTGGTCGATGTAGCCGTCGGGCTCGTTGAAGTCGCCGTCGCCGTCGAAGTCGTAGCGGTCCCACTCGTCGTACTCGGCGAGATCGGCCCTGATCTCGGCGCCGGTCCGGCCGGCCGCCTTCTGGTCGTCGGCCCAGGCGTTGACGCCGTCCTGCACCACGTACCAGGCGCAGTTGTCGGGGACGCACTCGTTGGAGCCGTAACGGGCCTCGTTGTAGGGGACCTTGACCCAGTCGGAGACCGCGCCCTCGACCGAGTAGCGGCCTGAGGACTGCTTCTCGAAGTACGTCTTGACCGACTCGACACCCTTGCCGGTGCCGAAGTACATGTCCTCGAAGTGCTTCTGGTCGTAGTCCGCCTGCCACGCGGTGGAGTTGTCCACGCCGCGGTCCGGCTCGGCTATCTCGTTGTGCAGCGGGCCGCGGGTGCCGCCGTAGCGGCTGTCGATCTCGTTGCCGAACTCGACCAGGATCGTGAAGATCTTGTCGGTCTTCTCACGGCCGAGCTCGACGTACTTGCCGGTGCCCTTCTTGTCTTTGCCCTTGAGCTCGACGACCTTCGAACCGTCTCGGTTCTTGACCGCCGCCTGGCCGGATATGACCTGGTTCAGGGCCTCTTCGCGCTGCGCCGTCTGCGTCTTGGAGAGCGGCCCCGCGAGGTCGTGCTCCACGTGGTTGTACTCCGCCGGGTCCTGTCGGTCCACGGTGGCGGGCCGGTCGGCCCGGTCGGCCGGGTCGGCCTGGGCCACGGTGAACGCAGAGCAGGTGGCGGTGATCGCCGCGAGCGCCACGCCCGTCGCGGCCGCTCTGAACGTCCAGGGTCTACTGGTCACTTGAGATCCCCTCCCGCGTTCGTGCGCGCGAAAGCAGGGTCCGGGTGATGGATGGTCGCGCACACGTGATCAACGCGTGTAGTCAAGTGACCACATTTGACTAAAGGTTCAGCAGAAAAAACAGACCTTGACTTGAACAGGTCAAATGCATTATGCGGAGTCACGGTTCCCTTCGCGGACACCTCGGGCGTGGCTTTGCGGACGGCATGACTCCGTGCGCCCCCCGTGCACCGGCCCTGTCGGTCAGGTCACGCTTACTGTGCGTTCCACTCGGGCACTCTCGCGGTTAGAGTCGCTTGGCGGCACACCGTTGAGCCGGTGGAAAGCCAGGCCGACAGCCCCCGACTCCCGAGGACACGATGGCCATGCCCCGTCCGACTGTCGCTCAGCTCGCCTACGGTTCGTGCACCGTGGTCTTCTCGACCTTCACCATGCTGCTGTTGTCACAGACGAGTTCGGGCGCGGGTATCGCGCTCGTCGTCGTCGCGGCACTCGCCCTCGGACTGCTGGTGGCCATGACGGTGCCGCCCTCCGAGCGCACCCGTCCCGCCCCGGCGGCACGGCTCGCGCCGCAGGAGCCGATACGGGCGACCGTGCCGTCACCGGCAGCCGCGCCGACCCGCGAGGCGGTGCGGGAGCGGGCTGTTTCCTGACACCGTGCCGGGCCGGCTTCGAGTCGGCCCGGTGTCATCCTGTGCTCACCACCACCGTCTTGGCCGCCTTGTCGTGCAGGCCCTGCTTGTAGGGCCGGTCGAAGAAGCTCCAGCCGCCCGCGATCACGGTCCAGACGCAGGCGCAGCAGAACGCGAACGGCAGCCAGAGCACGGCGGCACGGATCAGTGACGTCTGCGTGGACGGGGTCGCGCCGTCGGACAGGTCGGCCACCCTCAGTTTCAGCCACCTCTTGCCGAGGGTCTGACCCGTGCGGGCCGTCATGAACGTGTCGTAGGCGATGTAGAGGACCGCGACGACGAGGGACTGGACGAAGGACTTCCCCGCGTTGATCTGGTCGCCGTTCACGTTGTACTCGCTCACCCCGAAGGGCCAGGTGAGCAGCCAGACGACGATGCCCACGAGGATCATGTCGATGATGCGGGCGAGGGTGCGCCTGCCGCTGTCGGCGAGCGGCGGCATGCCTGCGAGGGGATCGGTGGGGCCGGGCCCGTAGGGGCTGCCACCGCCCTGGTCACCGCCACCGCCGTACGGGCTTCCGCCACCGCCACCGTACGGACCGCCCTCACCACCACCGTACGGACCACCGCCGCCCTCACCCTGGTGCGGCGGCGGGGGCTGGCTGCCGGGCGGGGGGTGCTTCTTGAACGGGTCGTCGTCCGGCGGCTGCTGACCGGAGCCGGGGGGCGGTTCGGTGCTCATGGCCCGAGTCGACCGCGAACCCCCCGGCATCGCATCCGGCGAGCCGCCGTCCGGAGTACCGGCGCCGGGACGATCCGTCAGAAGGGTTCCGGCCGAAGAGCCCTAGCCCGCGACGAACGTGTGCGCGGCCTTGTCGTGCCAGCACTGCCGCCACGGCTTGTCGAACAGACACCACAGGACGCCCACCACACCGATGACGAGCAGTCCGGGGATGCTGTAGACCAGCCAACGGCGCAGGGCCGCGCCCCACTCCGGCGCCTCGTGTCCCTCGATGTCCCGCACCTCGAGCCCCAGCAGCTTCTTGCCCAGGGTGCGGCCCCATTTGACGGTGGGCAGCACCTCGTAGAGAACACCGCCGACCAGGAGGACGGCGAGGACGATGCCGAGATGGACCGACGTGGTGCCGTCGAGCAGCCACACCGTGACGGTCTCGCCGGACAGTTTGGCCGCGTCGACCTTCGCTTTGATGTGGTCCGCCGCCGCGATGCCGAGCGGCACGGCGGCCACCGCGGTGACCCCGCCGAGCAGGACCGTGTCCAGCAGCCGCGCGGCCAGCCGCTTGCCGAGTCCCGCGGGCCGGGCCGAGGCCTGCCGCCTGGCGGCGGCCTGGAACACGTCCTCGACCGGTGGCTTCCACGGCTCGGGCGGCCGCTCGTCCCCGTCCGTGCGCCGGTGCACCTGCTGCGCCCAGGAGGACTGTCCCCCACCGGGGCCACTCGACAGCGGCCCGGCTGCCGGGGCCGGAGCGGCGGCGGGGGCAGGGGCGGGAGCAGGGGTCGGAGCGACGGCCTGCGGAGGGACGGTCGGGGCGGCGGCCGAACTCCCGTTCTCCGCACGGGCGGAGGCGGCGCGGGCGGCGCGCGCGGCAGCGGCCTTGCCGGCCCCGAAACCGGGCCCCCCGGACGGACCCTTGCGCGGGCCGACGGCGCGGAAGGTCATGGTGCCCTCGTCCGCCGGAGCACCGCCGGAGGACGGAGCGGGCTCCGAAGAGGCCGCAGGCGCGGCGGGCGACTCCGCCGTCGGCGGGCGGAACACGGACTCGTTGTCCGTGGGCGCACCACCGGCGTCCGGGCCGGGGGCGTGCGGCACTCTCGGGTCCGCGCCCCAGGAGACCCGGCGGTCCTGGTCGCCGCCGAAGCCCGACTGACGGGAGCGGTCGGCGCCCCAGGCGGAGGCGGGCTCGGGTCGGCTGCCGTGCTGGGATTCGGCCGGGGAGGGAGCCGGGGAAGGGGACGAAGAAGGGGACGAAGAGGGGAACGGGGACGGTTCGTCGGTCGGGTCCTCGTCGAAGAAGTGCGGACCGGTCTCCTCGATAGAGGGCACCGCCGGGGCGGTACCGGAAGCCGTACCGGCGGACGCCGTCGGCGCGAGGGGCGCGCCGCCGCCCTCCGGCGCCGGACGGCTCGTGCCCGGCACCCAGGCGGCACCGTTCCAGTACCGGACGTACCCGGGAATGGACGGGTCCGGGTAATAGCCTTCGCGCGGCGTGTCGTCGCCGGGGGCCGGGGTGGGGGCGCTCATGTCCGTCGTCCCGTATCTGCTCGGGGGTGGGTCGGGGGAACCACATCTATCAGACGGGCGCAAGCAGCACCGCCCGTCCGGCCGGACCCACCCCTTTCGGGCGCCGATCTGGTACCGCGACGAAAAACCTCTCGCACCGGTGCGGTAGGGAAAGACGGTGCGGGCAGCGGCCGTTCAGAAGAGCTTGCCCGGATTCAGGAGGTTCAGCGGGTCGAAGGTCCGTTTGACGGCCCGCTGCATCTCCAGGCCCACCGGGCCGATCTCGTGCGCCAGCCACTCCTTCTTCAGGACGCCGACGCCGTGCTCGCCGGTTATGGTGCCGCCGAGTTCCAGGCCGAGGGCCATGATCTCGTCGAAGGACTCGCGGGCGCGGCGCGACTCCTCGGGGTCCTGGGCGTCGAAGCAGACCGTCGGGTGGGTGTTGCCGTCCCCCGCGTGGGCGACGACACCGATGGTGAGCCGGTACTTCTCGGAGATCCGCTCGACGCCGTCGATGAGTTCGCCGAGCCGGGAGCGGGGCACGCACACGTCGTCGATCATCGTGGTGCCCTTGACCGCCTCCAGCGCGGGCAGGGACAGCCGCCGGGCCTTGAGCAGCAGTTCGGACTCGGCGGCGTCCTCGGCCGGTACGACCTGGGTGGCGCCGGCCGCCTCGCAGAGCGCGCCGAGGGCGGCGAGGTCGGCGGTGGGATCGGTGGTGTCGAACGCCGCGAGCAGCAGGGCCTCGGTGCTCTCGGGCAGGCCCATGTGGGCCATGTCGTTGACGGCCTTGACCGTGGTGCGGTCCATGAGTTCGAGGAGCGAGGGGACGTGCCCGCCGGCCATGATGCGGCACACCGCGTCACAGGCGGCGGCACCGGAGGCGAACTCGGCGGCCAGGACGAGCTGCTCGGGCGGTTTGGGCCGCAGGGCGAGGATCGCGCGCACGACGATGCCGAGGGAACCCTCGGAACCGACGAACAGGCGGGTCAGGTCGTATCCGGCGACGCCCTTGGCGGTGCGGCGGCCGGTGGACATCAGGCGGCCGTCGGCGAGGACCACGTCGAGGCCGAGTACGTACTCGGCGGTGACCCCGTACTTCACGCAGCACAGCCCGCCGGAGGCGGTGCCGATGTTGCCGCCGATGGTGCACGTCTCCCAGCTGGAGGGGTCGGGCGGGTAGTAGAGGCCGTGCTCTCCGACGGCCCGGGAGAGGGTGGCGTTGACGACGCCGGGTTCGACGACGGCGATACGGTCGACGGGATTGATCTCCAGGATGGCGTCCATCCTGGTCAGGGAGAGCACGATGCATCCGTCGGTCGCGTTGGCGGCGCCGGACAGACCGGTGCGGGCGCCCTGCGGGACGACCGGGACACGCAGTGCGGTGGCGGTGCGCATGACGTGCTGGACCTGTTCGACCGTGCGGGGCAGGACGACCACCGCCGGGCTGCCGGCCGGGCAGAAGCTCGCCATGTCGTTGGCGTAGGAGGCCGTGATGTCGGGGTCGGTGAGCACCGCTTCGGGGGGCAGACCGCCGAGCAGGCGGTCGACGAGGGTGTCGGCCGGCACCGTGTCTTCATCGCGTCGCGCTTCGATACGGCTCATGATCACAGCGTGACACCCGGGACCATCGGTGTGAACCCCGCGTACGGCACCCGGTGGTAAGCCGTCGTGAGCCGGAGCGTGGTTCGTCGTATCGGCAGATGATGTGACGCACAGTGTGCGCCATGGACGACAAGCCACAAGAGACCCGCGAGCAGGACGCGACCCCTGCGCCCGGCGGGACCCGTCGGTGGGTGAACCGCCGGATGCTGCTCGGCTCGGTCGCCGGGTGCGCCGTGATCGGCGGGGTGCTGGTGCTGCTGCCGTGGGGGAACGGGGCGGACGGGCCTGTGGAGCCGGCACCGGGGGCACCGGCCCTGGCGGCGGTCGCCAGTGGCGTGCCGGCGTCGCTGCCCGCTCTGGAGAGCCTGATCGCGGAGCGGCAGCGGCATCTGGAGAAGCATCCGCAGGACGCGGAGGCCTGGGCGGTGCTCGGGACGGCCCGGGTGGAGCAGGGACGGCGGCTGGCGGACCCCGCGCACTACCCGCGGGCCGAGAAGGCGCTGCGCACCTCGCTGAAGGTGCGGGCGAAGGACAACGCCGGGGCGCTGCGCGGGATGGCGGTGCTGGCGAACGCGCGCCGCGACTACCCCGCCGCACGCGAGTGGGGCGAACGGGCGCTGGAGCTGGAGCCGAAACGGTGGACGACGTATCCGCCGCTGATCGAGGCGTGTGCCGGGCTCGGCGACGGCGAGGCCGCGGGCAAGATGCTGGACAGGCTGAAGGCGCTGTGGTCGGGACCGGTCGTGATGGCGCGGTCGGCGGCCCTGTACCGGGACAAGGGCCTGTGGGAGGACGCGGCGGCCCAGCTGTCCGACGCCGCCGCGGCGGCCGGGGAACCCGTCGAGCGGGCCGGGTATCTGGAGCGGGCCGGGCAGCTGGCCTGGGAGCGCGGCGACCGGGAGGACGCGCTGCGGCACTTCCGGGAGGCGCTGCGGATCGACCCGGACCAGCGGGCGGCGCAGGCGGGGCAGGGCAGGGCGCTGGCCGCGCTCGGGCGGACCACGGAGGCGATCGGCGCCTACCGGGCGGCGCTGGCCCGGCAGCCGCGGCCGGAGTACGCGCTGGAGCTGGGCGAGCTGTACGCGTCGCTGGGGCTGCGGCAGGCGGCCCGGGTGCAGTACGGCCTGCTGCGCGAGCGGGTGCGGGCGGCCGCCGCGCACGGGGTCGACGAGGATCTGGTCCTCGGGCGGTTCGAGGCGGACCACGGGGACCCCGGGGCCGCGGTTCGGCTGCTGCGGGCGGAGTGGCAGCGGCAGCCGTCGACGGAGGTGGCCGACGCGCTGGGCTGGGCACTGCACCGGTCGGGGAAGCACGAGGAGGCGCTGCAGTTCGCGGTGCGGGCGACGGAGGAGACGAAGGGCGGCGGGGTGCGCAGCGCCCTGTACGTGTTCCACCGGGGCATGATCGAGCGGGAGCTGGAGAGGTACGGGCCCGCGCGGCGGCACCTGCGGGAGGCGATGACGATCAACCCGTACTTCTCCCCGCTCCGGGTGCCACAGGCCGAGGCGGCACTGGAACAGCTGGGCGAACCACCCGTCGGAGACGGACCGCCCGCCTGGGCCGAAAGGGCCCGGCGGGCCGAGGAAGCCAGGCAAGCCGAAAAGGCCGAAGAGGCCAGGCAGGCCGAGGAAGCCAGGGAAGCCGAAGAGGCCAGGCAAGCTGAAGAAGCCGAGAAGGCCAGGCAAGCCAAAAAGGTCAAGGAAGCCGAAGAGACCAGGGAAGCCGAAGAGACCAGGGAAGCCGAAGAGACCAGGGAAGCCGAGGAGGCCAAGAAGGCCGAGAAGGCCAAGAAGGCCGAGGAGGCCAGGCAAGCCGAAGAGGCCAGGCAGGCCGAGGAAGCCGAGAAGGCCGAAGAGGCCAGGCAAGCTGAAGAAGCCGAGAAGGCCAGGCAAGCCGAGGGAGCCGAGGAAGCCGAAGAGAACGAGGCGGGCTGAGGCACGGTCGGCCGGTGGGGCGTCGGATGCGGGTGTCCCGCGTACGGCGCCCCGTCGGCCGACCCGACGGTCACAGGTTGCCGCGGCGTTCCTGCTCCCGCTCGATCGCCTCGAACAGGGCCTTGAAGTTGCCCTTGCCGAAGCCCATGGAGCCGTGCCGTTCGATGATCTCGAAGAACACGGTCGGCCGGTCCTGGACCGGCTTGGTGAAGATCTGCAGCAGATAGCCGTCCTCGTCCCGGTCGGCGAGGATCTTCAGCTCGCGCAGGGTCTCGACGGGCACCCGGGTGTCGCCGACCCACTCGCCGAGGGTGTCGTAGTACGAGTCCGGGGTGTCCAGGAACCGCACACCGGCCGCACGCATCTGCCGGACCGTCTGCACGATGTCGTTGGTGTTGAGCGCGATGTGCTGGACGCCGGCGCCGCCGTAGAACTCCAGGTACTCGTCGATCTGGGACTTCTTCTTGGCGACGGCGGGCTCGTTGATCGGGAACTTGACCTTGAGCGTGCCGTCGGCGACCACCTTCGACATCAGCGCGCTGTACTCGGTGGCGATGTCGTCGCCCACGAACTCCTTCATGTTCGTGAAGCCCATGACCTTGTTGTAGAACGCGACCCACTCGTTCATCCGGCCGAGCTCGACGTTGCCGACGCAGTGGTCGATGGCCTGGAAGGACCTCTGGGCGGGGGGTTCGACGATCGGGTCGGCGGTGACGTAGCCGGGCAGGTAGGGCCCGTCGTAGCCGGTGCGCTCGACCAGGGTGTGCCGGGTCTTTCCGTAGGTGGCGATCGCGGCGAGCACGACGGTGCCGTGCTCGTCCTTCAGTTCGTGCGGCTCGGTGACCGGGCGGGCGCCGTGCTCGACGGCGTAGGCGTACGCGGCACGCGCGTCGGGGACCTCGATGGCCAGGTCGACGACGCCGTCGCCGTGCGCGGCCACGTGCTCGGCGAGGAAGGTGCCCCACTCGGTGGACGGTTTGATCACCGAGGTGAGGACGAACCGGGCGGAGCCGCTCTCCAGGACGTAGCTCGCGGTCTCACGGCTGCCGTTCTCCGGTCCGGAGTAGGCGACCAGCCGCATGCCGAAGGCGGTGGAGTAGTAGTGCGCCGCCTGCTTGGCGTTGCCCACGGCGAAGACGACCGCGTCCATGCCCTTGACCGGGAAGGGATCGGCCTGCCGGGCGGTCGGGTCGGGAGCGTGGTGTGTGGTCTGCGTCATAGGGGCAGGGTGGTGCAGCCCTGCAAGGTGCGCAATAGTTCGCATATCCGCTGGGCAGGATGTCCAGTCGAACGCGCGATTCATCGGGCTTTCTGTACAGGATGACCACCACGCACCGGGAGGCAGCCGTGGCGATCGATCAGCTGGACGGCCGGATCATCGTGCTGCTGGCGCGGGAGCCGCGGACGGGGGTGCTGGAGATGTCCCGGCGGCTCGGGGTGGCGCGGGGGACGGTGCAGGCGCGGCTGGACCGGCTTCAGTCGAACGGAGTCATCCGCGGATTCGGCCCCCAGGTGGACCCTGCGGCCCTCGGCTACCCGGTCACGGCGTTCGCGACGCTGGAGATCCGGCAGGGTCAAGGGCCCGACGTCCGGGAGCACTTGGCGAGTGTGCCGGAGGTCCTCGAGCTGCACACCACCACCGGCAGCGGGGACATGCTGTGCCGTCTCGTGGCCCGCTCCAACGCCGACCTCCAACGGGTGATCGACCGGGTCGTCGGTTTTGATGGGATCGTCCGGGCCGCCACGGCGATCGTGATGGAGAACCCCGTTCCGCTGCGGATCATCCCCCTGGTGGAACAGGCGGCGCTCCGCGAGCCGCCGGGGGGCGGCCGGGGCGCACCGGACTGACCGGACGGGCCTGGCCGAGCTGGGGTGAGCGGACGTGAACTTCTGGGAGTACCTGGTCAACCGCCACCAGCAGCTGCTCGTCGACGCGTACCAGCACGCCAGCGTCGTCTTCCAGTGCATGGTGGCGGCGACCGTGCTCGGGGTGCTGATCGGGGTCGCGACGTACCGCAGCGACTGGGCGGGCAACCTGGCCACGACCGCCACCTCGACCCTGCTGACCATCCCGTCGCTGGCCATGATCGGCCTGCTGATCCCGCTGGTGGGGCTCGGGGTGCCGCCGACGGTGATCGCGCTGACGCTGTACGGGCTGCTGCCGATCGTGCGGAACGCGATCGTCGGCCTGCGCGGGGTCGACCCGTCGCTGGTGGACGCGGCCACGGGCATCGGCATGTCGCGGCCGGCCCGGCTGGCGCGGGTCGAACTGCCGCTGGCCTGGCCGCCGATCCTCACCGGGATCCGGATCTCCACGCAGATGCTGATGGGCATCGCCGCCATCGCCGCCTACGCCTCCGGTCCCGGTCTCGGGAACCTGATCTTCCGCGGGATCGCCTCGCTGGGCAGCAAGAACGCGCTCAACCAGGTCCTCGCGGGCACCCTCGGAATCATCATCCTCGCGCTGCTGTTCGACGCCGCGTACGTCCTGCTCGGACGGCTGACCATTTCCAGGGGGATCCGTGTCTGAGTCACCGACGTCCGGGACGACCGGGGCGTCCGGAACCGCCGCCGCGCCGTCGGCCACCGGGGCGCCCATCGAACTGGAGAACCTCACCAAACGGTATCCGGGCAGTGCGCAGCCGGCGGTCGACAACGTCAGCATGGAGATCAAGGCGGGCGAGACTGTCATCTTCGTCGGCCCGTCCGGCTGCGGGAAGTCGACCACGCTGAAGATGATCAACCGGCTGATCGAGCCGAGCGGCGGCCGCATCCGCATCGGCGGCGAGGACGTCACCGACATGGACCCGGTGCGGCTGCGCCGCACGATCGGGTACGCGATCCAGGCCAGCGGGCTGTTCCCGCACATGACGGTGGCGCAGAACATCGCGCTGGTGCCGAGGATGCTGCGCTGGCCGGCGGCTCGGGTGCGGGCCCGGGTGGAGGAGATGCTGGACCTGGTCGGCCTGGACCCCGGCGAGTTCCACGACCGCTATCCGCGCCGGCTCTCCGGCGGACAGCAGCAGCGGGTGGGGGTGGCGCGGGCGCTGGCGGCGGACCCGCCGGTGCTGCTGATGGACGAGCCGTTCGGGGCGGTGGACCCGATCACCCGGGACCACCTCCAGGACGAGCTGATCCGGCTGCAGCACGACCTGCACAAGACGATCGTCTTCGTCACCCACGACTTCGACGAGGCGATCAAACTGGGCGACCGGATCGCGGTGCTGCGCGAACGCTCGCACATCGCCCAGTTCGACACCCCGGAGGCGATCCTCACCAACCCGTCGGACGACTTCGTCTCGGGTTTCGTCGGCGCCGGGGCGGCGCTGAAGCGGCTGAACCTCACCCGGGTGCGGGACGTGGGGATCACCGACTATCCGACGGTGACCGTCGACGACCCGCTCCAGCAGATCTTCGACATGCTCCGCTCCAGCGGCTCGAACGAGATCCTGCTGCTCGACCGGCGGGGCCGCCCCTACAAGTGGCTCCGGCGCGGTGACCTGATGCGGGCCAAGGGCTCGCTGGCCCGCGCGGGCACCCTGGTGCACGACACGGTGACCCGGGACGCCACCGTGCGGGACGCGCTGGAGGCCGTCCTCACCGACAGCTCGGGGCGGGTGGTGGTCACCGGAGGGCGCGGCACGTACGAGGGTGTCGTCGACGTGGAGACGCTGATGAACTCGGTGCACGAACTGCTGGAGGCCGACCGGCTGGAGGCGATGGAGGCCCAGCACGAGCTGGAGGGCCTGCGGAGCGGCCGGACGCACGCCGAGCAGGAGGGCGTGGGCGGGGAGGGTGGCGCGTGAGCACCTCTCCGGGGCAGCGGCCCGACGGCGAGTACGAGGTCAGAGGGCTCGCCTTCCGGGACGAGGACCGGGACCGGAAGCACCACGACGGCCGGGACGACGACGGCAGGGACGACGGCAGGGGCGGGGCCACGCGGGAGGCGGGGCCCCCGGGGTCCGGAGCCTCGGCCGTGGGTGCGCCCCGGGTGACCTGGCAGCATCTGACGTTCCTGCCCACGGTGCTGGTCGCCCTGCTGCTCGCGACCTGGCTGTGGTTCGTCCAGGCCGATCTGGACACGCTGTCCCGGAACGCGCTGTCCAACGGGCAGGTGTCCAAGGCGCTCTGGCAGCACATCGAGCTGACCGTGATCTCGACGTTCTTCGTACTGATCATCGCGATCCCGCTGGGCATCCTGCTGACCCGTCCCAGGTTCCACCGGGCCGCCCCGGCCGCGATGACGTTCGCCAACATGGGCCAGGCCACGCCCGCGATCGGTCTGCTCGCGCTGCTGGTGATCTGGCTGGGCATCGGCCGCAGGGCCGCCCTCATCGGCATCATCGCCTACGCCGTGCTGCCGGTGCTCTCCAACACCATCGCGGGTCTGCGGGCCAACGACCCGGCGCTGATGGAGGCGGCGCGCGGCATCGGCATGTCCCCGCTGGGCGTGCTGCACCGGGTGGAGCTGCCCCTGGCCGTCCCCCTCATCCTCGCCGGGGTGCGTACGGCGCTCGTCCTGAACGTCGGCACGGCCACCCTCGCGACCTTCGGCGGGGGCGGCGGTCTGGGCGTGCTGATCACCACCGGCATCACCAGCCAGCGGATGCCGGTGCTGGTGCTGGGCTCGGTCCTCACCGTCGCCCTGGCCCTGCTGGTGGACTGGCTGGCCTCGCTGGCCGAACTGCTGCTGCGGCCACGGGGGCTGGAGACGGACACATGAGGCGCCGCCTGCGCCCGCTGCTCGCCGGAACACTGCTGCTGGGGCTCTCCTCCTGCGGGCTGAGCAGCGGCTCCCCCATGGTCGACGACGTGGGACCGGGCTCGATCGGGAAGGGCAGGCCCCTCGCGGGCGCGAAACTCACCGTCACCTCCAAGGAGTTCACCGAGCAGCTGATCCTGGGCGCGATCATGGGCATCGCCTTCCAGGCGGCGGGCGCCGACGTCATCGACCGCACCGGCATCCAGGGCTCGGTCGGCTCCCGGGCGGCGGTCGTGAACGGGGACGCGGACGCCGCGTACGAGTACACCGGCACGGCGTGGATCACGTACCAGGGCAACAGCAAACCCATCCCCGACCCGCGCGAGCAGTGGGAGGCGGTGCGCGAGGCCGACGTGGAAAACGGGGTGACCTGGCTGGAGCCGTCCTCGCTGAACAACACCTACGCCCTGGCCATGAACCAGGCGAACTTCAGGAAGTACGGGACGACGTCGCTGTCGGAGGTGGCCGCGCTGGCGAAGTCCGACCCGGCGGCGGTGACGCTGTGCGTGGAGGGCGAGTTCGCCAACCGGGCGGACGGGCTGCCGGGCATGGAGAAGGCCTACGGCATGAACGTGGGCGCGGGCGACATCACGCAGATGGACACCGGGATCATCTACACCCAGACGGCCAAGGGCGCCTGCACCTACGGCGAGGTCTTCACCACCGACGGCCGCATCAAGTCCATGAACCTGGTGGTGATGGAGGACGACAGGAAGTTCTTCCCCAACTACAACGCGGCGCCGATGGTCAACACCGGCACGTTCAAGAAGTGGCCGGCGATCGCGGAGGTCCTCGACCCGGTCACGGCGAGGCTGGACAACGACGTGGCACGGACCCTGAACGCCGAGGTGGACGTGGACGGGGAGGACCCCCACCAGGTGGCGCTGGACTGGATGGTGGACGAGGGCTTCGTCAGGAAGAAGTAGCGGCGGTGCGGGGGCGGCGCCGCCGCCCGGTCAGCAGCTGGGGACCTTGCCGGTGCCCTTCTGCAGGGAGACCAGGGCGTCCACGGTGCCCTCGAGGGTGGTGACCGGGATCAGGCGCAGCCCCTTCGGGAGTTCGGTCCGGGCCTGGCCGCATTCCGCCTCGGGCACCAGGAAGACGGTCGCGCCGTCCCGCCGGGCGGCCTGCGTCTTCAGCGGCACGCCGCCCACGGCACCGACCGTGCCGTCCGCGTCGATGGTCCCCGTACCGGCGATGACCCGGCCGCCGGTGAGGTCGCCGCCGCTGCCGTCGCCGTTCAGCTTGTCGACGATGCCGAGGGAGAACAGCAGGCCGGCGCTGGGGCCGCCGACGTCGGCGAGCTCCAGCTCGACCTTGACGCCCTTGCCGTCCAGGCCCAGGTAGCCCAGCGCGGCCCGGGTCGCCTCGTCCTGCGACTTCTTCATCTGCTTCTCGTTGTACCGCTCGATCTCCTTGACGTCGCCCCCGGAGGGGTAGACCGAGTCGCGGGGCATGACCGCCTGGTCGGTGCCGAACCAGCCGTCGATCACGTCGGGGAGGTCGACCCGAGTGTCCGGGGAGGTCGCCTCGATCGTCGTCATCCGCAGCTGACCGGTGGTCTCGCGGGTCTTCGCGCCGGAGACGGTGATGACCTGCGTGCCCTTGTTCTTGCCGAGCACGTCGGCCGTCAGCCCCGGCTGCGCCACCGAGAACGGCAGCGGCGCGAAGACCGCCGTGGCCAGCAGGGCGACGACGGGAGCGGCGCAGACGGCCAGGGCCTGGGGACGTGTGAGGCGAGAGAGCACGGGATCAATCTAACGTGGTGCCTCGCCGCGCTGCCCCCGCCGACCGTCGGCGCAGTGCCCCGCGGCTCTCGGCACGGCGTCCCCCGACCGTCAGCGCAGCGCTTCCGCGACCTCGCGGGCCGCGTCCATGACCCGGGGGCCGACCCGTTCGGGGACCACGTCGGCCAGCATCACCACGCCGACGCTGCCCTCGACCCCGGTGACTCCCAGCAGGGGCGCCGCCGCCCCGCACGCCCCGGCCTCCAGTTCGCCGTGGGTGAGGGTGTATCCGGGGTCGTCGGGCCGGTGCAGGCGGGCCGAGAGGATCGCCTTGCCGGCGGCGCCCCGTTCCAGCGGGTGCCGGAACCCGGCGCGGTAGGCGACGTGGTAGTCCGTCCACGACGGTTCCACCACCGCCACGGCCAGCGCGTCCGCCCCGTCGACCAGGGTCAGGTGCGCGGTCGCGCCGATGTCCTCCGCCAGCGACCGGAGGGCCGGCATCGCCGCCTCCCGTACCAGCGGGTGCACCTGGTGGCCCAGCCGCAGCACGCCGAGCCCGACCCGGGCCCGGCCGCCGAGATCGCGGCGTACCAGCGCGTGCTGTTCCAGTGTGGCGAGCAACCGGTACACGACGGTCCGGTTCACGCCCAGTCTGTGGGAAAGCTCGGTGACGGTCAGGCCGTGGTCCGTATCGGCCAGCAGCTTGAGGACCCGCAGTCCCCTGTCGAGCGTCTGAGAGGTCTCCGCGGTCACGACGCCCACTCCTTCGTGGTGAGGTCGACGGCCCTCTCGCGGCATATGCGTCACCGAGTCCCGTCGGCGACGCGCTTCAGAGGCCGCCGATCGGCCGGCGGCCCGGCCATGTCCCGGGCACGGTCGCTTCACGGCTGCGCTCCGCGGCGGCGCTGCCACGGGGCGTGTGCGTAGCCGGACAGTAGCGAGCCGGTCCGGTCAGCGGAAGACTTTGTCCAGAATCCGGGCACCATTGCCCCTGAACTGGCGTTTTTTGTCCCGATTCGACCACCGGGCGTGCGTCGGCGGGCGTGCGCCGGCGGGGCGGGTCACCGCATGCGGGTGGCCCACTCCTGCACCTTGGCGATCCGCTGGCGCAGTTGGTTCGGTGTGGCCTCCGCGGCGGGCGGTCCACCGCAGACGCGGCGCAGCTCCGTGTGGATGACGCCGTGTGGTTTGCCGCTCTGGTGGACGTAGGCGCCGACCATGTTGTTGAGCTGCCGGCGCAGTTCCATCATCTCCTTGTGGGAGACCACGGGGCGCCGCTCGGCGGGCAGTTCGAGCAGGTCGGCCTCGCTGTCCGGCTTCTTGCGGCTGTGCGCGATCTGCCGGGCCTGCCGCTTCTGCAGCAGCAGCTCCACCTGGTCGGGTTCGAGGAGCCCCGGGATGCCGAGGTAGTCCTGCTCCTCCTCGCTGCCGGGGTGGGCCTGCATGCCGAAGTCGGCGCCGTTGTAGGTGACCCGGTCGAAGACGGCGTCGGACTCCAGTGCCTCGAAGGGCAGCATGTCCTCGCCGGTGTCCTCGTCCTGCTCCCGGTTCGCCTCGTCCATCTCCTTCTCGGACTCGGCGTACGGGTCCTCCTCGCCGTCCTTCTTGGGCTTGTCGAGGATGTGGTCGCGTTCGCGTTCCATCTCGTTCGCGAACTCCAGCAGGTTCGGGATGGTCGGCAGGAACACGGACGCGGTCTCGCCGCGCCGCCGGGACCGTACGAAACGGCCGACGGCCTGGGCGAAGAACAGCGGGGTGGAGATGGTGGTGGCGTACACGCCGACCGCGAGGCGCGGTACGTCGACGCCTTCGGAGACCATGCGGACGGCGACCATCCAGCGGTCGTCGTTGCCGCTGAAGTCGTCGATCCGTTTCGAGGCGCCGGTGTCGTCGGACAGGACGACGGTGGGCTTGTCGCCGGTGATCTCACGGATCAGCTTGGCGTAGGCGCGGGCGGAGTCCTGGTCGGTGGCGATGACGAGGGCTCCGGCGTCCGGGACGGACTTCCTGACCTCGGTCAGCCGCTGGTCGGCGGCGCGCAGCACGGACGGCATCCACTCGCCGCGCGGGTCGAGGGCGGTGCGCCAGGCCTGGCTGATCGCGTCCTTGGTCATGGGCTCGCCGAGGCGGGCCTCGACCTCGTCGCCGGCCTTGGTGCGCCAGCGCATGTTGCCGCTGTAGGAGAGGAAGATGACGGGACGGACGACGCTGTCGCGGAGCGCGGAACCGTAGCCGTAGGTGTAGTCGGCGGCCGACCGGCGGATGCCGTCGTCGCCCTCCTCGTACGCCACGAACGGGATGGGGTTGGTGTCGGACCGGAAGGGCGTACCGGTGAGCGCCAGCCTGCGGGTGGCCGGCTCGAACGCCTCCAGGCACGCCTCGCCCCAGGACTTGCTGTCACCGGCGTGGTGGATCTCGTCGAGGATGACGAGGGTCTTGCGCTGCTCGACGCGGTTGCGGTGCAGCATGGGGCGGACCCCGACGCCGGCGTAGGTGACGGCGACGCCGTGGTAGTCCTTGCCGAGCGGGCCCGCGCTGTACTCGGGGTCCAGTTTGATGCCGATCCGCGCGGCGGCCTCGGCCCACTGCTTCTTCAGGTGCTCGGTGGGCGCGACGACGGTCACCTG
Organism: Streptomyces sp. M2CJ-2; assembly: GCF_016757295.1. Taxonomy (NCBI): domain Bacteria; kingdom Bacillati; phylum Actinomycetota; class Actinomycetes; order Kitasatosporales; family Streptomycetaceae; genus Streptomyces; species Streptomyces sp. M2CJ-2. The sequence continues at coordinate 102,239 of NZ_JAESIF010000011.1, read as the reverse complement.
CTGCACGACGTGGTGGTGCAGCAGCCAGGAGGCCAGCGTCAGCGCGAAGGTCGTCTTCCCGGCGCCCGGGGTGGCGACCGCCAGGAAGTCGCGCGGCTGTTGCTGCAGGTACTTCTCCATCGCCCCCTGCTGCCAGGCGCGCAGCTTCCCGGCGGTACCCCAGGGGGCACGGCCGGGAAAGGCGGGGGACAAGTGGTGCGAGGCGGAAGCGGCGGCGGTAGTCACGGTCTCCGTGGGGGGGACGGGGGCTGGTTCGGGCGGCACGGCCGCCGAGGACGACCGGGCCACCATATCCGTGGCCCGGCACCCCGGTCCCCCGGGCCGTGCAGGGGCACCCCCGGGTGGGACCGAGTTCACATTCAGCGCGCGAAACGCGGCAACTGGGATGCGATCTTGGGCACGTCCAGTGCGCCCTGGCAGACGTCCAGGACAAACCTCTCCGCCTCGTCCACGTCGAAGTCCGGATCCAGCGCATGCCCGTTCATGTGCAGGAAGACCCAGGTCGCGTACCAGGCGAGGCGCTTGTTCCCGTCGACGAGAGCGTGGTTGCGCGCGAGGGACTCCATCAGCGCTGCGGCCTTCTGCCATACGTCCGGATAGGCGTCTTGGCCGAACACGCTCGACTGCGGACGCGCCAGCGCCGAGTCCAGCAACCCGTAATCGCGCACCGCCTCCTCCCCGAGCCGCTTCGCAAGGTTCAGCAACTCGGGCAGCGTGAGGTAGTGCATCAGGCGAGCCTCCGGTTCAGCTCCGCACTGGCCTTCAGCACGTGCTCGGCCGCCTCGTTGAACAGCCGCGAATGCTCGTTTATGGCCGCGACCACCGCGTCGTGCGCGAAGGCCTGCATGCTGCGCCCTTCCGCAGCCGCACGCTCACGCAGGGCGTCGAGCTCTTCGTCGGTAAACCGCAGGTTCAGTCCAGCCATGCCCCGACGGTACTACGTGGTACCACGCAGTGTCACTTGGATACCCGCAACCGCCTCGTCACCCACACGCCCGCCAGGGCCACCGCCGCCATCGGCAGGAACACCGCGGCGAAGGCCGCCGGGTGAGAGCCGGTGCCGGCGGCCTCCACGGCCGCGTGGCCGGCCATGCCGCCGCCGAGGGCGGCGAAGGCGGCGCCACCCATGGCCAGGAGGAGGACGTTGGAGAGGCCGTCGGAGATCTGGAGCGCGGCGGAGTTGGCGCCGGCCTCCTCGGGGGCGGAGAGCTGGAGCAGCAGCACGCTGGTGGAGGAGATCACCAGGCCCATCCCGAGGCAGCCGAAGGCCCAGGCGACGGCCGTCGCCCAGGCGGGCACCGCGGGGATCAGCACGCTCGGGGCCCCCGCGATGGACGCCGCCACCAGCAGCATCCCGAGGGTCATCAGCCGCTCCCGGTACGGCTCCAGCCGCGGCCGCGACTGGAGCCAGGAGCCCAGTGCCCAGGTCACGCCGCCCGCCGCGAGCGAGAACCCGGCGAGCGTGGGGCTGAGTCCCCGCTGGGTGACCAGCATCAGCGGGACGAAGGACTCCGCGGCGATGAAGGACCCGGCGGCGACGCCGCGCAGCAGCACCACCGAGGGCAGTCCGCGGGCCGCCCGCCAGGTGCCGCGCGGAAGCAGCCCCAGCACCGCGGGGACGAGCAGCACCACGCCCAGCGCGCCCGGCAGCAAGGAGATCCAGCGCAGGTCCTGGGCGGCGTACTGGAGCAGTCCGGCGCCGAAGGAGATCGCCAGGGCGAGCCGGATGCGGCGACGGTCGAAGGAGGCCGGCGCGTCCGCGCCGTGGCTCACCGGACCGGACGCCAGGCGGCGTATCTGCGGCAGCGCCAGGGCCAGCGGGAACACCACCAGCGCCGGGATGCCGAGGAACACCCACCGCCAGCCGAGGTGTTCGGTCACCGTGCCGGAGGCCAGCGGGCCGACGATCGACGGCACGACCCAGCTCGCCGCGAACGCGGCCATGATCGCCGGTCGCAGCCGCTCCGGGTAGGCCCGCCCGACCACGACGTACAGCGCGACGATCACCAGCCCGCCGCCGAGCCCCTGCACGGCCCGCCCGAGGATGAACGGCCACATCGCGCCCGCCGTCCCGGAGAGCAGCAGACCGACGGCGAAGGAGGCGATGCCCCAGGTGAGCGGCGCGAGCGGGCCGCGCCGGTCCGACCACTGGCCGGAGAGCACCATCCCGAACAGGCTCGTCGTGAAGTACCCCGAGAACGCGAACGCGTACAGGGACACCCCGTCCAGCTCCCGCGCCGCCACCGGCATCGCCGTACCCACCGCGGTCGCCTCGAAGGCGATCAGCAGCACCACGGAGACGATCCCGATGCTCAGCGCCCGGTAGGGACCGCTCAGCACGGTCTCGTCGCGTTCGGCGGGCGGGACGGGTCCGGGGGCGTCGGGGGTCTCGGCGACCCCGGTGTCGCGGGAATTCAGGGCGGTCATGACCGCCAGGGTAAGGGCCGCGGCAGGGCATTACTCCTGTCGGAGGTCGGTCCGGCACCGGGACCTTGGTCGTACTCCCCCGCCGGCCGGACGGGGTTCATGAACGGCGTGTGGCAGTCCCGTTGCGGCGCCCCGGGATTCCTTGAGCACCGCTGCCGGCCCGCCGTACGGTCGGCGTACCGAGTTCACGGCGGCGGGGCGTCGAAGGACACGCCTCGTCTCCGGCCCGGCCGTGTGCCCGAGTGGCCGAGGGGTTCGCCTGCAAAGCGAATGACGCGGGTTCGATTCCCGCCACGGCCTCTGAGCTGCGATAACGCGGCTCCTGGCCCTGCGCCTCCTGGCAGACGCAGGGCCAGGCCCGCCGCTTGATCCCTCTGCCGCCCATGTACCCATGCCCGGCTGGACGCGGGCGCTTCGGGCGAGAACGTCACGGCTATCCGGCGCCGCAGGACCACCGGGTCCTCGCGAGGGTCACCCCATCGTTCCGCCGAGCGCCGCTTCCACTCCGTCCTTCTGCTCGTCCGCCCGCCGCCACCACGGCACGAGCTGGACCACGCCGAACGCCGCCTCCACGGCGAGGAACAGCCACAGCAGCCCCGTGGCGCCGCTGGCCAGTGCGTACGCGAACCAGGCCGAGAACAGCGTGCGGGCAGCGCCGTCGTAGATTCCGTGTGCTGGCCGTGTCCTCCTGAGGCGCAGGACGGACCAGACGACCACGACCGAACCCATCAGATTCGCGTACAGGGTCTGCACCGGGTCGCGGTCGGGCAGGGCGCCCAGCCCGAGGGCGTCACCCGCCGACGACAGCAGGCCGTGTGCCAGGGCGTAGGTCCAGGGGGTCGCGAATCCGGCCGTGACGACGAGGTCGTACCAGGCACTCGCCCGTACGACACGGAGGTAGGAGGCCTGGGAAGGAGAGGGGAGGAGAGGCACGAGGAAGCTCCTGCTGGTCGGCGGTGGCGATGCCTCACGCTAAACAGTGGAGTAGGGTCCAAGGTCAAGCCACCGGCCGACGGAGGGCCATGCTGATAGGGGAGTTGGCCACACGGACGGGCCTGTCCAGGGACACCGTCCGGTTCTACGAGAAGCTCGGCCTCGTCACGAGTCGGCGGCTGCCCAGCGGTTACCGCGACTTCGCGCCCGAGACGGTGGTCTGGCTGCAGTACGTCCGCACCGCGCAGACGCTCGGGTTCTCCCTGGCAGAGATCGCACGCCATGGTGAGGAACTGCGCGACGCCCCGGACACCGCGCAGGCGCTGTCCGCGCTGTTCGCGGAGAAAATCCGGGTCGTCGACGTGCGGATGGCGGAACTCACCGCCCTGCGCGCCGAACTCACCGCGCGCGTCGGCACCGGATGCCCGTTGCGGGCGGGCGGCTGAGGCGCGCGCCTCAGAGCGCTCCGCCCGCTTCGTCCCGGAACAGCTCCGTCCAGTAGTGCCAGTCCGCGTCGGTCGTGGTGCCCGTGGGGTCGACGGCGGACAGGACCTGAATCATCGTCATGGCCAGCTGGTCGTACGTCTCGCTGGTCAGCGCGTGGCCCGACTCCTCGTCGATGGCGTGCTCGCGGTGCAGCAGCCAGAGGGTGAAGGCGAGGGTCGAGATGTCCGTGTTCAGCGGGTACAGGGCGGAGTCCGGCTCGCTCCAGTTCAGGACCGCGCCGGTGGCGCCGTCGACGACCAGGCTGTCGTCCTCGATGAGATGGCCGAGGCGTATGAGGCGGTCGGCGTGGGCGGGGAGGCGGTCGGGCTGGAACCCGCCCTCGCCGTCGGCGTAGTACTCCGTGAGGGTCCGCAGCGGCAGGTCGGTGTCCAGCTGGAACAGGAAGCCGTCCTCGGGCAGGCCCGTCTCGCACAGGAAGCGTCGGGTCGGCTCGTGCGTGAGCGTGGCGGGGAAGTCGACCTCCTCGAAGCGGACCACACCGCCCCGGCCGAACTCCTGGTCCAGCAGGCGCACCGGGAGGTCCAGGGCGAGCCCCGAGGTCGTGCCCGGACCCGCCACCAGGGCCAGCGGCCGGATCAGCGCGGCCATCCGCCACAGCGGGGCCGGCTCGCCGTCCGCGCCCTCCTCGAACACCGCGAGCAGCTGCCGCGAGGCCTCGGCGACCGCCTTCGTGCCGTAGCGGCCCGCATAGGCGGCGAACTGGCCGCGCAGCCCCGCCAGTTCGTCCGTCGCGGCGGCGAACCGCACCAGGGTCGGCAGCGACGGGGCGAGCGGGCGGACGTCCATCAGGTCGGGGCGGTCGGGGAAGTCCGGGCTGTCGGGGAAGAGGTACGTCGTCGAGACCTCGCCGGTGGCCCCGTCCAGCAGGACCGACTCGGTCTCCGTACCGGCCGGGCCGAGCAGCCCGCCGATGACCAGCCGGCCCCCCGCGCCGCCCGTCGAGCCGGCGACGGTGCGCAGGCCCTCGGTCCGCAGCCGCGCGAAACTGAACAGACCGCTGTCGCACGGCAGTCCGGGGCCGGTCAGCCAGCGGCGCGTGGACGCGTGCGTGACGAACGGGTCGAGGGCGTCCTCGGTCAGGGTGATCGCTGCCGCGACGTCCACGACATCCGCGGCAACGGTGTCGATCGTGCTCATGGCTCCCCCGCGCATTCGTGTGCTCAGTCCCGTGTCCCGTGCTCCGCCGCTCCGGGCGGCCGCGCCCCACCCGGGCAGGAGGGGCCCCCGCGCCATCGGGTCGGCAGCCGTCCCCCACCACTCGGAAGACTACGCGCCGCCACTGACAACGCCCCGGTCCACAAGGGACGGACGGCCCGGCGGACGGCCGGACGGGCAGGCGGCCGCCCACCGACACGGCCGCCCTCACCCCACAAGACGCGCGAACACCACTGTGCGTTGCCTCCGCGCGCGAAGCAACCTGAAATACCTTCTCCGGCAGCCGCCGTCAGCCGCTGGTCACCACCGCGGCCTGGGGACGGATCGGCAGGCGGTTGACCGGGCGGCCGGTGGCGGCCCGGACGGCGGAGGCGATGGCCGCCGGGGAGGTCACCACCGGCACCGCGCTGACCGCCTTCGCGCCGAAGGGGGCGACCACGTCCCGCTCCTCCACGAGCTTCACGATCTGGATGTCGGGTGCGTCCAGGGCGGTCGGGAGGGCGTAGCCGGTGAGGTCGGGGTGGCGGACCAGGCCGCGGGGCGTGCGCAGGTTCTCGGTGAGCGCGGCACCCACGCCCTGGGTCACCCCCGCCTCGATCCGGGCGGCCAGCTGAGCCGGGTTCAGCACCCGGCCCACGTCCTGGGCGACGGCCAGTTCCACGACCCGTACCGAGCCGATCTCGATGTCGACGTCGACCACCGCGCGGATCGCGCAGAAGGACATCCCGACGAAGGCGTCGCCCTGGCCGAAGTCGTCCAGGGGTTCCGTGGGATGCGGACGGCACTGGGCGGTGGCCCACAGTTCCTTGCCGGCCAGGGCCTCGGCGACGGTCGTCGACAGCACCCCGTCGTACGAGGTGATCCTGCCGTCGGTGATCTGGAGCAGCTCGGCGGACATGCCAAACTTGTGGGCCAGGGGCTGGAGGAGCTGGGTGCGGACCATCTTCGCCGCGCGCTCCACCGCGCCGCCCGACACCCAGGTGTGCCGGCCGCGGCAGCCCGCGCCCGCCGGGGGCTGGTCGGTGTCCACGGGGGCCACCCGCACCTCGTCGACGCCGAGGACCTCCTGGACGATCTGCCGGGCCAGTGTGGTGAATCCCTGGCCGGTCTCGACGGCCGCGCACAGCACCGTCGCCACGCCGTCCTGGACCTTCACGGTGGCCGTGGACACCTCGTCCGCGCCCTCGCCGCCGAGCATGTGCACCATGCCGAGGCCGTAGCCCACACCGCGGCGCACCGCGCCCGGTTCCCCGGCGCCCTCGGGGCCGCCGGGCAGCAGCCACTCCTCCGCGGGGGTGTCCTTGGGCAGCGGCGGCAGCGGGAAGTCCTGTACCGCTTCGAGGAGTTCGGCGACCGGGGCGGGACAGGTCACGGTCTGGCCGGTGGGCAGGACGTCGCCGGTCGCCATGACGTTGCGCAGACGCAGCTCGGCCGGGTCGAGGCCGAGCTTCTTGGCCAGCTTGTCCATCTGCGCCTCGTGGGCGGCGCACACCTGCAGGGCGCCCTCGCCGCGCACATGGCCGGAGGGCGGGTTGTTGGTGCGGACCGCCCAGCCCTCGATGAAGGCGTTCGGGACGACGTAGGGGCCGCAGGCGAAGGCGACGGCGGCGGCCAGGGCGTCGGAGGAGGTGTCGGCGTAGGCGCCCGCGTCGAGCAGGATCTGCGCCTCGACCTTCACCAACTTGCCCTCGGCGTCGGCGTGGTGGCGGTAGCGCAGCAGGGTGGGGTGCCGGTGGGCGTGGCCGAGGAAGGACTCCTCACGCGTGGCGGTGAGTTTGACCGGGCAACCGGTCCTCAGCGCCAGCAGGCCGAGCGGCAACTGGAAGCTCTGGTCCTCGCGGTCGGCGATGGCGCCGGGCACACCGGTGACGACGACCTTGACGCGGTCGGGTTCCAGGCCGAACGCGGCGGCGGCGGTGTCCCGGTCGCCGTGCGGGTCGGTGGAGGCCAGGTACAGCTCGACGCCCCCGTCGGGGCGGGGTACGGCGAGTCCGGCCTCGGCGCCGATGGGGGCGGGGTCCTGGCGGCCGATGCGGTACAGGCCCTCGACGACGAGGTCACCGACCGCGTCCGGGTCGCCGTGGCGCAGCGGGATGTGCCGGATCAGGTTGCCGTCGGGGTGCAACGGCTCGGCCTCGAAGGCCTGTTCGGGGTCGATCACCGGGTCGAGCACCTCGTACTCGACGATGACGGCGGCGGCGGCCAGCCGCGCGGTGTCCGGGTGGTCGGCGGCGACGGCGGCGATGGCCTCGCCGTGGTGGCGCACGACGTCGGAGGCGAAGACCGGGCGGTCGGCGCGGCCACGGCCGTACAGCGGGTCGCCGGGGACGTCCTCGTGGGTGACGACGGCCCGCACCCCGGGCATCTCGCGCGCGTGGGTGGTGTCGATGGACAGGATGCGCGCGTGCGGGTGGGGCGAGCGCAGCACGGCCGCCCACAGCAGGCCCTCGGCCCACAGGTCGGCGGCGTACGGGAAGGTGCCCTCGGTCTTGGCGCGGGTGTCGGCGGCCGGCAGGGAGGTGCCCAGTCCGTGCGGGGCCGGTTCCGCCCGGGGTGCGTCCTCCGCGGTCCGTGCGGCCTGCACGGTGGCGGCTTCGTTGCTCACGCCTGGCCTCCGTCCCGGCCGTGGGGCCGGTCGTGCGGTCCGGGGTGCGGGAACGCGGCGGGGTTGACGCCGCCGGCGCCCGGTCCGGCCTGGTGCGGGATACGGGGCTCGTCCGGGCCCGTGCCCGGGTCCGTGTCCGGGTCGGATTCGGTGTGCTCGGCGTGTGCCTCGCGTTCGGCGACGACCTCCTGGACCGCCTCCACCACGCCCCGGTAGCCGGAGCAGCGGCACAGGTTGCCGCACAGCGCCTGGCGGGTCTCCAGCCGGCTGGGCGCCGGGTTGCCCTCCAGCAGGTCGTGCACGGTCATCGCCATGCCCGGTACGCAGAAGCCGCACTGCACCGCGCCGCACCGCGCGAGTGCCCGCTGCACGTCCGACGGCTGCCCGTCCTGGGCGAGGCCCTCGACGGTACGGACCTCGCTGCCGGCCGTGGTGACGGCCGGCACCAGGCAGGACGCCACGAGCCGGCCGTCGACCTGCACGTTGCAGGCCCCGCACTCGCCCTGTGAGCAGCCGTCCTTGGCGCCGGCGAGCCCGAGGCGCTCACGCAGCACGTAGAGCAGCGACTCGCCGATCCAGGCGTCGGTGACGGGCCGGTCGGTGCCGTTGACGCTCAGCACGTAGGTGGCGAGGGGGTGGTCGTCGTGCGCGGCGCCGGGGAGCGGTTCGGGCCCGGCTGACGAGCCGTCCGGCGCGGGGGACGCGGGGGGTTCAGGGTGTTCTGCCGCCTCCGGGGCGTCCGGACCGGCCGGGCCCTCCGCGGTGTTCCCGCCGTCCGGTGCGGTCTCGGGGGCGGCGGTCGGCGCGGACGCGTCGTCACCGGCGGGGCGTTCCGGGGCTTCCTGGGCCCCGTGCGGGGCTTCGGGGCGCCGGGCGCCCTCGGCGGGCCCTGCAGGCTCTCCGGGGCCGGGAGCGGGCCGTACGGCGTCCTCCGTGCCCGGTTGCGGGTGCTCGCGGAGCTCCGGGGCGGACGGCGCCCCGGCCGCCTCCCGGTAGGCATCCGGCTCGGCCCGCCAGTCGGGCCCCGGGCCGTCCTGCTCCCGGCCGGAACCGGGCTCGGAGCCGGTCTCGGTGTGGTTCGGGTCCACACCCGGCACACCCGGTCCCCACGGCTGTCCGATGGCCTGCGTGGCCCAGGGCGCGGGGGCGCCGCCCGGAAGGGTGGCGGGCGGGGTGACCGGCGGGGTGGCGCCCCACTGTTCGGCCAGGGCGGAGGTGGTGAACTCGCCGGACTCGTCCGGGAGGTCGCCCTCGGCCACGGGGATCGACCACTGCCCGGTCACGTCGGAACCCGGTGCCGGGTTCCCCTCGGCGGGCGGCTCCTCGAAGGCCCACTGCCCGGAGGCCCCGGGGTCGTACGTGAACCGGTCCTGCCCGCTGTGCCCCTGCGCGGCCCGCGCCTCGGGTCCGCCCCGCCCCGACGGGTCGGCCTGCCCGGACGGGTCGGCCTGCGGATCGTACGGGGACTGCGGGTCGTACGGGGCGTGCCACTGGGCGCCGTCGACGGGCGCACCCGGCACGGCGGCGCCCGGCACCCCCCAGCCGGCGGTGGCCGCCGGGTCGGTGCCCGAGGTGGCGGGGGTGACGGTGATCGGCGGCGGCACATAGCCGTGGCCGGGTGCGGCGAGCGGGCTCTCCATCGAGTCCAGCAGGGCGTCGATGCCCCCCTCGGGGAGGTTCACGAAGGCCGTGGCGCCGTCGTCGTAGTCGCCCTGGGGCAACGGGTCCCAACGGCTGCCGCCGCCCTGGGACGTGCCCTCTCCGTGCTGGTCGTCGGTCACGACAGCGCCCTCCCCAGTGCTCGTCGGGCCAGCGCGGCGACGGTGCGCCGCAGATGCAGTACCGCGGGGGGCAACGGCGGGACGGAGCCGTCCTCCTCGGGGACCGGGTCGGGGATGCAGGCCGCGGCGACGTACTCCCCGAACGCGTTCAGCGCCTCCGGCACGATCGCGCGGTTGTTGTCCCAGTCGATGAGCTGGGCGACCCACTGCTCGGCCTCCAGGGGCCGCAGCGCCATCGGCGCTATGGCGCCCACCGCGCAGCGGACGCCGCGCCGGGCGGGGTCGAGCACCAGGGCGACGGACGCCATCGCGCGGCCGGGGCCGGTGCGGCCGGTGGCCTTGAGGAACACCTGCGGGGCGTGCAGCAGCGGCACCCGCACGTAGCCGATGAGTTCACCGGCGCGCAGCATGTCCATCCCGGCCAGCAGGTGCGACACCGGGATCTCCCGGCGGGCTCCGCCCGGGCCCGCGATGATCAGCGTCGCCTCCAGCGCGGCCAGCACGGGCAGCGAGTCACCGGTGGGGGCGGCGGAGGCGATGTTGCCGCCCAGGGTGCCCGCGTTGCGGATGTGCGGCGGTCCGGCGGCACGCGCGGAGGCGGCGAGCGCCGGGATGAGGGCGGCGAAGTCGGGGCGGCCCATACGGGCATGGGTGAGGCCCGCGCCGAGCAGCGCGTGGCCGTCCTGGTACTGCCAGCCGCGGATCTCGCTGATCTTGCCGAGGCCGACCAGCGCCGCGGGCCTGAGCTGCCCGGAGTTGACGGCGGCCATCAGGTCGGTGCCGCCCGCGACGGGCACGGCGGCGGGCATGGCGGTGAGCGCCGCCACCGCCTCGTCCAGCGTCGTGGGCAGCGTCACGGCCTGCGCCGCCTGCGGTGCGTGCGTGCTCAAAACCGGCTGCCCCTTCCCGCGGCCCCACCTGGTCCCACCTGTCGCAGCCGTACGGTACGACCTGACAGGGCGGACGTGGCAACTCTGGCACATCTTCGCGAGCGCCGAAGACAGGGGTCCGCTAGGAGGCATTCGCCCGCTTCACCCCGGGCATGATCCGATTTGGCGGGACATCGCCGGTGCGATCGGATGCACTCTTCGGTGGCCCTCGCGCCCTTTTTCGCGACCTGTTCCGAGTCGGGCGGACTTCGGGGCATGGCCGGTAGCGCGTACCCCGCACCGGCGGTGCGGGGTACGCGCTACCGGTGCGGGGGCGGGCCGTCGAGGGGGCGGCCCAGCACTCCGGGGCGCCGTTGCCAAGGGAGCGGTCCGGTGGGCGGGCGGTGGGCGACGCCCAGGGCGTCGAGGCGCCGGCGGTGGGCGGTCGTCCGGCGTTCGAAATCGGCGAAGTCCCGTTCCGCGGGGGCCGGCAGCGCGCTCCAGGCGACCTCGGCGAAGGCGGCCAGCCGGGGAAAGACCTGGTAGTCCACCCGTTCCTGGTCCTCCGTCACCTCGGACCACGCGTTGGCCTGGGTGCCCAGGACCCGTCCGGTCTCCTCGGCCGTCAGTTCCGGCGGTACGGGCTCGAACCGGTAGACGTCCTCCAGGGTGCGCACGTACCCGATCGGCACCGGCTCCTCGGGGCCCGCGTCCTGCCGGTGGTCCAGGTAGACGTGCTGCTCGGGGCACATGACCACGTCGTGCCCCGCGCGGGCGGCGGCGATCCCGCCGGCGTAGCCGCGCCAGGACGACACGGCGGCGCCCGGGGCGAGACCTCCCTCCAGGATCTCGTCCCAGCCGATCAGCCGGCGCCCCCGCGCGGCGAGCCAGGTGGCGAAGTGCCCGATGAACCAGGACTGGAGGGCGTCCTCGTCGGTCAGGCCGAGATCCCTGATCCGCTGCTGCGCGACGGCCGACGCACGCCACTGGTCCTTGGGGCATTCGTCGCCGCCCAGGTGCACGAACCCCGAGAAGGGAGTAAAGGGGGCGCCGGGGCCGGCGTCCGCGGGGAACAGTTCCAGGACTTCCTCGAGCACCCCCTCGTAGAAGCGCAGGGTGTCGTCGGTGGGGGCGAGTACGTTCGGATTGATCCCCCAGGTGTCCCAGACGGTCAGGGAGGCGGTGTCGATGACATCGGTGTTGCCGAGTTCCGGATACGCGGCGATGGCGGCCTGCGAGTGCCCGGGTACGTCGATTTCCGGTACGACGCTGATATGCCGCTCGGCGGCGTAGGCGACGATCTCGCGGATGTCGTCCTGTGTGTAGTGGCCACCGTGCGGCGTGTCGTCCCACAGCGGTGAGGCGCGGTGCCCGACTTTCGTACGGGCCCGCCAAGAACCGATCTCTGTCAGCTTCGGATACCGCTTGATCTCGACGCGCCATCCCTGATCGTCCGTCAGGTGAAAGTGGAGGACGTTGAGTTTGTGCGCCGCCATCAGATCGAGATAGCGCAGCACGCCTTCCTTCGGCATGAAGTGCCGGGCGACGTCGAGCATGAGTCCGCGCCAGCGGAAGCGGGGGGAATCCTCGATCGTCACGTGCGGCACCGCCCACACCCGGTCGCGGCCGATCGGGGCCCTGCGGTACGCGTCGGGGCCGAGGAGCTGCCGCAGCGTCTGGGCGCCCCAGAAGGCACCGGTCGCGCTGCCGCCCTCGACCAGGACACCCGTCCGGTCGCTGACGAGGCGGTACTCCTCGGGACCGAGCCCGGGGTCGAGTCGGAGCCCGATGCCGTCGCCTTCCGTGTCGGTGGGGTCGTCGGGTTTCCTCCCTTCATGCAACGGCAGACCGGTCGCCTGCCAGAGGACGGTGCGCAGCCACCGGCCGACGCCCTCCGTCCCGAGACCGGAGTGAAGACGGGAGCGCGCCGTCAGCCGCACCTCGCCAAAGCCGGCGACGACGCTGCGGGGCGCTGGAATCAGTTCGGTCATGTCAGTCCTTCACCGCTCCGCCCAGTCCGGAGACCAGGCGCCGCTGTACGAGTACGAAGAAGACCAGCACCGGAATCGTCATCACCGTGGACGCCGCCATCACGCCGCCCCAGTCCGGCTCGTCCGGCTTGTAGAAGACCAGCAGGGCCATCGGCAGCGTCGACTGCGAGATGTCGCTGATGATGAAGGACTTGGCGAACAGGAAGTCGTTCCAGGTGGAGATGAAGGAAAACACGCTGGTGGCCACGAGCCCCGGCAGAACGAGCGGGAAAAGGATCTGCCACAGGAAACGCGCGCGGCTCGCGCCGTCGATGTACGCGGCCTCCTCCAGCGCCTCGGGAACGGCTTTCACGAACCCCCGCAGCATCCAGATCGCGAACGGCAGCGAGAACGCGATGTGCGGCAGGATCAGCGACCACAGCGTGTTCAACTGGCCGAAGTCCCGCATGAGGAAGAACAACGGAATCGTCAGCGCCTCCACGGGCACCATCTGGGCCACCAGAAACATGATCAGCAGGGTGGTCCGCATACGGAACCTGAATCGCGTCACGGCGGTCGCCGCGAGAAAGGCGATCAGCGCCGAGGCGATCACCACGGCGACCGCGACGACCACGCTGTTGACGAAGTACCGGCCGAATTCCTGCTGCCCGAACACCCGCCGGAAGGAGTCCAGGGTGGGTGTCAGGGTCCACGGCCGGGGCCGGTCCGACTCGATCTCGCCGGCCGGTTTGAAGGCGCCCAGCACCATCCAGTGGAGCGGGAAGGCCACCACCGCCGCGACGAGCAGTGCCGTCGCCTCGGCCGCGAGCCGCCACGGACGCCGTACGAACCGGCGCACAAGATTCACCCGGCGCGCCCCGTCCCGGCCCGCGAGACTCACAGTTCCTCCCCTTGGCGGCGCAGCAGCCGCAGGTACACCAGCGTGACGGCGAGCAGGATCAGCAGCATCACCACGCCGATCGCGGCGCCGAGGCTGTACTGCGAGGACGCGAACGCCTTCTGGTAGGCGTAGACGTTCAGGACCAGGTTCTGGCCGGCGATGCCGCCGCCGCCCGTCATGACGTAGATCTGGGTGAAGACCTTGAAGTCCCAGATCACCGACTGGATGGTGACGACCACCAGGATCGGCCGGAGCATCGGGGCGAGCACCGAGCGCCAGACGCGCCACTGCGAGGCGCCGTCCAGGGCGGCGGCCTCCAGCACCTCGGCGGGTACGGCGCGGATGCCGGCGTAGACGGTGACCATCACGAACGGGAAGGAACACCAGACCACTTCGAGCAGGACGAGGAAGAAGGCGCTGTACCGCCCGTACGTCCACGAGTGGTCGCCGAGGCCCAGCACCCGGTTCACCGGGCCGAAGTCGGCGTCGAAGAGGAACAGCCACACCGTGGAGCCGGTGACGGCCGGGGTCGCCCAGGCGCCGAGCGCGGCCAGCATCAGGGCGAGCCGGGGCACGGCGCGCACCCGGGTGAGGAGTACGGCGAGCGCGCAGCCGACGGCCAGGGTGGACACCACACAGGCCGCCGCGAACAGCAGGGTGGCCAGCAGCACCTGCCAGAACTGGTCGTCGGCGAAGAGCTCGGTGTAGTTGCCGAGCCCCTTGAAGGTGGTCGGTTCGCCGCCGCTGACTTGCGCCTGGGTGGAGTGGAAAAGCGAGATCAGGCCGAGTTGGTAGACCGGGTAGGCGAGCAGCCCCCCGAGGACGACGAGGGCGGGTGCGAGGTAGAGCCAGGGGGCGAGGCCGCCCTTGCGGCGCCGGGGGCCCCGTGGATCGTGGGGGGCGGGAGCCGTGAAGAGCGCGGGACGCTTCCGCACGGCCACCGTGTCCTGTACGGCCACTGGTTCAGCCCACCGAGCCGAACGCCTCGTTCATCTTCTTCGTGGCGTCCGCGGAGGCGGCTTCCACGTCCTTCTTGCCGCTGACGACTTCCTGGAACATCGTCGGCAGTACCAGCGAGGAGTCGATCTGCGCCCAGGCCGGCGAGGCCGGCACGAACTTGGTGTCGGCGGCGAGGGTCTCGACGAACGGCTTCAGGAACGGTTCCTCGGCGGCCGCCTGCTGCCGCACGTCGGAGAAGGTCGGCAGGAAGCCCATCGCGTCGAACAGTTCGCCCTGTGTCTTCTTCGAGGCGAGCCGTCGCATCAGGTCGACGGCGAGGGTGCGGTGCGAAGTCGACTTCAGGACGCCCAGGTTGTTCCCGCCCGCGAAAGCGGGGGCGATGGACCCGGGCCGCACTCCCGGCAGCGGCACGACCGCGTACCGGCCCTTCACCTTGCCGGCCTCGACGGCGGCATGGCTGAAGTCGCCGCCGATCGCCATGGCGGCCTTGCCCGCGGCGAAGGCGGTCACCGTGTCGTTGCCGCCCATGCCGGCGCACTTGGCGGCCGGGCAGTTGTCGTCGCCGAAGAGGGAGGTGTACGCCTCGATGCCCTTGCGGGCGGCGGGGGTGTCGATCGCGGAGGCGTACGAGCCCTGCTTGCCGGTGGCGAGTTCGCCGCCGTGGGCCCAGATGAAGGGCATCGCGCCGTAGGTGTAGGCGCCGCCGACGGCGATGCCGTACAGCTCCGGCTTCGCGGCGCGGATCTTCCGGGCCGTGGAGATCAACTCGGCCTGTGACGTGGGTGCCTCGAGCCCGAGTTCCTCGAAGACGTCGGTGCGGTAGTACAGCGCGCGGACGCCGACGAAGTACGGCGCCCCGTAGACCCTGCCGTCGACGGTGACCGACTGCCGGGCGGTCGGATCGGTGTCCTTCGTCTCGTCCCAGGCGCCGAACTCCTCGGTGACGTCGGCGAGTCCACCGTCCTTCACATAGCCGGCGGTGTCCGTGTTGCCGTACTCGACGAGGTCGGGCGCGGACTTCGGGTCGTTGAAGGCGGCCTTGATGCGCTGGGCCCGGGTCTCGACCGGGATGTACTCGACGGTGACCTCGGTGCCGTCGTGCGCCTTCTCGAACCCGGCGACGACGGACTCGACGACCTTCTCCTTGGGCGCGTTGTCGACTTCCTGGAAGAGCCAGACGCGTAAGGTCCCGGTCTTCTCGTCCTTGGCGGAGGAGGAGCCCGAGGAAGTCTGGGGCGCGCAGGCGGCGGTGGCGAGGAGGGCCGCGAGTGCGACCAGGCGGACGGACAGCTTCATGGACTGCTTCCTCCGATGAGGCGTTGCAACATACGCAATGAAGGTTTCGCCGTGCACAACAACAACGGAGGTTAGGTACTGGGTGAACCGACCCACAAGAGGTCTCGACCACTCTGTGTCCGGCGGAAGCGCTCCGCGCAACGCGCGGGCAGCACAAAGGCCCCCAGGGCGCGCAAAACGCACCCGGGGGCCCTGGACGGTCCGGACCGCTCAGCCGTCCGGGACGGCTGAGCGGTCCGGACGACTCCGTGGGAGGGCAGGGGGTTTACTTGCCGCCCTTGCCCTTGCCCTTGCCGCCCTTGTCGTCGTCGCCGCCGCTCATGGACTCGTAGATCTCCTTGCACATGGGGCAGACGGGGTACTTCTTCGGGTCCCGGCCCGGCACCCACACCTTGCCGCACAGCGCCACGACGGGCGTGCCGTCGAGGGCGCTCGCCATGATCTTGTCCTTCTGGACGTAGTGGGCGTAGCGCTCGTGGTCGCCGTCGCCGTGGGACGTCTGCGGCGTCGGCTCTACGAGGGTCCCCGTACCAGTCCCGCGCTCGGGCTCAAGAGTGCTCATGAAATCAAGAGTACTGAAGCTCACGCGCATCAGTTGAGCGAAGGGTCGTCCGGATACGTGGCCACCATCGCCAGCTCACCCCGCTGGCGGCGCAGCACCTCGCGCCAGAGCCGCTCGGGCGCCGGGGACGAGACGTCGCCGGGCTCCGACTCGACGACGTACCAGGCACCGTCCGCCAGCTCCTCCTCCAGCTGGCCGGGGCCCCAGCCCGCGTATCCGGCGAAGATGCGCAGCGAGCCGAGGGCGGAGGCGAGCAGCTCGGGCGGCGCCTCCAGGTCGACCAGCCCGATCGCGCCGTGCACCTGGCGCCAGCCCAGCGGTGCGGTCCCGTTCCCCGCCCCGCCGGGGACGACGGCGACGCCGAGGGCCGAGTCCAGCGACACCGGGCCGCCCTGGAAGACGACCCCCGGTTCGCCGGCCAGGTCCCCCCAGCCCTCCAGGATGTCCGCCACGTCCACCGGAGTCGGGCGGTTGAGGACGACACCCAGGGAGCCCTCCTCGTCGTGGTCGAGGAGGAGCACCACCGCACGGTCGAAGTTCGGGTCCGCCAGGGCGGGAGTGGCCACGAGCAGCCGCCCTGTGAGCGAGGACACCTCGGTCATGCCAGACATGATCCCGCATCTTCCCTTCCCGTGGGGAGCCGATCGGGGGTATGCGGGTGAACCGGGCCGCACGGCGGCGGAGCTGCCTGGTGGATCCGCGTTCCGAGCGGTCGGCGGCCGGGGGCCGGGGGCCCGGCGGGCGTACGGGAGCACCCCCGGCGCACAGGACGGCGGTGACCCCGAGTGGCCACTGAGGGACTGCTCGTGTTGTGGGGGCGGTGGGACGGATGCCGGGTCGCACACGGGCTGACAGAGCCCGGAGTGAGGGCGACTACGCTTGCCCTCTGGCCCCTGCCCCCCTCCACGGAACGCGAGATTCATGACCGTCAACGGAGCTGAAGACGTCCTGCTTGTCCACGGCGGAACCCCGCTGGAAGGTGAGATCCGGGTCCGCGGTGCGAAGAACCTCGTACCGAAGGCCATGGTCGCCGCCCTGCTGGGCAGTGAGCCGAGCCGGCTGGGCAACGTCCCGGACATCCGTGACGTCCGGGTCGTGCGAGGGCTGCTGCAGCTGCACGGGGTGACGGTGCGTCCGGGCGACGAGCCCGGTGAACTGGTGCTCGACCCGACGCGGGTGGAGAGCGCCAACGTCGCCGACATCGATGCCCACGCGGGTTCCTCGCGCATCCCGATCCTGTTCTGCGGACCGCTGCTGCACCGTCTCGGGCACGCGTTCATCCCCGGTCTGGGCGGCTGCGACATCGGCGGCCGGCCGATCGACTTCCACTTCGACGTGCTGCGGCAGTTCGGCGCGACCATCGAGAAGCGGGCGGACGGCCAGTACCTGGAGGCCCCGCAGCGGCTGCGCGGCACGAAGATCGAGCTGCCGTACCCGTCCGTCGGCGCGACGGAGCAGGTGCTGCTGACGGCGGTCCTCGCGGAGGGCGTCACCGAGCTGTCCAACGCGGCGGTGGAGCCGGAGATCGAGGACCTGATCTGCGTCCTGCAGAAAATGGGCGCGATCATCGCGATGGACACCGACCGGACCATCCGCGTCACCGGTGTGGACAAGCTCGGCGGCTACAACCACCGCGCCCTCCCCGACCGCCTGGAGGCCGCCTCCTGGGCGTCCGCGGCGCTGGCCACCGAGGGCAACATCTACGTCCGCGGCGCCCAGCAGCGCTCGATGATGACGTTCCTGAACACCTACCGGAAGGTGGGCGGTGCCTTCGAGATCGACGACGAGGGCATCCGCTTCTGGCACCCCGGCAGCCAGCTCAAGTCCATCGCGCTGGAGACGGACGTCCACCCGGGCTTCCAGACCGACTGGCAGCAGCCGCTGGTGGTCGCCCTGACGCAGGCGACCGGGCTGTCCATCGTCCACGAGACGGTCTACGAGTCCCGGCTCGGCTTCACCTCGGCGCTCAACCAGATGGGCGCGCACATCCAGCTCTACCGTGAGTGCCTGGGCGGCTCCGACTGCCGCTTCGGCCAGCGCAACTTCCTCCACTCGGCCGTCGTCTCCGGCCCGACCCGGCTCCAGGGCGCCGATCTGGTCATCCCCGACCTGCGCGGCGGCTTCTCCTACCTGATCGCCGCCCTCGCCGCCCAGGGCACGTCCCGCGTCCACGGCATCGGCCTGATCAACCGCGGCTACGAGAACTTCATGGAGAAGCTGGTCGAGCTGGGGGCGAAGGTCGAGCTCCCGGGCAAGGCCCTCGGCTGATCCGTTCCCGAGCGCCCTGCCCCCGACCGGTCGGGGGCAGGGCGCTCGGCTGACTTGATTCGGGCTTGTCAAAAGGGCGGCCACCCGTTCGGGTGGCCGCCCTTTTGACGTCACTGTGCGTCGTACGCCGTCCCGGGACGTACGAACGGCAGGATCACTTGCCCTTGGCGGCTTCCTTGAGCTTCGAGCCCGCGGAGACCTTCACGCTGTAGCCGGCCGGGATCTGGATCGGCTCACCGGTCTGCGGGTTGCGCGCGGTGCGAGCGGCACGGTGGGTGCGCTCGAAGGTCAGGAAACCGGGAATGGTGACCTTCTCGTCCCCCTTGGAGACGATGTCGCCGACGATGTCGGCGAACGCGGCCAGCACGGCGTCGGCGTCCTTGCGGGTCACCTCGGCGCGGTCGGCCAGCGCGGCCACCAGCTCACTGCGGTTCATGTTGTTACTCCCGTGTTCTTCTTGCCGTTGAGGCGTGCCACGCGGCGGGGCCGCACGTAGGGCACGGTCAAGCCGATGCTGCCAGGGTCCTCGGTGAGGGCCCGGACCCGGGTCCTGTCGGGCCCGCACGCCCCTGGAGGTGCTGCCCCCTGGACGTTGTCCTGGTGCAGCATCCTGCCTCTACCTGCGGCAGTAACGCCAATCCGGCACCCGCAGGAGCCGTGAGAACACCCGTGGGAGTCACCCATGGGGGTCACACGGAGAACGCGACGGCCTGATGTCGGTGACACTGCGTCCGCTTCCGGCAGCAGAGCGCGGGAGCCGGGGGCGGAACCCTTGGTGTACGGCCGCCACGATAGAGCGCGGCCGTACACCAAGGGTTCCACGACGCGCCGGTCGCACACCTGCCGTGGTGATGGTCACAGCGGCGCCGCCCGGCCCCGGGAGCCGCTAGGAGGCGGAGGCCGGGGTCCGCGTCAGCTTCGCCGCCTCCCGCACGGCGTCGGCGACCGCGCCCGCGACCCTGTCGTTGAACACGCTCGGGATGATGTAGTTCGGGTTCAGCTCGTCCTCGGTGACCACGTCGGCGAGGGCCTGCGCGGCGGCGAGCATCATCTCCGTGTTGACGGTGCGGGACTGGGCGTCCAGCAGGCCGCGGAACACGCCCGGGAACACCAGCACGTTGTTGATCTGGTTCGGGAAGTCGGAGCGGCCGGTGGCCACCACGGCCGCGGTCTCGCGGGCGACGCCCGGGTCCACCTCGGGGTCGGGGTTCGCGAGCGCGAAGACGATCGCGCCCTCGGCCATCGCGGCGACGTCCGCGCCGTCGAGGACGTTCGGGGCGGAGACGCCGATGAAGACGTCCGCGCCGCGTACGGCCTCCTTCAGCGTGCCCGTCAGGTTCTCCGGGTTGGTGTGGTCGGCGATCCAGCACAGCGGGGAGTCGGCGGGGGCGTCCACCAGGTCCTCGCGGCCCGCGTGCACCACGCCGTGGATGTCGGCCACGACGGCGTTCTTCACACCGGCCGCGAGCAGCAGCTTCAGGATGGCCGTGCCGGCCGCGCCGGCGCCGGACATGACGACCCGGACGTTCTCGATCGCCTTGCCGGTGACCCGCAGCGCGTTGGTCAGGGCCGCCAGGACGACGATCGCGGTGCCGTGCTGGTCGTCGTGGAAGACGGGGATGTCGAGGGCCTCGCGCAGCCGGGCCTCGATCTCGAAGCAGCGCGGTGCGGAGATGTCCTCCAGGTTGATGCCGGCGAACCCCGGGGCGATGGCCTTGACGATCTCGACGATCGCGTCGGTGTCCTGGGTGTCGAGGCAGATCGGCCAGGCGTCGATGCCGGCGAACCGCTTGAACAGGGCGGCCTTGCCCTCCATCACGGGCAGGGCGGCCTTGGGGCCGATGTTGCCCAGGCCGAGCACGGCGGAGCCGTCCGTCACGACCGCAACGGAGTTGCGCTTGATGGTGAGGCGGCGGGCGTCCTCGGGGTTCTCGGCGATCGCCATGCAGACGCGGGCCACACCCGGCGTGTAGACCATGGAGAGGTCGTCACGGTTGCGGATGGGGTGCTTGGACGCCATCTCGATCTTGCCGCCGAGGTGCATCAGGAACGTACGGTCCGAGACCTTGCCCAGGGTGACGCCCTCGATGCCGCGGAGCTTCTCCACGATCTCGTCGGCGTGGGCGGTGGAGGTGGCCGCGATGGTGACGTCGATCCGGAGCCGCTCGTGCCCGGACGCGGTGACGTCGAGGCCGGTGACCGTGCCGCCGGAGGACTCCACCGCGGTGGTGAGCTGGGAGACGGAGGTCCCGCTCGACGGCACCTCCAGCCGGATGGTCATCGAGTAGGAGACGCTGGGCGCCGTTGCCATGGCCGACTTCCTCTGCTTTCACCGTTTCGCTGCGTTCCTGCGTGTCACAGCTCGTGCCGTCCGATCGTCGCACCTACCCCTGAGTACGCGGTAGCCGCCTCCTATTACGAACGTTTTGTTCGCACGGAAAGCGGGTATCTGCGACAGCTTCCGGAAAGGCTGTTCCACCATACGAGAGGCAGGGGGCCGCGCGTAAGTCGCTGCGCCGAGCGGCCCGCAGCCGACACGGGAGCAGAGACGCGAGAGGCCCATGTCACCCGGAAGTGACATGGGCCTCTCGGTCGTTCAGTGACACCGACCCGCCATGCTCGCCTCGCGGCAAGTGGTCGCTCGTAGCGACGAAGGTTGGGCCCGGGGGCTTGGATCGGGCCGGTGTCACTTGCCAGGCTAACAAACGGATGCCGCAGGGCCATTCCCCCGAGAACCTTTTTCCGGGTTCAGTCCCGGAGCAGGTCCGGCACTCCGGCGGCGTCCGGCTCGTCCCGTTCCGTCGAGACGACGGTGAGCTGCTGGGTCGCCCGGGTCAGGGCGACGTACAGAACGCGCAGGCCGGCCGGGGACTCGTCGGCGATCTCGGCCGGGGAGACGACGATCGTCGCGTCGTACTCCAGACCCTTGGCCTCCAGGCTGCCGAGGGCCACCGCACGGTCTCCCAGCCCGTCGAGCCAGCGCCGCGCCTCCTCGCGGCGCTGCATGGCGACGACCACACCGACCGTGCCGTCCACCCGTTCCAGCAGCCGGGCCGTCTCCGCGCGCACGGTCTCGCCCAGCGCGCCCTCCGCGACGACGAACCGCGGCTCGACGCCCGTGGAGCGCACCGCCCTCGGTGACTCGGCGCCGGGCATGGCGAGCGCCAGCACCTTGGCGGCGAGGCCGGCGATCTCGGCCGGGTTGCGGTAGTTCACGGTGAGTTCGAAGCGGCGGCGGGGCCTGCTGCCGAGGGCCTCGTCGCGGGCCTGGGCGGCCTCGTCGGGGTCGGACCAGGAGGACTGGGCGGGGTCGCCGACGATCGTCCAGGTGGCGTGCCGGCCGCGCCGGCCGACCAGGCGCCACTGCATCGGGGTGAGGTCCTGGGCCTCGTCGACGATGACGTGGGCGTACTCGGTGCGCTCCTGGGCGAGGCGCTCGGCCCGCTCGCGCTGCGACTCCTCGCGCACCGGCATCAGCTCCTCGAGGCCGGTGAGCTGGTCCAGCGGGTCGAGTTCGCGCTTGCGCCGGGGCCGGGCGGGGGCGCCGAGGAGGGCCTGGAGCTCGTCCAGCAGTGCGATGTCGTGCACCGAGCGGCCGTCCCGCCGCAGCGAACGGGCGACCCTGCGGACCTCGCCCGGGTTGAGGACCCGCCGGGCCCAGCGGCCGAGGCGCCGCTCGTCCGCCATGGCGTCCAGCACGGCGGCCGGGGTCAGCTCGGGCCACCAGGCGTCGAAGAAGGAGAGGAAGTCGTCCTCGGTGGTGACGTCCTCGTCGAAGGAGGAGCGCAGTTCGGCGGCGAGCTCCGGATCGGTGTGCCGGCCGGCCGCACCGGAGCGCTCCCACAGCGCGTCCAGCAGCAGCTTGCGGGCGCGGGGGCGCAGCAGGTTCACCGGTGCGGTGCCGCCGAGGGCGGTGCGGCGGACGGCCGCCAGCTCGTCGGCGTCCAGCTCGATCCGCCGGCCGAAGGCGACGACCCGCAGCCGGGTCGGCGTGCCGCCGTGCTCCAGCGCGCCGCGCGCGGCCTTCCTGAGCACCTTGAGCATGCGGTACGAGCCCTTGGCGCGGGCCACGGCCGGGGCGTCGTACAGGGTGGCCCCGGTGCCGGACGCGTCGTCGGTCAGGGAGCCGATGGCGCGGATGGCGACCTGGCCCTCCTCACCGAGGGAGGGCAGCACGCCCTCGGTGTAGGCGACCAGGAGCGGGGTGGGCGAGACGATCAGGATGCCGCCCGCGTACCGGCGCCGGTCCTGGTAGAGCAGGTAGGCCGCGCGGTGCAGGGCGACGGCGGTCTTGCCGGTGCCGGGGCCGCCCTCGACGTAGGTCACGGAGGCGGCGGGGGCGCGGATCACCAGGTCCTGCTCGGCCTGGATGGAGGCCACGATGTCCCGCATGCTGTGGGTACGGGCCTGGCCGAGCGCGGCCATCAGGGCGCCGTCGCCGACGGCGGGCAGTTCGTGGCCGTCCAGGGAGGCCGTCAGCTCGGGGCGCATCAGGTCGTCCTCGACGCCGAGGACCCGGCGGCCCTTGGAGCGGATGACGCGCCGGCGCACCACCCGGCCCGGATCGACCGGGGTGGACCGGTAGAAGGGGGCGGCGGCGGGTGCCCGCCAGTCGATGACCAGCGGGGAGTACTCCTCGTCGAGGACGCCGATGCGGCCGATGTGCAGGGTCTCGGCGATGTCGGCGGTGTTGTCGGGGCGGACGGCGCCCTCGGCGGGCTCGACGGCGGTGTAGGCGCCGTCGGGTCCCTTCTTGCCGTCCTTGCCCTGGAGCAGGTCGATCCGGCCGAAGAGGAAGTCCTCGAACTCGTTGTTCAGCCGGTTGAGGTGGACGCCGGCCCGGAAGACCTGGGCGTCCCGTTCGGCGAGCGCGCCGGGCGTGCCGACCTGGCCGCGCCGGGCGGCGTCGTGCATGAGGAACTCGGCCTCGTGGATCTTCTCCTCGAGCCGTCGGTACACCCGGTCGAGGTGTTCCTGTTCGACATCGATCTCCCGGTCGCGAACGGAGTCGTGAACCGGATCGACCGCGGTTTCCTGCTGTGCCTGAGCGGCCACCGGGCCCCCTTCTGACGTGCTGGGCAGCCGTCAACCGTACGCGAAGGGGGCCCGTGAGGCTACGCGTCGACCTCGGCCAGCTTCTCGCCGTCGAAGGTGATGACCTCGAACTTGTCGATCTTGTTGAGATCCAGCGACGCGCCACCCTGGACGTAGAGCGGCTGCTTGGCCTTGTCCGTCTTGGCGTCCGCCAGGCCGTAGCCCCACTCCGGGACGGACCAGGTGGTGACGGTCTCCCGCTCGCCGTTCTTGCCGATGGCGATCAGCACGCACTTCTCGGGGCCCTTGACGTTCGTCAGCTGCGTGACGACGGCGGTGCCCCAGTCCTTCTTCTGCAGCGCCAGGGTCACGGAGACCTTGGTGCCCGGGTCGGTGGCCGTGATCTTGTCGGGGATCTGGTCGAAGAGTTCCTTCGCGGGGTTCGCGGAGAGGGTCTGGCTGGTGCCGTTGCTCCCACCGCCCCCGCCGTCGTTGCCGCCGTTCGCCGCGACGGCCACGAAGGGGCCGCTGACGATCAGGGCGCCGGCCGCGGCCACCATGTAGAAGTTGCGGCGGCGCTTCTTGGCGCGTCGCTCGGCGACCTCGTCGACCAGCTTCTCCACCACGCGCGGCGCCGGCTTGGCCGACAGCGACTCGCCGAGCGACGGTGTACCGGTGCCGGGCAGGTCCGCGAGGGCGGCCAGCATCGGCTCCATACCGGCGAGTTCGTCGAGCTGCTGGGCGCACCACTCGCAGCTCGCGAGGTGCGCCTCGAACGCGGTCGCTTCGGCATCGTCGAGGATGCCGAGAGCGTAGGCGCCGACGGTCTCATGCTCGTTCGGCACCGGTGATCCTTGCATGACACCAGACATACCCGAACCACCCGCGCCGAATCCCTGGTTTCCCCCGTACCCACTCATCACGCCGTCACCCCCCGCTCCTCCAGTGCCAGCTTCATCGAACGCAGGGCGTAGAAGACCCTGGAACGGACCGTGCCGCTGGGTATGCCCAGTGTCTCAGCCGCCTCATTGACCGTACGTCCCTTGAAGTACGTCTCGACGAGCACCTCCCGGTGAGCCGGGGTCAGGTCGTCGAGTGCGTCCGACAGCGTCATCAGCCACAGCGCCTTGTCGATCTCGTCCTCCGCGGGGATGACCTCCAGCGGCGACGGATCGACCTCCTGCGGCCGGGCCTGCCGGCTGCGGTGGCCGTCGATGACGATGCGCCGGGCGACCGTCACCAGCCAGGGGCGTACCGAACCGGTGGCTCGATTGAGCTGACCGGCGTTCTTCCAGGCACGGATGAGCGTCTCCTGCACGACGTCCTCGGCGCGTTGCCGGTCTCCGGCGACCAGGCGCAGGACATAGGCGAGCAAGGGTCCCGCGTGCTCTCGATACAGCGCACGCATCAACTCCTCGTCAGGTTCGCTCGACGAAGACGATGAGGACGCAGACATGCGATGTCGGGCCCTCGCTCCACGTTCATTGGCCACGGCCGCATCCTTGCGCACGCCCACCTCCGGTGTCCGGGGGATCCCCCAGTCGGTCGCTCGACAACCGGTACGGACGGGGCGGGTTGGGTGTTCAACGGGAGGCGAGAGTTTTCTGCGGGGCAGGGTGAAGACCGGGACATGGGAGCACATTCCCCCCACTTCTTCTTCACATTCCCGCCACAGGGGCCGGTCCGACCGGGCTGCCCGCGCGACGCGGAGGTCAAACGGGGTGTAAGCGAAGTCACTTCGCGGGTCGAAGAACGAAAGCCGTATACGGGACAGCGGAGTTGGGGAGAAGGAGCGAAAGGGCCGGAGCGAGGGCGGCTCAGGCGCGGGTGAGGGCGGCGGCCCGGCGGCGGTGGCGGGCCACCCGTTCGCGGTTTCCGCAGATCTCGCTGGAGCACCAGCGCCTGCGGCGGCCGCGCGAGGTGTCCAGGTACACGATCGGGCAGTTGTCGCCCTCGCACTGCCGCAGGCTCGCGCGCGCGAGCGGGTCGGTGAGCAGGTCCACGGCGTCCCTGGCGATCACCGCGAGCAGGGCCGCGCTGCCGGGCGGCCCGTCCAGTCGCCGCACCAGCGCCCCGTCGTCACCGGGCACCGCCCGCGGCACCGGGGGCGCGGCACGGGCGAGGTCGTTGACGCGGGCGAGCGCGCGGGCGTACGCGGGGGTGCCGGGCGCCGACCGGCCGCGCACCAGGCGGGCGAGGTGCCCGCGCAGTTCGCGGAAGGCGGCCGGCCAGGAGCCGTCGGCGTGGGCCAGCGGGGTGCCCGCCGGGACGAGCCCGGAGCCGGTGATCCAGGCGCACACCACCTCGACGGAGCCGAGCCGTTCCTCGGGATGCGCGGTGGCGAGGAGATCCAGACAGATCCGCCCGGTGTCGAACCGCAGCTCGTGGGGCGCCGTGACCGTACCCAGTGCCATGTGTCTGTCACCGCCTAGGGTTCGCCCCGGTCGCGTGGGGGCCGGTGCGGAGCGAGTGGGGAATCCGTCCCGGAAACCCGCTCCCTCCTACAGTGCCTGCCCACTTCCCCGGCCGGAACCCCTCGGCCCGCCCCGGTCCCGGGGCGGGGCGGCCGGCCGCGGGCGGGCCCGGCCGGGCAGTTCCCGGCAGAGCAGCTGGACGAGCGGGCCGAGCCGGAAGCGTTCCGGCTGGACGGTGCCGATGCCCCGGTCCTGCAGCGGCAGCGCGGTGACCGGGCCGACGCAGGCGGGCAGGACGTCGCGGCCCAGGGCGGCGAGGACGTCGTCGAGCATCCCGCGCTGTTCGGCCCGGGACAGCAGGGACGCGACGGCGGGCGCGCTGATGAAGGTGACCGCGTCCAGGGTCCGGGCGACGGTCGCGTCCAGCAGCCGGTCGACGGGAGCGATGTCCTTGGGCGGCATCCACCGGTAGACCGGCACCCCCACCACCTCCGCTCCCTGGGCCCGCAGCGACTCCACGAACCCGGGCAGCGGTTCGCCGTGCAGCTGGAGGGCGATCCGCAGTCCGTCGACGCCCTCCGCCAGGAGCCGGTCGAGCACCTCGGCCATCGACTCCGACGGCGGCGACCACTCCTCCGTCAGCCCGGCCGCCCGGATCGCGCCCTTCACCTTCGGTCCGCGCGCCAGGATCCGCGCCCCGCGCAGCTTCGCCGGCAGCTCCTCGCCCAGTCCCCGGCCGTCGGCGGCCTCGACCCAGCCGCGGAAGCCGATCGCCGTCGTGGCGACGGCGATGTCCGGGGCCCGCTCGATGATCTCCTTGGTCGCGGCCAGCAGCTCGCTGTCGTCGGCGAGCGGCACGATCCGCAGGGCCGGGGCGTGCAGCACGGCGGCGCCCCGCCGCTGGAGCAGCGCGCCCAGCTCCTCGGCCCGGCGCGCGGCGGTCACCCCGACGGTGAAGCCCGCGAGGGGCCCGTGTTCCGGTGACTGCTCTTGTTCCTCGGGACGGGACAGTCGATCGACTACCTGCCGGGGCCTGTCCCACAGCTCGACACTGTGCAGCTGGACACCCACCACGGGTGCGAATTCCTCGACGCGGAAGCCCAAAGTGACCGTCTCACCTGCCGCCGGTGATCCGTACGGCGGCTCCGCCGGCCGTGAGCGCCAGCCCCGCCAGCAGGACGGGGAGGCCGGGGCCCGGAAGGACGTACATGAGGGCTCCGGCCACGGTGGCCACAGCGCCGACGGACATCAGCACGACGCCGAGGGAGGGACGGTTCACGTGGGTCTCCTGACCGGTGCGGTTGGGAACGTGTTCGCCGACGGCCGTCCGGCCGGGGGCCGTCGAAGCCGTTGCCCGACGGCCCTCGGCCGTTTCGTACCGCCGTGCCTCCATCGGTACACCGGTACGCGGGCGAGGCACGGCGGTACTACGGCCGGAGCGGACCGGTCAGGTGCGGTACGCGTAGTACGACGCGTTCGGGTACGACGCGATGATGCTCGTCACCGACCTGCTGTAGGTGTTGGTGGAGTGGTACGTCAGATACGGCACGCCCTGGCTGCGGGACGTGACGATCATGGTGTGGTCCTTCGAACCGTTGTTGTCGAAGTCGATCTGGAGCACGTCGCCGACGTCCATCTGGTGGACGTTGGCGAGGCTGGTCGTCCGCTTCGAGTTCTGGGCGAACCAGGACCACTCGTTGACGCCGACGAACGAGTGCGACTGGATCTCGGCGTTGCCGAACCACCGGGTGTAGTCGTACACGTAGCCGGGGACGTGCTTCCAGCCGCCCTCCTTCAGGGCCTGGCTGACGAAGTTGGTGCAGTCGCCGCCCGCGCCCGCCCCGTTGAAGTTCGGGTAGTCCGGGTTGTAGTCGGACCAGTGGCGCTTGGCGTAGTCGGCCATCGCCTTGTAGTCCAGACCGCTGGCGGTGAAGTTCTTCGGGTTCGCCGGGCCGGGGTACGCGGTCGAGGCCTTGGGCGCCGCAGGCGTGGTGGTGGCCGACTTCACGGTCACGGGCTCGGTGGCCGGCGGCGCGGTCGTCTCGTTCACGGCGAGGTTGTCCTCGTCGGCCGGACGGATTCCGGTCAGCTGCCAGTCGCCCCGCCGGTCCGCGGTGAACGTCAGCTCGTGGCGGGTCTGGAACCCCGTGGTGCCCGGCGCATCGCCGCGGGCCTTCGCGTAGGTGAGGGTCGTGGTCTCGGTGGCCACGGCCTTCGCCTTGCGGCCCTTCACATTGGTGGCGCCCAGCGTGACGGTCGTGCTGCCCTTGCTGTACTTCTCGCCCAGCTTCGCGAGTGCGTTTCGACGCCGGTCCAGCTTCGACAGGGCGGCGTCCTCGCTGCGGGCCGTGCCGGAGGACAGCCGGACATCTCCGGAGAAGCCGCCGGTCCGCGGCTTGTCCCGGTCGGCCTGGCCGCCGGCGACCAGGGCCTCCGTGCGGTCGGTGAAGACCGCGTCCGCGAGACGCTGGAAGGTGGCCTTGGTCTTGGCGTCCACCGTCGGGTCGTCGGTGACCGCGGCGCCCGCGCTCCAGACGGGCAGCATCGCCGCTCCGGCGACGACGGAGACGGTGGCCGCCCCGAATATGGTGGCACGGCGCCGCGTGCGGCTTATTCTTCTCGACTTCATGGATGTTTCCCCTCTTGCCCCGGCTGGGGGATGCCGGGAAGCCGCATCCTCGCATGAGATGTGCGGCATCTGTGAAGAGGGGTAAGCCAGTTGACCCTGTGGTGACGGTTCCTCAGTTCACCACGGTCGACCAGTCCGGCGACTGGGCCGGGTCGAGGGTGCGCAGCCGCTCCAGCGTCGCGGGCTTCTGTACGTCCATCCAGTCGGCCAGTTCCTTGAAGGACACGCACTGGACGTCCTTCTTGGTGCACACGTTCTTGATGACCCGTTCCACGGCCCGCATGTAGATGCCGCCGTTCCACTCCTCGAAGTGGTTGCCGATGAACAGGGGCGCCCGACTGCCGTGGTAGACGCGGTTGAAACCGGCCATGTAGGTGCCGACGGTCTCCTCTTCCCACTGGGGGTACATGGCCGGATCACCGTCGGTCTTGCCGTCGGACTGGTTGTAGAGGAAGTTGAAGTCCATGGACAGGCCCTGGTACTTGCCGCCCTCGTACGGGAGCATCTGCAGCGGGAAGTCCCAGACGCCGCCCTTCTTGGTCGGCCATATCTGGAAGTCTCCGGCGGAGCTGGAGTCGTAGCGGTAGCCGTAGTCCTTGATGGCCTTCAGCAGGTTCGCCTGGCCCTCCAGGCAGGGGGCGCGCCCGCCGGTGACCTCCTTGTCGACGTCGAAGGGCAGCGCGGGCAGGTCCGTGTAGCCGGTGTTGGTCTTCCACTTCTTCACGAAGGAGTTGAACTGGTCGATCTCGCTCTTCCACTCCGCGACGCTCCAGTCGCCGCCGCCCTTCTCGCCGCAGAAGTGCCCGTTGAAGTGGGTGCCGATCTCGTGCCCCTTCTTCCAGGCCCTGCCCAACTGCTCCAGCGTGGTGCGGATGTGCTCGTCGGTGGGGTAGCTGATCGCCGCGGCTCCCCTGTCGTGCTGGGGCGGGTCGTACAGTTCCTTCTTGGTCTTCGGCACCAGGTAGATCCCGGTGAGGAAGAACGTCATGCGGGCGTCGTTCTCGTCGGCCACGTCCAGGAAGTGCGAGAAGAGCCCGTCCTCGCCCTGCAGTGCGCCGTCCCAGGAGAAGACGACGAACTGGGGAGGTTTCTGGCCCGGCTTGAGCGGCTCCGGCTTCAACCGGTCCTTCTGCGGGCCGGTGTAGGAGGTGGAGCCGTCTCCCAGGACCTTGGTCTTCCCGTCCCATTCCGGCTCCTCGGCGGCGGCCCCCGCGGCCTTCTTGCCGTCCCCCGAGGAAGCCGTCGGCGCGGTGTCGTCCGTGCCGTTCAGCACCAGGTAGCCCGCCGTCAGCGACGCGGCGGTGAGAAGCGCCGCCGACGCCAGGACAGCGGGGCGGAGGAGGACGGCGGCGCGACGCGGCGCTTTGGCCTTGCGGCGGCGCCCCGACGATGGCTTCATGTGCGGCTCGTTCTCCAGAGTCGGTGGGGGGACTGCGGTGCCCGGTCGGTGGTCATCCGGAAAGGCCCAGGGCGCCGGACCAGATGCCGTAGGGGACGCTGTCGTCGGCGGTGCCGGCGAGACCCTCCAACGGCAGTGGTTCGAGGCTCTCCGTGAGGTCGATGCGGTAGACGACGACGGCCGTGGAGACGGACTCGTGCGTGCCGACGTACCAGGCGGCGGTGTCCTTCTCCGTCGTTCCGGGCTTCCCGGCCACCTTCGCGGTGGCGGGCGCGCCGTCGGGGTGGGCGGTGCGGAAGGATTCCGTGAGCGCGGAGCTGACCTCCTCGGCCACCTCGGCGCGGACCGCCCGGCGCGGCTCGGGCAGGTCCAGGGGGATCTTGGCACCGTTGCGGGTGATGCGGTGCACCGAGTACGGCTCGGTGTGCTCGCCGGCCGCGGCGAACGTCGAGTAACCGCCGGCCATGCGGATGGCGCTGGGTGTGGAACTGCCCATCGACAGCGCGGGCACCCGGGCTCCGATGCTGGAGGGCAGCAGTCCCAAGGCCACGGCGGTGGCGCGCACCTTGTCCAGGCCGGTGTCCATGCCGAGCTGCATGAACGGCGTGTTCACCGAGAGTGCCATCGCCCGGCGCAGGGAGATCTGCCCGTAGGACTTCTCCCCGTCGTTGCCGGCGGCGACCTTGCGGCCGCTGCGGTCCCAGTACGGTCCCTCCGGCGTGGTCACCGGCACGTCGTGGTCGCCGTTGTAGAGGGACTCGCCGGTGACGGGGGTCCGCTCTCCGTCACGGGTGGTGCGGACGCCGTGCTGCAGTCCCGCCGCGTACACGAACGGGGTGAAGGCCGTACCGGCCGGGACGGTCGTGGCGTTGGACTCGTTGTAGCCCTGCTTGCGGTGGTCGGGGCCGCCGTACACGGCGAGGATCCGGCCGTCGGCGGCCACCGAGGCCGCCCCGTAGTGCACGGTCTTCGCGGTCTTCGGGTCGTCCTTCAGCGCCTTCTTGCGGGCCTTGGTGACGACGTCGGTGAGCCGGCGTTCCCGCTCCTTGTCGAAGGTCGTGTAGATCTGGTAGCCGCCGAGGTCGAACTGCTTCTCGGAGATCTTCCCGGACTTCTTGGCGTACTGGGAGGCGAGTTCGACCAGGTAGTCGCTCTGCTCACCGGTGGAGTACAGCGGGTTGCTCTTCAGCGGCTCGGGGAACTTCTTGTACCTGGCCCGCTCGGCCGGCGAGAGCTTGCCGATGTCGACCATCCGGTCGAGGGTCCAGGACCAGCGCTCCTCGGCCCGGTCGCGGTTGGCGCCGCTCAGGGCCGGGTCGTACAGGCCGGCGCCCTTGAGCAGGGAGGCCAGGAACGCGGCCTCACTGGCGTTGAGTTCGCTGACGTCCTTGCCGTAGTAGGCCTGGGCGGCGCGCTGGATGCCGTAGGTGCCGCGGCCGAACCAGCTGGTGTTGAGGTAGCTCTCGAGGATCTCCTCCTTGCTCATCCGGTTGTCGAGCTTGAGGGCGATCATCGCCTCGGTGAACTTGCGGCGGACCGTCTGGTCCTGGTTCAGATAGGCGTTCTTGACGTACTGCTGGGTGATGGTCGAGCCGCCCTGGGTGTCGCCCTGGCCGAACGTGCGGAGCACGGCGCGGGTGATGCCCATCGGGGAGATGCCGGGGTCGTTGTAGAAGTTCTCGTTCTCGGCGGCGAGGACCGCCCAGCGGACGTCCTCGGGGATGTCCCGCAGCGGCATGGCCTGGCGCTGCACCCAGCCGGTGCGGGCCATGGGCGTCCCGTCGGACCAGAAGTACACGTTGTCCTGCTGGGTGGCGTGCGAGTTGAGGTCGTCAGGGATGTCGGTGGCCGCGTAGGCCACGACGAGGAAGAGGCCGCTGAGACCGATGCCGGCGAACGTGCCGCCGAGCCACTGCCGCCAGGAGGGCAGCCATCGGCGCCAGCCGGTGCGTCCGGGCCGGGGGTACTCCGGCTTCATCCGGCGGGCGTAGGGCGCGAGGCGGGCGGCCGCCGCGTCGAGGAAGCTCAGCAGGGGTGCCAGGCGGGGGTCGGCGGCGAGGCGGGAGCGGAGGGAGGGGCGGGGGGCCTTGCGGGGGTTCCGGTTTCTGGACCGGGGCGATCGGCCGGTTTTTTCACCGCCACGTATTCGCTCCGTGGAGGCCGTCTCCGAAGAGGCGGGTTCTTCAGCCGTCTCGGCTGTCCCGGACGCCTCGGGCTTCTCGTTCTCCGTACCGGCTGTGCGCTGCACGGGCATGCGCAACTGCACGGTCTCTTCCGCCTTGAACGAGCCGAGCGCTTTCAACTGCATAGTGACGTCGGGTTCTTCCCCTCGCCCCTCCGGCGTCACCTTGTCCCCCCTCGTACTCAGCACCAGTCACGCAAGCAAGACGTACGAGCCTACGACTTGGTTGCGGTCGACACGACTGCAGACCGACTGCCGCCTCACAGTTCGAGGCACTGAAAAGTGCCAGCGTCCTGCACAGTACCTCCACACGTGAAAACGCGCATGACAAGGCACGGTTGGTGACGAAGAGCACTCCGGGGCACGGGTGGTGACACCTGCTCAGGAGGATTCGGCGGCAGGCCGTCCGGTTCGTCGAACCGCTTCACCGGCACCCCGGTCGGCACGGCCGGTGCCGCGTCCTAGAGGGAGCCGACGACCTTGCGCGGGGTGACCCGGACGACGACGCGTGGGGCGTCGTCGGCGGAGGCCGGGTTGAAGTCCGCGTAGGCCTTGCCCGTGTACTTGCGCGAGAGTTCCTCGATCAGCTCCGGGCCGCCGTCCGTGCCGAGCGTCGCCGTACCGCGCACCTCGGCGTAGGTGTACGGCGCGGTGGACGGGTTGATCATCACGGTGATCCGCGGGTCGCGGCGCAGGTTCTGCTCCTTCCTGCGGCCCATGGTCGTGGAGATCAGCAGGTCGTCGCCGTCGCGCTTGATCCAGGTCACCGTCAGCTGCGGGCTGCCGTCGGGCTGCAGGGTGGCCACCGTCGCGAAGACGGGGGTGTCGTCGATGAGCTTCTTGAGGTCGTCGGAGAGTTCGGCAGACACAGGAACGATCCCTTCCACGTGGACGCCCCGTACCCGCGGCACGGGACTCGACAACGGCCGACACCGCATCACGTTAGCTCCACGGCACGGCGTCCCGGGCTCAGGACACGGCAGCCGGAACCGGATGGACGGCCCTCGGCGTCAGCCTCGGTGCGCCGCCGCACCGGCCCTGCTCCGCCGACCGGTGGAGCGCTTCGCGCCGTTGGGCCACAGGCGGGGTTTCCGTTTCGCCGCGAGGTCCTCGACCCAGCCGACCGCGAGGACCGTCAGGCCGATGAGCGGCCAGACCAGGGCGAACATCCACAGCGTGTCCGTGCTGTCGAGAGCCTCCACCCCGCGCTCGTTCTGCATGAACGGAAGCCGGTACAGCAGGTCGACGAGCGGGACCGTCGCCATGATCAGCAGGTTGTGCCACAGGTAGATGGTGACCGCGCGGTTGTTGGAGAGGGTCACCAGCTTGTCCCACTGCGCCAGGCGCCCCGGGAGTTCCCGCCACGACGGGGAGTACTGGAGCAGGATCACCACGAAGCCGAACGACCAGGTGGCCTGGGCCAGCGGGATGTCGTTGAGGTCCCAGCCGTCGGGGCCCAGGTGGTTCGCCGCCCACCACAGGCCGAAGGCCATCACCAGTGACGCGCAGGAGACCGAGACGTAGCGCGGGATCTGCTTCAGCATGCCGTCGTGGTGGGCGAAGCCCAGTACCCAGCAGCCGCCGTAGACCGCGAAGTCGGTGACCGCGTTGCCCGTTTCGCCGGGGACGGTCACCAGGCCCGTGCCGACGACCGCCGTCAGGCCCAGCGGGGCGAGCAGCGTCGGCCAGGGGGCCCGGCGGAACGCCCACAGCAGCAGCGGCGACGCGATGACGAACCACAGGTAGGCGCGCAGGTACCAGAGCGGGCCCGCGGCCTGCACCGCCCAGGTGACGTCCAGCAGGCCCGACGGGGAGCCGAGTTGCTCCGGGTAGGGCGGAGCGCCGATCGGGACGAGGTAGTCGGCCAGCCCGATCAGGCCCCAGGTGCCGTCGTCCTTCGCGGGGTTCCAGCCGTTGACGAACATCATCGTCAGCACGACCGCGGCGAACACCCACAGGGGCGGCAGGAGACGGCGGATCCGGCTGCGGATCACGCTCGCCGCCGGGCGCTTCAGGGAACGCGCCATCAGTGAACCCGCGAGCGCGAACATCACGCCCATCGACGGGAACAGCACCGTCAGCCAGGCCCAGCCGAACAGGTGGTAGACCACGACGCGGACCAGGGCGATGGAGCGCAGCAGGTCGAGGTACCGGTCGCGGCCCGGCTTCCCGGCGCCGGCGGCCTGGGCGGCGGGCTCCGGTACGGGTGCGGGCTCGGTCGTGCGCTGGGTCATGCCACGGGCCTCCGGTCGTCGTCGCTCGGCACACGCGGGCCGGGCACGGAACCGCCGGGCGCCTCGACGACGCCGGTGCGCCGCAGCTTCTGCCAGCGCAGGCGGCCGCCGGTGAGCGCGGTGATCCAGGACTGGAGCAGCACGACGTACATGAGCTGGCGGTAGAGGACCTGCTGCAGCGGCAGCGAGATCAGATGGGTCATGCGTTCGCGGTCGAGGCGGAAGGCGAAGGCCGCGCAGACCGCCTGGACGGCCAGGACGCCCAGCCACGCCATGATCGTCTTCTGGGTCGGGCCGAAGACGATGCCGTAGAGCAGGAAGACGTCGATCAGGGGGGCCAGCAGCGGGGCCAGGACCATGAACAGGGAGACGAAGGGCAGGCCCACGCGGCCGAAGCGGCCCGAGGGTCCCTTCTCGATCACGGAGCGGCGGTGCTTCCAGATGGCCTGCATGGTGCCGTACGACCAGCGGTAGCGCTGGGACCACAGTTGCTGGACGGTCTCCGGGGCCTCGGTCCAGGCGCGGGCGTTCTCCGCGTAGACCACGCGCCAGCCGGCGCGGTGCAGCGCCATGGTGACGTCGGTGTCCTCGGCGAGCGTGTCGTCGCTCATGCCGCCGAGCGGTACCAGCGCCGAGCGGCGGAAGGCGCCGACGGCCCCCGGGATCGTCGGCATGCAGCCCAGGATGTCGTACATGCGGCGGTCCAGGTTGAAGCCCATCACGTACTCGATGTGCTGCCAGGCGCCGATGAGGCTGTCCTTGTTGCCGACCTTCGCGTTGCCCGCCACGGCTCCCACCTTCGGGTCACCGAAGGGCTGGACGAGTTCGCGGACGGTGGACGGCTCGAAGACCGTGTCGCCGTCCATCATCACGACGATGTCGTGACGGGCGTTGGCCAGGCCCCGGTTGAGCGCCGCCGGTTTGCCCGCGTTGAGCTGGCGGATCACCCGGACGTTGGGCAGGCCCATGGCCTCGACGATGCGGGCGGTGCCGTCGCTGGAGCCGTCGTCGATGACCAGGACCTCGATCGGGTGGTCGCTGTCCATCAGGGAACGGACGGTGTTCTCGATGCACTTGGCCTCGTTGTAGGCCGGGACCAGCACCGTCACCGGTTCGGTGACCGGCGGGCCCCAGCGGAAGCCCGGACGGCGGACCCGGCGGGCGTGGGCGCCGGAGAGGAGGAGCATCAGCACGAAACGGGCGATGACCAGGGATCCGATGATCGCCAGGCCCACCACCAGACCGCTGGTGAGCTTCTCCGAGGCCTGGACCAGGAAGACCCACGCCTTGCCCTTCCACAGCTCGGGACCGGTCACCGGGCTCATCGCGCTGGGCGCGTCCAGCGCCTCGGTGAGGTTGTCGAACTCGTAGCCCTGCTCCTTCAGGTCGGGCAGGAACCTGTCCAGCGCCGCGACGGTCTGGCTGCGGTCGCCGCCGGAGTCGTGCATCAGGACGACGGCGCCCTCACCGTTCTTCGGCATGGCACGACGGATGATCTCGTCGGCGCCGGGCCGCTGCCAGTCCTCGCTGTCGGTGTCGGTGACGACGGTGAGGTAACCGCGGCTGCCGATGTACTCGGTGACCGGCCAGGAGTTGTTGTCCATGGCGGCGGAGAAGGAGGAGTACGGCGGGCGGAAGAGCGAGGTGCGGATGCCGGCCGCGCCGGTGATCGCCAACTGGTTCTGCGACAGCTCCCAGTCGATGCGCCTCTTGGACTGGAGGGAGAGGTCGGGGTGGTTGAACGTGTGCAGGCCGATCTCGTGGCCCTCGTCGACCATGCGCTGTACGAGGTCCGGGTAGCGGGAGGCCATGGTGCCGGTGACGAAGAAGACCCCGTGCGCGTCGTGCTTCTTCAGCACGTCCAGCACCCTCGGCGTCCAGACCGGGTCCGGGCCGTCGTCGAAGGTGAGGACCAGCCGGTGGTCGGGCACGCTCAGGCTCTCGGTGCGGCCGCCGCGGGCGTCGATGACCGGGCCGCCCTCGAGGATCTCGTCCGGCACCTTGTCGGTGG
Source organism: Streptomyces sp. M2CJ-2 (assembly GCF_016757295.1). Lineage (NCBI taxonomy): Bacteria > Bacillati > Actinomycetota > Actinomycetes > Kitasatosporales > Streptomycetaceae > Streptomyces > Streptomyces sp. M2CJ-2. Next base: position 66,102 of record NZ_JAESIF010000011.1, on the reverse strand, counting down.
GCGCGGGCGGCCGGACGCGGTGGTCGGCGAGGATCTCGCTGTGCGTGTACCCGCGCAGCATGAGCATCGCCGCCAGGGCGGCGAGCACGAGCAGCGGAAGCAGCAGGCGCAGGGGCAGACGGCGGCGCCTGGGCTGACTGCGACGCCGGGAGCCGCCTCGGTCTCCGGTCGCGGGCCCGGGGCGGCGGGGGTGGGATGCCATCAGAGAACGTGCTCCGGGGATGGTGCGGCGGGGTCGGTGGACGGGGCCGGCGGTGCGGCGGGGCTCTCGGCGGCCACGGCCGGCCGGCCGGCGGGCGCCTGGGCGCGGTTGTCGGTGTCGGCGGGTTCCTCGTCGCCGGGGTCCTCTCCGGCGGGGGGCGGGGCCGGAACGGTGCTGGTGCCGTCCGAGGGGGCCGTCGGGGTGGCGGGCCCCGACCCGGCCGGGGAGCCGACCGGAGCGCTCGGGGAGGCGTCGGTGCCGGTGCCCGGCTTCGGGGTGGTCCCGGTCGACGGCGTCGGCGACGGGGCGGCGGGCTCGACGGTTCCGTCCCCGGCGGCGGCCCCGCCGCCCGCGGGGAGGCCGACGTCGGGCGAGGGGACGGGGGCGGGTCCACTGACGGTCGGCTCGGTGCCCGGGTCCGGTGCGGTATCGGCGTCGGGGGACGCGTCCGGTTCGGCGGGCCGGGGCGAGGTCTCGACCTTCTCGGCGGGCTGCCCCTGCTCCTGGTCGGGGACGGGCACCCAGGGCGCGTCGGAGTTGCCGGACAGCAGCGTGGCGACGATGACGACGGCGTACGCCGCGCAGGCGAGACCGACGGCCAGGCCGATACGGCGGTAGCGGCGGACGCGGCGGCCCGACTCGTCGACGAAGACGGGCCCGTCGGAGGGCTCGTGCACTGCTCCGCCGCCCGGCCGGTTCGGTGTGCCGAGCAGCACTCCGTTCCCGATCTGCACGGCGTCGAGCTGGATCGTCACCTCGTGCGGGTCATGGGTCTGCCGGGCGGAGTCGTCGGCGTCGGCCGCGTGGTCGGCGGGTATGTCGTCGGCGGAGGGCAGGACGGCCGTCGCCGGGGCGTCCTCCTGCCAGGGGTCGCGCAACATCCCTTCCGGTCCGCGCTGTACGGGCGTCCTGCGCGTGCCGTCCGCGGCGGGCGTGCCGCCCATCGGGCGCGTCGCGGCGCTCGTGTCGTACGGGTAGGGCCAGTCGGCCCTGGCGGAGGCGTAGGGTCTGCGCTCCGGCTCGGCGGCCTGGTCGGCCGCGCCCCGGGAGAACCGGTTCCCGTGGTCGCCCTCGGACGCCGGAGCGGTCTCAGACCGCTCCGGTTGGGCGTCTTCTCGCCACTTCTCCACGCACTTCCCCCACGAGACTGTTCCGGGGTGCGCTCGCGGCCCGAGCACTCGCCGTCGGATTCGGTCCCCCACCCGCTCCGAGCGCCCCTTTTATCACACTGTGCTCGAGCACCGAATGTAGCGTACGCGGAGGTTTCGTGTCCCCGGTGCTGATTCACGTCATTCGCGATACATCAGGAAGAACTCATGACAACAAGATCATCGTCCGAAACCCACCCGCCCTCAGGACGTCGCAACCAGCCCTCCTCGGCGGCGATACCGGCGGCAGCCCTGCGAAGTCCGTCCAGAGCGGGGTGAATCCTGCCTTTTCGCCACACCAGCGACACAGGCGACAAGGGGACCGGGGCGACGAGCGGGCGCACCACCATCGAGGTCAGCGCGGGGAAGCCCACCACGGCGAGGACCGGACAGCGTGTTCTGGCCATGATCCGCTCGAACTCCTCGTCCCCGACGGCCAGGGGTTCCGGCGGTGCGAGGGCGATGTCCCGCCCCTCGAACAGCCGCAGGGCGAGGTCGGTCCACTCCGGTGTGCGCGGATTGCCCGCCCCGGCGTACACCGTCTCGCCGGCCATCGCGGCGAGCGGCACCTCCTCCAGCGCGGCCAGCCGGTGGTCCTCGGGCAGCACCAACGCCATCGGCTCGTACCGCACGGGCTGCTGGTCGAGTCCGGCCCGCAGCACCTCGGGAAGCCCCGCGAACCGCCCGAACGACGCGTCCAGCCGCCCCGCGAGCACCTCGGCCGCGGCCCAGGTCAGGCCGCTCTCGTAACGGGCCATCAGCTCGTGGCCGGGGGTGAGTTCGCGGGCCCGGTGCAGGACCCGGCGCGGGGTCGGCAGGCCCGGGGAGTTGAGGTCCACCAGCAGCGGGCGGGCCTGTCCGGCGGCGGCGATCAGGTCGTCCTGCGCCTGGAGGACGCGGCGGGCGTACGGCAGCAGGTGCTCGCCGTCGGCGGTGAGCGTCACCTGGCGGGTGGTCCGCACGAACAACTCGCTGCCCAACTCCCTTTCCAGCCGCCGCACATCACGGCTGAGTGCCTGCTGGGCCACGTACAGGCGCATGGCGGCGCGGGTGAAGTGCAGTTCCTCGGCGACGGTGACGAAGGCGCGCAGGAGGCGGGGGTCGAGGTGGGTGGGGGCGGACACCCGGTGAACCTACAACGCCGGTGCGTGAATCGGCACCGATCAGGTGTTGGACCGGTGCCGCGGGCACGGGCGACGGTGGGTCCATGCCTCAGCCGACCTTCCGCAGCCGCCGTGCGGCCTCCCGGGACACCCCGCTGTTCACCGTCACGGCCGACACCCTGGTCGCCGTCGACTTCGCGCCGCGCGGGCGGCCGGACGACTCTCGCGGCCGGGCGCGGGGCCCGTACCGCCGCCTGTTCGCGCTGCCCGGCGCCCGCGCGTTCACCGTCTGGAACCTCGTCGCCCGGCTGCCGATGGGCATGTTCAGCGTGAGCGCGGTCATGATGATCGCCGGGACGCGGGGTTCGTACGCCCTGGCCGGTGCCGTCGTCGCGACCGGGCTGGCGGCGACCGCGGTGGTCGCCCCGTGGACCGCGCGGCTGGTCGACCGGTACGGGCAGGCCCGCGTCGCCCTGCCCGCGACGGGGTTCGCCGTGCTCGGCTCCCTCGCACTGCTGCTCTGCGTGCGCCACGGCGCCCCCGCCTGGACCCTGTTCGCCTCCTACGCCGCCACCGCCACGACGCCCAACACCGGCGGGATGTCCCGGGCCCGCTGGGCCCACCTGCTGAAGGACCGCGCCGACGCCGCCGAGGGGCTGCACACCGCGAACTCCTTCGAACAGGCCGCGGACGAGCTGTGCTTCATGCTGGGCCCGGTGCTCGCGGCCTTCCTCTGCTCGGCGCTCTTCCCGGAGGCGGGCACACTGGTGGGCGCGGTGCTGCTGCTGACGGGTGTGACGCTGTTCGTCGCCCAGCGCTCCACCGAGCCGCCGGCCGAGCGGCGCGCCGCGGGTCGGGCTCCCTTCCGGGCGCCCGGGATGCGTCCGCTGCTCGTCGTCTGCCTGGCGACCGGTGCGGTGTTCGGCTCGATGGAGGTCGTCACGATCGCGTTCGCGGACGCACAGGGGCACCGCTCGGCGGCCGGCGCGGTGCTGGCCCTCCAGGCGGCCGGCTCCTGCGCGGCGGGCCTCGCCTACGGGGCGGTGCGCCCGGCGGGGTCCGCGTGGTCCCGGCTGCCCCTGTGCCTGGCCGCGATGACCGCGCTGATGGTGCTGCCGCTGTTCTCGTCGGCCCTCACCGGCTCGCTCCCGCTGCTGGCGGGGGCGCTCCTGCTCGCCGGGATGGCCACGGCGCCGACGATGGTCACGACGATCACGCTGGTCCAGCGCTGCACCCCCGAGGGCCGGCTGAACGAGGGGATGACGCTCGCGGTGACCGGCCTGCTCGGCGGGATCGCCTGCGGCAGCGCGGCCGGCGGCTGGGCCGTGGAACACGTCTCGGCGGCGGCCGGGTACGGGGTTCCGGTGGCGGCGGCCGGGACGGCCCTGCTGACGGCGCTGGCCCTGTTCGGGCCGCTGGGCCCCCGCTCACCGTTCGGGCCGTCGAACCGCTCCGCCGAATCCCGCCCGGCCCGTTGACGGCCCCACGGCTCGCACACACCTTCACCCGTCGAAGCGCTTCGACGCTCTTGCCCCTCCTGTTCCCCCTCCCGTTCTCTCCCCCCGCGAACCGTGTCAGTGGAGGACCCCCGATGGTGAAGATCACGGATGTGGCCCGGCGCGCCGGGGTCTCCCCCAGCACGGTCTCGTACGCGCTCAGCGGCAAGCGGCCGATCTCCGACGAGACCCAACGCCGCGTCCGGGCCGCCGTCCGCGAGCTGGGCTACCGGACGCATGCCCGTGCCCGTGGTACCGCCCGGGGCGACTCCCGGGTCCTGGCGCTGGCGGTCCCGGTGCGCTCCGGCGTCCATGTGCCGGTGGTGACGCAGTTCGCGGTGTCGGTGGTCACCGCCGCCCGTGCCCACGACCACGATGTGCTGCTGCTCACCCAGGGGGAGGGCGAGGAGGGGATCGAGCGGGTCGTGGAGACGGGGACGGCGGACGCGCTGGTGGTGATGGACGTACAACTCCAGGACCCCCGCCTGCCGTTGCTGCGCTCGCTGCCCCTGCCGTCCGTGCTGATCGGTGTCCCGGCCGAGCCGGACGGGCTGACCTGCGTCGATCTGGACTTCGGTGCGGCGGGCGAGCTGTGCGTGGAGCATCTGGCCCGGCTCGGGCACCGGACGGTGGCGCTGGTCGGCTCGCCGCCGGAGGTGTACGTCCGGCGGACGGTGTTCGCGCGCCGACTCGTGCAGGGGTTCACGGCCGCCGCCGACCGGCACCGGCTCTCCTCCGCCGTGTACCCGTGCGAGGCGGGCCGGGAGGCGGCCCGCGCGATCGCCGAGCGGCTGCTGCGCGAGCAGCCCGCGCTGACCGGGGTGGTGGTGCACAACGAACCGTTGCTCGACCCGCTGATCGACGTCTTCGAGCAGCTCGGCCTGCGGATCCCCGCCGACCTCTCCCTCGTCGCCGTCTGCCCGGCACCCGTGGCCGCCTCGGCCCGGGTCCCGGCCACCTCGGTCGCCGTGCCGTCCACCGGACTCGGCACCCGCGCGGTGCACCTGCTGCTACGGAAGCTGTCCGGCGCCCCGGTGCCGGAGGTCACCCTGTTCCCACCCCGCCTGACGGAACGCGCCAGCACCGCACCGCGCGCGGAAGCACGGACGGAAAGGTGACGTCAGTGCCGCGGCTCTTCCTTCTCCGCCGCACGCGCCGCCGCCGACCTCTCCCATCGGGCCGCATGCCGCACGAACCAGATCGCCACCAGCGAGCCCAGCAGGGCGGGCAGGAACCACACGATCATCCACGGCCCGCCGCACACCACGCCCACCACGGCCGACCCGTACACCAGTAGGGCCATGGCGTACACCGCGGCTGACTCCGCCCTCGCCCGCCGCACCGCAGCCCGCCACCCCACCATCGAAACCGAGCGCTCCCCGTCTCCCGCACACCTGCCACGCCGCGCCCTACGGGCGGCGGGCGCAGCTCGACCGGCTCGATCCCATCACTCGGCGCGGGCCCCGGGAAGTGAAATCTTCACCTCCTACAGCCAGCCGTGGCGTTCGGCGATGCGGACCGCGTCGACGAGGGTGCGGGCGTGGAGCTTGCCGACGGCGGACGACAGACGGTTGCGTACCGTGCCGACGCTCAGGAAGAGTTCGGCGGCGATCTCGCGAGCGTGAGCCCCGGTTGCCGCCAGCCGCAGCACTTCGGCCTCCCTGTCGGTCAAGGGGGTGAGCTCGAGGGCCCGCCGGTCGCGCATGCGGGGATCGACCAGTCGGCCGCCTACGGCGATGCGACGGATCGCGTCCGCGGTCTCGGCGAGGGTGGCACTTTTCAGTAAGTAGCCGGAGACCCCCGCGGCGAGTGCCCGGCCCAGATGGCCGGGGCGGTCCAGGGCGGTGAGCATCAGGATGCGGCAGCCCGGCACCTGCGCGGTGAGCGCGGCGGCGACGGCGATGCCGTCCATGACGGGCAGGTCGATGTCGAGGAGCACCACATCGGGCCGCAGCCGTTCGGCCTCGGCCAGCGCGGCCGCGCCGTCGCCGGCCTCACCGACGATCCGTATCCCCAACTCCCGCGAGAGCAGCGCCACCAGCCCGGACCGCACCACAGCGTGGTCTTCGACCACCAGCACTTTGATCACCGATCGATTATCCGGGCTGAAGGGCGCGGCAGACGGATCGGTGGACCGATGGGCGGCATGGGCCCCTCGGTCTCTCCGCATGGCGCCGGGATCCACCGCGCGAGCACGCTGCGGCAAGAGCCGTCAAAGCCAGAATGATCAGGCTCCGGTCCTCCGCTTCCACCGATGCACTCCTGCTGATAACCGGCCTGGCCGTTTGACGTGCCGTAGCCGGCGCCGCTCCGTTCGGCAACGGCCGCACCCACCCCGTGCCGGTGACGGGTGCGGCGGGTCGTGAGCATGATCAAGCGCGATCGAAGCGGGGGCGCCGCAGGGGGAGGAAGTGAAGGTTCCACCCCCTGCGGAGAGCATGTGAGAATCACAAAGACCAAGATCATCACCGCTCCCCGACCCAGGACGCCAAGTGGGTCCACCCACGAGCGGGGTTGTCAGGGCAGGGGCGGGGGGACGATGGGGAGCGGGGCAGGGGGAGGCGGGGCGGCTCCGCCGGGGGCTCGGGTTGCCCTCGGCACGCTGGTCGTGCTGGTGGTCGGATCGCTCGCGCTGACGGCGTTGGACGTCGCCTCTTCGTCGATCGGCAGACGCGCGATGGCGACCGGACTCACCGTGCTGGTGCTGATGCCCGCCGTCCTGCTCGGACAGTACGCCCCGCCGCCCTACCGGCTGCCGTACCGCTGGAGGTGGGCTCTGCTGCTGGTGCAGGCCGTGCTCACCTACCTGCCGCTGGTGCTCTTCCACTACCGGTGGTTGAGCCTGCTCGGTTTCCTGGCCGGCGCCGTGCTGCTCACGTTGCCGCCGACCGCCTCCGTGCCGGTGGCACTGATGGTCGGCGCCAGCGGGCCGCTGCTGATCCACATGGGCGTGGTCGTCACCGACCGGGGTGCGCTGAGCGTTCTGCTGAGTACCGCGATCCCGGCGAGCACGGTCTTCGCGGTCGCCCACCTCGCCCGGCTCTCCGCCCGTCTGCACAGCAGCAGGGAGCAGACGGCCCGGCTCACCGAGCAGCGCACCCGTGCACGGATGCGGCAGGATCTGCACGACCTCGTGGGCACGTCGCTGGTGGTCATCGCGACGCGGGGAGAGAACGCTCTGCGGGCGGACGCCTCCGAAGGGGCCGCCCGGGCGGCGCTCACGGAAATCGTGGAGCTCGCCCGGCGGACGCATGAGGACGTGCGGCGCATCAGCGGCCCCGAGATGACCTTCTCCCTGGCCGACGAGTTCGCCCACGCCCAGCGGCTCCTCACCGCTGCCGGGATAACGGTACGCACCTCCCTGCCACCGCTCATCGAGCCGGGCGGTGCGGTGGCGGACTGTCTGCGGTCGGTGCTGCACGAGGCGGTGGGCAATGTGCTGGAGCACAGCCGTGCCCGGATCTGCGAGATCGAACTCTGTGCCGGGGCCGACGACATCCGGCTGACCGTCCGCAACGACGGCGTCGCCGCCGACCCGGCGCCGTCCCTCCCCCCGACCACCGGACGACGCCGCGGTACGGGCCTGGCCGGGCTCAGGGGCCGGGCCGTCGCACTGGGCGGCACCCTGCAGGCGGGCCCGAAGGACCGGGAGTTCTCGGTGGCGGCGGTTCTCCCGACGGGCTGACGCAGCCGCACCGCGACGGCGAGGAGCCGGCCCGTGGGAAGGGCGGCCGCGCATGACACAGGCCCCGCCGCTGCTGCGACGGGGCCTGTGCCCACATGGGAATTGTGGAGATGGCGGGAATCGAACCCGCGTCCAACGGTGCGGAACCAGGGCTTCTCCGTGTGCAGTCCGCTGTGCTTTTCTCAGCCCCGGAGATCACGCGGACAAGTCTCCGACGGGCTCAGTCACTGTTAGTTTTCCCTCTTCACCCCGTGACCGGGATCAAGGTTTAGTCCCCTGAATGATGCCAGGATCCGGGTCGGGAACACCCCCGGGCTGACACTCCCTCTAGTAGGAGAGCTGCTGCTCGCTACCTGAAATCAGGCAGCGAGGGCGAGCTCGCCCTGGGAGATGGATCGCTTGGAATTGGCGATTATTTTTTTCGGCCTGTGGTTTACGAGATCATGGCCGCTTCCTCGACACGCTTCCCCTGCTTCGACAGCCGCTGTCGAAACCGATCATCCCCATGTTCTCTTCTCAAGGTGCGCACCCGCTGTGGGGTGCTGTCGCCATCGTACGTGACCAACGCGGGTCGGTGCCAGCGTATTCCCGTGCGACGGGTCCGGACGGGCCCGGAGCCCTCTCACGCACGGCCGTCCGCCGTGGGCGGGCGCTACGCCCGCTGCTTGCGGCGGACCGCCGAGATCGCCCGCTCGGTCTCGCGGCGGTCCTGCTTCTCGCGGAGCGTCTGACGCTTGTCGTACTCCTTCTTGCCCTTCGCCAGCGCGATCTCCACCTTCGCGCGGCCGTCCTTGAAGTACAGGGCGAGCGGCACAATGGTGTGCCCCGTCTCCTGGGACTTGGACTCCAGCTTGTCGATCTCCGCGCGGTGCAGCAGCAGCTTGCGCTTGCGCCGCGCGCTGTGGTTGGTCCAGGTTCCCTGGCTGTACTCGGGGACGTGCACGTTGTGCAGCCACGCCTCGTTGCCGTCGAGCTGGACGAAGCCGTCCACCAGCGAGGCCCTGCCCTGACGCAGCGACTTCACCTCGGTCCCGGTGAGGACCAGGCCGGCCTCGTAGGTGTCGATGATGAGGTAGTCGTGCCGCGCCTTCTTGTTCTGCGCGATCAGCTTGCGCCCTTTTTCCTTAGCCATAGTGCGCCCATTTTCGCACTACGGAGGGGGTTTTCGGAAAGCCGTTTCCCGCGCGGCTACCGGCCGAGCCCGGCGAGGACCGTCCCCGCCCGCCGGAGCGCCTGCTCGTCGGCCTCCAGGTCGGGGGTGATGCCGTGTCCGTCGACGCCCCGGCCGGACGGGGTGCGGTAGTGGCCGACGGTCAGTTCGGCGACCGAGCCGTCGGGCAGCCGGCCGGGCATCTGCACGGAGCCCTTGCCGAAGGTGCGGGAGCCCACCACGACCGCCCGGCCCCGGTCCTGGAGGGCGCCGGTGAGCAGTTCGGCCGCGCTCATCGTCCCGCCGTCGACGAGCGCGACCAGGGGTCTGGCGGTGTCGCCGCCGGGCTCGGCGTGCAGGGCGCGCTGCTCGCCCTCGACGTCGTAGGTGGCGACCAGGCCGCCGTCGAGGAAGGCGGAGGCCGCGGTGACCGCCTCGGCGACCAGGCCGCCGGAGTTGCCGCGCAGGTCGAGGACGAGGCCGGCGTCGGCCGGCGCCTCCTCCACGGCGGCCCGGACCTGGTCTCCGGAGCCCTTGGTGAAGGCGCCGACCTTGACGACGATGATCCGGCCGAGGAGTTCGTCCACGGTGACGGTGTCGCGGGACAGCCTGACCCGGCGCAGGGTCTCGCTCCACGCGCGTGTGCCGCGTTCCAGACCGAGGCGGACGGTGGTGCCGGCGGACTCGGCCACGTCGTCACCGCGCAGTAAGGAGACGACCTCGGTGACGGGCCGCCCGTCGACCCGCTCGCCGTCGACGCTGCGCAGCCGGTCGCCCGCGCGGATACCGGCGTCGGCCGCGGGGGTGTCGCTGCCCACCCTGGTCACCTCGATACGGCCGGACCGTTCGCGGGCCCACAGGCCGACGCCGGTGTACCGGCCGTCGAGGGCGTCCTCGAACTCCTCGTACTCGCCCGGGGAGTAGACGGCGCCCCACCGGTCCCCGCTGCGGCTGACGGCGCGCTCGGCGGCCTCCACCGGGGACGTGCCGGCCGCCATGGCCTCCTCGGCCGCCTCGGCGACCTCCGCATGACGTCCGGTGGGGGCGGCCGCCTGGGTGGGGTGCGCGGCGGGTTCCCGGTCGGCCGCGGGCAGGCTGCCGGTGGCCGCGCCGGCCACGAGGACGCTCGCGAACACCAACGTCAGGGCGGATCCGCGACGGACGCGGCGGGGCTGACAGAACAGGGCACGACCTGACATGCCGGCGAGTCTAGGACAACGCGAAGGGGCGCACGGCCGGTTGACCGTACGCCCCTTCTTGGCAAGAGTCACACCTTCAGGTACTTGCGCAACGCGAAGAAAGCGGCCAGGGCAGGCATCAGCAGACTCGTGGCGAGGATCAGCGGAAGCTTCGTCAGCACCGCGTCCCAGCCGATGAAGTTGATCAGATTCAGCTTCTCCGACAGCGCCAGTCCGTTGTCGATGATGAAGTACCGGCCGACCAGCAGGAACCCGCAGGCGAGGGTGCCGCCGATGAGTCCGGCGACCGCGGCCTCCATGATGAACGGCGCCTGGATGTAGAAGCCCGAGGCGCCGACCAGACGCATGATCCCGGTCTCCCGCCGACGGCTGAACGCCGAGACGCGCACCGTGTTGACGATCAGCATCAGGGCGACGACCAGCATCAGCGCCATCACCGCGCGGGCGGCCCAGTTCATGCCGTTCAGCAGCCCGAAGAGGTTGTCCAGGATGCCCTTCTGGTCCTGAACCGACTGCACCCCGTCCCGCCCGTCGAAGGCGGTCGCGACGACCTGGTACTTCTCCGGGTCCTTCAGCTTGATGCGGTACGACTCCTGCATCTGGTCCGGGGTGAGGGAGCTGGCCAGCGGGGAGTCGCCGAACTGCTCCTTGTAGTGCTTGTACGCCGTGTCCTGGGACTCGTAGGTGACCGAGTCGACGACCGACATCTTCTCCAGGTCGCCCTTGATCTGCCCCTTCTGGTCCTCGGTCACCGCGCCCTTGGCGCAGTTGGGGTCGGACTCGGCGTCGCTCTTGTTGCACAGGAAGATGGAGACGTTGACCTTGTCGTACCAGTAGCCCTTCATGCTGCTGACCTGGTCGCTCATCAGGAGCGACCCGCCGAACAGGGCGAGCGACAGGGCGACGGAGACGACGACGGCGAAGGTCATCGTCAGATTGCGGCGGAGACCGACACCGATCTCCGACAGAACGAACTGGGCGCGCATGGCGTGGGGTTGAGCCTTTCCGTTCCTCGTCAGTGCTGGTAGCCGTAGACGCCGCGCGCCTGGTCGCGGACGAGACGGCCCTTCTCCAGCTCGATGACGCGCTTGCGCATCTGGTCCACGATGTTCTGGTCGTGCGTCGCCATCACCACCGTGGTGCCCGTCCGGTTGATGCGGTCGAGCAGCTTCATGATGCCCACCGAGGTCTGCGGGTCGAGGTTGCCGGTGGGCTCGTCGCAGATGAGCAGCTTGGGCCGGTTGACGAAGGCCCGCGCGATGGCGACGCGCTGCTGCTCACCGCCGGAGAGCTCACCGGGCATCCGGTCCTCCTTGCCGCCGAGCCCGACGAGGTCGAGCACCTGCGGCACGGACTTGCGGATCTCGCCCCGGGACTTGCCGATGACCTCCTGCGCGAAGGCCACGTTCTCGGCGACCGTCTTGTTGGGCAGCAGGCGGAAGTCCTGGAACACCGTCCCCAGCTGGCGCCGGACCTGCGGCACCTTCCAGTTGGAGACGCGCGCGAGGTCCTTGCCCAGGACGTGCACCTGACCGTGGCTGGCCCGCTCCTCGCGGAGGATCAGCCGCAGGAAGGTGGACTTGCCGGAGCCCGAGGACCCCACGAGGAACACGAACTCGCCCTTCTCGACCTCCAGGGAGACATCTCGGAGGGCGGGACGGTTCTGCTTGGGGTAGGCCTTGGAGACGTTGTCGAATCGGATCACGGGTGCACCACGGGTCGCCGGGGGTAGATGTGCGTGACCTTACGCGAAGCGGAAGCCCGACCGCAGTCACCGGAGTGGGTTGCGTGCCACTTGCGCGCTTTATTCCGGATGTGCGGCGGGCCCGTCGGCCCGGAGGCGGGGGCGGGGCGGGCAGGGTACGGGGGCCGCGCCGATTTCCGGGGAACCTGGCACAGTGGTGGGGGGGAACGTTCGCGCCGCCGCGAGCGTTGTACTGACTGGAACCGGTGCGAGGAGGGAGAGCGGATGACGTACGACCGGCTGGTGTGCGCCAACTGCGCCGCACCCGTGAGCGAGGGCCGGTGCCCGGTGTGCCGTGCGAGCCGCGAGCGGATGCAGCAGGTGAACTTCTTCGCGGGCCTGAACCCCATGACGCTGATCGCCCTGCTGGCGGTCCTGGTCGCGGCGGTGGCACTGCTCGCCCACCAGACCGTCTGACCGTCGCGGATCCGCCGTCCGGTACGTCCGGCACATCCGGCACGGAGAACCCTGAGCACGCCCGAGGGGCCCGGAGCGCAGCTGCGCTCCGGGCCCCTCGGCCTGTTTCCCCGCCCTGCGTACGGTGTGTACGCGTGGCGTCACCGTCAGGCGGCGGCGCCGTCGCGGCCGGTCATGAGGCGCGGCAGCACGCGGAAGCCGATGCCGCCGGCGATCATCGTGGCGGCGCCGAGCACCAGGAAGGTCATCTCGGCGGCGCCGGTCTCGGCGAGCTCCTGGCCGTTGCCCTGGGCCGACGTGGCGGGCTCGTCGCCCGTGCCGGTGAGGGCCGAGGAGCCCTTCTCCTGGGTGGAGACGTCGGAGCCCCCGGCGGGGTTGGCGGCGTTGCCGCCACCACCGTTGCCCTTGTCGTTGCCGTTGCCTCCGTCACCCTTGCCGGCACCCGGGGTGGTCGGGGCCGTCGTGGGGTCCTCGGTCGGGTCGGTCGTGGGGTCCTCGGACGGCTCCTCGGTCGGCTCCGTCGTGGGCTCCGTCGTGGGCTCCTCGATCGGGTCGGTCGTGGGGTCCTCGGTCGGGAGCTCGGTCGGCGGGGTCTCCGGCGGGGTGGGCTCCCCGCCGTCCGAGTCCTCGTCCCCGACGTTCACGTTGACGCCGACGTTGGCGCCCTGGCTCCCGACACCGGCGTTCACACCTATGCCGAGGGCGGAGGCCGCGCCGGCGGCGGTCAGCGAGGCGCCGCCCGCGATCACGGCAGCGGCCGCGATCCGTGCGACACGGATACGCGTCTTCTTGGTCATCTGGTTGCTACCCCCAGTAGCTCATCGTCAATGAGGCGGCGCTCGGGGCCGTGATCAACGGGGGTGACTGCGATGAAACGCCCCCCGGTTCACATGCGCCCCAGAGATACGCATGCCGCGCCTCACCCTTCCCACTTTTCAAATGAACGTCAAGGCCGTTGCGTACGCGATGCCCACCTACGCGCGGTTTGCCGGACATCGAAGCCGTGAGTGTGATGTAAAACCCCGACATCACCGGCATACGAAAGGCAACTGCCGCCCTGGGGGCGGCAGTTGCCTTGTCGACAAAGCGCTGTCAGCGCGGAGGTCACTTCTCCCGCTGCTTGCGCCAGCGAATTCCGGCCTCCAGGAAGCCATCGATCTCACCGTTGAACACGGCCTCGGGGTTGCCGACTTCCTGCTCCGTGCGCAGGTCCTTGACCATCTGGTAGGGGTGCAGCACGTACGAACGCATCTGGTTGCCCCAGGAGTTGCCGCCGTCGCCCTTGAGGGCGTCCATCTTGGCCTGCTCCTCCTGGCGGCGCCGCTCCAGCAGCTTGGCCTGGAGGACGTTCATCGCGGTGGCGCGGTTCTGGATCTGGGAGCGCTCGTTCTGGCAGGAGACCACGATGCCGGTCGGGAGGTGCGTGATGCGCACCGCGGAGTCGGTGGTGTTGACGCCCTGGCCGCCGGGGCCCGAGGAGCGGTAGACGTCGACGCGCAGCTCGCTCTCGTCGATGTCGACGTGGTCGGCCTTCTCGACGACGGGGAGCACCTCGACGCCCGCGAACGAGGTCTGGCGCCGGCCCTGGTTGTCGAAGGGCGAGATGCGCACCAGGCGGTGCGTGCCCTGCTCGACCGAGAGGGTGCCGTAGGCGTAGGGCGCCTGCACGGCGAAGGTGGTCGACTTGATGCCGGCCTCCTCCGCGTACGACGTCTCGTAGACCTCGGTCTTGTAGCCGTGCTGCTCGGCCCAGCGCAGGTACATCCGCTGGAGCTTCTCCGCGAAGTCGGCGGCGTCGACGCCCCCGGCCTCCGCCCGGATGTTGACGAGCGCCTCACGGGCGTCGTACTCGCCGGACAGGAGGGTGCGGACCTCCATCTCGTCGAGCGCCTTGCGGACGCCCGTGAGCTCGGCCTCGGCCTCCGCGCGGGTGTCCGGGTCGTCCTCCTCCTCGGCCATCTCGAAGAGAATGGCGAGATCGTCGATCCGCCCGCGCAGCGTCTCCGCCTTCCTGACCTCGGCCTGGAGGTGGGAGAGCTTACTGGTGATCTTCTGCGCCGCCTCCGGGTCGTCCCACAGGGAGGGCGCGGCCGCCTGCTCCTCGAGCACGGCGATGTCTGCCCTCATCCTGTCGAGGTCCAGAACGGCCTCGATCGACTCCATGGTCGAGGAGAGGGACTTGAGCTCTTCGGATACATCGACGACTGCCACACCCCCAGCGTAACGGCTCGCTCGAGCCGCCCCTACCGAACACCGGGCCGGAATCCCCACCGGTGACGTCAGTACCGGTCACGCGTGGGGCGGGTGCGGCTCAGGGGGTGGCTGGGGCCGAGTTGCCGCTGCCGTCGTTGCCCTTGTGGTTCGTTGCCGGCTCGTCGTCCGAGGCGGCCAGCCAGGCGCCCGCGCCCACCGCGGCCAGCAGGGTCACCGTCAGCGCGGCCAGGGTCAGCCGGCGTCGGCGGGCGAGCGCGCGGTTGCGGGCCGAACCGGGACGGCGGGCGCCGCTCGCGCGAGGCGCGCGGGCCGTGCCGCGGACGCCGCCGGGCAGCTCGTCGGGGGACGGCACCCGCATCGAGGTGTGGGTGTCCCGGTTGGAGTCGGCCGGCTTCGCACCCGGCACCAGCGGGACCGCGCCGCGCCGCCGCACGGGCACCCCGGTGCCCGGTGCCGGACCGGAGGCCGGGGTGTCCCCTCGCTCCGGCCGCTCCGGCCGCTCCGGCTCCACCGGATCGTTGTCCGGCTCGTCCACGTCCAGCGGCGGCATCCCCGCCAGCATCGGCAGCAGCTCCCGCAGCCGTGTCCCCAGCTCCGAGGCGCGCAGCCGCGAGGCCGGCGCCTTGGCCAGGCACTGCACGAGCAGCTGCCACAGTTCGTCGGGGATGCCGGGGAGCGGGACCACCGACTCGGTGACGTGGCGGCGCAGCACCGCCCCGGGGTGCCCGCCGCCGAACGGCGTGAAGCCCGCGAGCAGCTCGTACAGGACCGTGGCGAGCGCGTAGATGTCGACCGACGCGCGCGGCGGCAGGCCCTCCACGATCTCCGGCGCCAGGTAGTCCGGCGTCCCGATGATCTTCGTGGCCCTGGTGCGGCGCGGGGTGTCGATGAGTTTGGCCACTCCGAAGTCGGTCAGCAGGGCGCGGTGCGAGCCGCCGGGGCCGAGCGGGCCCTGCATGTCCAGCAGCACGTTCTCCGGTTTGACGTCCCGGTGCACGACCCCCGCCGCGTGCGCCGCCGCCAGGCCGTCCGCGATGTCGGCGACGATCGCCACCGCGGCCTCCGGTGCGAGCCTGCGCTCCCGGTCGAGCCGGGTGCGCAGATCCGTGCCGCGGACCAGGTCCATGACCAGGGCGAGGTCGTTGCCGTCGACCACCAGGTCGCGCACCGAGACGATGTGCGGGTGCTCCAGGCCGAGCAGTGCCGTCCGCTCCCCCACGAAACGCCCCACGAGCTCCTGGTCGGAGGAGAGGTCCTCGCGCAGCAACTTGATGGCGACGGGTCCTCGCGGCCCTTCGCCGAGCCACACCGTGCCGGCGCTGCCCCGACCCAGGATCTGGTGGGCGGTGTACCGGCTGCCGATCTTCCGTGCCAAGACTGCTCCTACCGACGCGTGTTGCCGCCAAAGCTACGCGCCTCGAAAGCCGACGTTCACCGGGGACGCCGAATTCACCCGCCGGGTGTCGACAAATCGGCAAACAAGTCGGAACCGCCCCCGGAGGGGGCGGGCGCCCATGGTGGTCGGGGCTCTACGGCGCCCCGGGTCCGCCCAGGTCCTGGATCCAGTCCGTCGCCGTGCCGAACCAGTCGGTGAGCTGGTCCCAGTAGCCCTTGCCGCTGCCGATCCAGTCCTGCAGCGGGCTCAGCTCCCAGATCAGCCAGCTCGCGACGAACAGGATGATGATCGTGAACAGGCAGCCCTTCAGGCAGCCGAGACCGGGGATGCGCATCGGGTTGGCGCTGCGCTGCCGCTGCCGGGGCTCGCGCGCGGGACGCCGCGGCTCCGGCGGCGGGGTGTACCGCTGCGGTTCGGGCTGCCGCGGCCGCTGCGGTGGCGGCGGGGCGTACTGCTGCGGCTGCTGGTACGGCTGCTGCTGCCGTCCGTAGCCGGGAGCGGGCTGGGGCTGCGGACGACGTTGCGGCGGCTGCTGCGCCGGCTGCGGCGGCTGCGGCGGCCGGGCGACCTGCCGCTGGGGGCGGCGGCGCAGCGGGTCCTCGCCCGGGTCGAGGTACTGGACCTGCGTCTGCTCGTTGCGGTCGCGGGCCGCGCGCAGCTGGTTCTGCCAGGGGTGCGGGTCGTCGGGGCCGCCCTGCCCCTGGCCGCCCTGGCCGGGCGGGCCCGGTGGCACCGGGGGCATGACGGCGGTCGGGTCGGCGGCACCGGAGGGCCCGCCGGGGTGGGCACCGGCGTGCGGCAGGACGCTGGTCGCGCCGTCGGGGTCGTACGCGCCCCCGGTGTGCGGCAGCACCTGCGTCGGGTCGGCGGCACCGGGCGCGCCCGGTGTGCCGGGCACGGGGGCGGGCGCCGGGTCGGGCATGAGGAGCACGCCGACGTTCTCCGCGGCGGCGATCTGCGCGGAGTTCGCGTGCACACCGGTTCCGTCGGCGACGACGCGCAGGCCGCGCGCGAGGTTCTCGGCGCTGGGCCGGCGCTCGGGTTCCTTGCTGAGGCAGCGTTCGATGACCGTCCACAGCGGGTCCGGGACCGTGGAGGGGCGGCACGGTTCGGCGCTCAGGTGCTGGTGCAGCACCTCCAGGGCGGAGCCGCCGGAGAACGGCGGGCGGCCGGTGACCAGCTCGTACAGCAGGATGCCGGCGCCGTAGATGTCGACGGCGGAGGTCTGCGGGCGGCCCTCGGCGGACTCGGGCGCGATGTACGCGGGCGTGCCGACGAACTCGTGGGTGCGGGTCAGGCCCGGGGAGTCGGCCAGCCGGGCGATGCCGAAGTCGGTCAGCATCGGATGCATCTCGCCGCCGTCCTGCTTGAGCAGGACGTTGGCGGGCTTCAGGTCGCGGTGCACCACGCCGTCGGCGTGGCTGACGGCGAGCGCGTCGGAGATCTGAGCGGTCAGCAGCGCGGCGGCGACGGGGGTGAACGGGCCGTTCTCCCGCAGGTAGCGGTGCAGGTCGGGGCCCTGGACGAGGTCCATGACCAGAGCCAGCAGATCGCCCTCGACGACCAGGTCGCGGACCCGGACGATGTTGGGGTGGGTCAGCCTGAGCAGGACGGAGCGCTCCCGCAGGAACCGCGTCACGATGTCCGCGTCGCTCGCGAGCTCCTCCTTGAGGACCTTGATCGCGACGGTCTCACCCGGCTGGCCGGGCACCGCCGCCTCGGCCCCCGCGGTCTCCCTCTGGCGGCCCCGCCAGACGGTGCCCGTGGCGCCGCGTCCGATCTGCTCCTCGAGCAGGTACTTGCTCCCTACCGGCCGCACGTCATGCGCTCCCTGCTGCTTGCTTGGCTGGCGTACACCGTGGTTCGTCGTACCGCGGAACGGAAATGCTCCGCCCACTGTAGTGCCGCCGCACGGGACACCGGCTTGCCAACTTCGACGTCTTCCCGTCCTTTTCGTGTCGGGTCCGTGCCGGCTTTCCGCCCTGTGTCGGGTTCCAGCAGGGGCCGTGTGAGGTTCTACGTGCGGGTTCCCGTCCGCGTTCGACGAAAGACGCTCGACTCGGTCCGTTTGGTTGCCGGACACCGGACGTGACCGATCTCAAGTGACGCCGAAACGATCATCCGCGGCGTATTGGTCAGGCACTTTTGAGGGCAGAGCCGACCAATCAAGATCATTTGATGCCGGGGGGCGGGCATGTTGCCGGTGTCAGGTGCGAGGATGCCTGCAGTACTGGCCGTACGTGCGCGTGTGGTGGTGGGGGAAGTCCGCGGTGGGGGACCGCGGGGCCGCTTCGTCCCCTGTGCCGCGGGCGCCCGCGCAGAAGGGACCGCTCCCGGCGATGCAGATCCGGCTGACCGTCGTAGACCCGCTGGGCCCGCCCTCCCCCGAGCGGGGCCACGTGGTCGTCACCGCCCCCGCCGGCACGGCCCTGGCGGCGGTGGCCGCCGCGCTGGTCTCCGCGGTGTCCGGCGGCGACGGGGGCTCCGGCTCCTCCTCCTCGGGCTCGGGCGCCCCGGTGCTGTACGCCGGTGACCAGCGGCTGGACGCCCAGCGCTGCACCCTCGGCGAGCCTCCGCTGACCGACGGCGCGGTGCTGGCCGTGGGCGCCCCGGGCGCACCCGAGCCGCATCCCGAGCTGGACGACACCCCGACCAGGCTCCATGTCGTCGCCGGGCCCGACGCGGGCGGCGTCCATCTGCTGCACGGCGGTGAGATCCGCATCGGCCGCTCGGCCGACGCCGATGTGCCGCTCGACGACCCGGACGTCTCCCGGCTGCACTGCGCGGTGACGGTCGGCCCGGACGGCAGGGTCTCGGTCGCCGACCTCGGTTCCACGAACGGCACGACCCTGGACGGCCGGCGGGTGGGCCCGCGCCCGGTCGCACTGGCACCGGGCGCGCTGCTGCGGATCGGCGAGTCGGCCCTGCGCCTCACCCCGGCCGCCGGGCCGGGGGCACGCGCGCGGACGACCCCGGACGGGGAGGGGCACGTACGCGTGCCGGGTCCCCGCGCGGGCGGCGACCGGGCCGGCGGTGGTGGCAGCGGGGAGCCGGCCGGGGCAGGGGCGTCGGCCGGGACGACCTCGGGGACGGGGACGCTGGGGTCGGGGTATGCGCGGGTACCGGCCGCGCAGCCGGTGCAGCCGGGCCGTTTGACCCACCACGGCCACGGTTCCGCACCCTGGGCCACCGCCTCCGGCGGGTACGGGGCGGACACGCCGCTGGTCCCCGGCCAGGGCGGCGCACCGGGGATCGAGAACCACGGGACGGACACCTCCGGTCCCGGCGGGCGCACGGTGCACGTCGTTCCCCGGGGCGAGCTGCCGCGGGTCCCCCGGGGGCGCCGGGTGTCGCAGCCGAGGTCCGCCGACGGCGACCCGGACACCGGGCGCCCGGACGACCCGTACGGCGGGACGCCCCCAGAGCCCCCGGCACCCCCGGCGCCCCCCACCGGGCTCACCCACTCGGGCACCGGCGGCCCCGGAACCCCTCCCCCCACCAGCCGCAAGGGCACCCCGCTGCGCGGCACCGACCTGGACGGCGCCGGGCTCACGCAGCAGCCTTCCGGCGCCCGCAGGCGCGGCGGGCTCTCCGCGTGGGCGCGGCGCCTGGCCGGGGGACGCCAGGGACCGGAGAGCGCCGGGGCGGACGGGTCCGGCGGGGAGGCGGCCGGCGCCGTCCCGCCCGAACGGGCCGTGGCCGCGCCGGGGCCGCCCGAGACCTGGCCCGACCCCGCCGCCCTGCTGCTGACCGCGCTGGGCCCCGGCCCCCGGCTGTGGGAGCGCGGGCCCGGCCATCCGGAGACCCTCGCGATACGCCTCGGCACGGCCGACCGGGCGGTGCCGGGCGGCTCGGGCCTGCTGCCCGCCGTACCGATGACCTCGGGACTGCGCGAGGTGGGCTCGCTGGGCCTGGCCGGCCCGCGCGAGCGGCTCACTGGGCTGGCCCGCGTGGTGCTGGCCCAACTCGCCGCGCTGCACTCCCCCGACGCGCTGGAGATCGTCCTGATCACCGCGGACCGCTCCCGCCCCCTGGAGGAGCGGACCGCCGAATGGGCCTGGCTGGGCTGGCTGCCGCACGTACGCCCGGGGCACGGCCAGGACTGCCGGCTGCTCCTCGCCCACGACCGCGAACAGGCCGCGGCCCGCACCGAGGAACTGCTGCGCCGCCTGGCGGACCACGACCACGCGGCACCGGCCCCGCCCACCCGACCGGCCCCCGCCGCCCCGTTCATCCCGGAGCAGCCCCGGCCCGCCGACGCCGACCGGAGCGAGCACCGGCGTCCCTCCTGGGCCGTGGGCGACGGCGCCGGCCCGGCGGACGGCTTCGCGGGGCCGTACACCGTGGTCGTCGTGGACGGTGACCCCGGTGCCCCGGAGGTGCGCGACGCGCTGGTGCGGCTGGCCGTGGAGGGGCCGCGGGCCGGGATCCACCTGGTGTGTCTCGCCGAGACGTCCGCCGCCTCCGCCGCGTCCCCGGTCGCGCAGACGTACGAGGCGGCCTGCGCGGTGACCCCGGCGTTCCGGGAGTGCGGTGCCGTCGCCCTGCTCAGCGGGGACGTGGCGACCACCCTGCGGCTGCTGCGGGTGGCCGGCACCGGTACGGGGGCGACGCGGGGGCCGGTCGGTCACGGCACGGTCGCCACGGTCGACGCGGTCTCCCCGGCGTGGGCCGAACGCTTCGCGCGGGCGCTGGCGCCGCTGCGCCCGGAGGGTGTCCCCGGCACGGTGCACACGCGCGTGTCGGCGCCGCTGCCCCAGTCGGCGCGGCTGCTGGACGAGTTGGGGCTGGCCCGCGCCACCCCGGCCTCGCTGATGGCCCGCTGGGCGGACGCTGCCGACGACAAGGAGAGCGTCGGCGGCCGGGTGTCCGCGGTGCTGGGCGCCGGCCCGCGCGGCCCGGTCCCCGCCGACCTCGCGGCCGAAGGGCCGCATCTGCTGGTGGAGGGGCCGACCGGCAGCGGCCGTACCGAACTGCTCCGGGCCGTCGTCGCCTCCCTGGCCGCGGCCGAACGGCCGGACCGGCTGGGCATCGTCCTGGTGGACGGCCGGTGCGCCGCCGCGTCGGGCGGCGCACCGGGCGACGGACTGCGGATGTGTACGGACGTGCCGCACGTCACCACGCATCTCAGCGCCAACGATCCGGTGCGGATGCGGGAGTTCGCCCAGTCGCTGAGCGCCGAGCTGAAGCGGCGTGCCGAACTGCTCGGCCGGTCGGACTTCGTGGAGTGGCACACCGGGCGTGAGCTGTCGGACCGTATGGTCGCCCAGCGCACGACCGCGCCCCGCGGCCAGGCGGCCGCCGGCGGTGAGCACTCCGGGGACCTGGACGCCCCGCCCAGTTCGACGCTGCGGCTGCGGCCCGGGGCCGCGCGGCGCAGGACGGAGGCCCCGCCGCCGTTGCCCCGGCTGGTGGTGGTCGTGGACGACCTGGACGCGCTGGTCTCCCCCGCGCTCGGCTCGCCGGGGCGGCCCGCCGCCGGGTCGGTGCTGCGGGCGCTGGAGGCGGTCGCGCGGGAGGGCGAGCGGCTGGGCGTGCACCTGGTGGCCGCCACCGGCCCCTGCGCCCGTACGGCGGAGACCGAGCCGGTGAGGCGGGCGACCCTGCGCGTGGCGCTCGACCCGCCCGCGCCGGGCGGCCGTGGGGACACCTCCCCGTTCGAGCAGGGCCGGGACAGCGGGGGAGAACCGGCGCCGGGCCGCGGGCAGTTGGTCCACCCGGACGGCACGGCGACCGCGTTCCAGGGCGGACGGGTGACCGGCCGCATCCCGCGCACGGCGACGCTGCGGCCCACGGTCGTGCCGCTGGAGTGGCACCGCATGGGCGATCCGCCGGCCCGCCGCCCGGTCCGGGAACTCGGCAACGGCCCGACCGACCTCGCGCTGCTCGCCAGCGCGCTGGAACGCGCGGCCCGCCAGGTCTCGGCCACCGAGGTGCCGTCCCTGCTCTGACCTGACCCCGAGCCGGCTGACCCCGCGTCAGCCACCGCGCGGCACGGACACGCCCGGCCCCGCCCCGGCATGCCCCGATCCGGCGCTCCACGGCCCCGGAGAGTCACGACGCGGTCACGATCCCGGACTTGACACAGGACGCGGTCTTGCCGCCCCGTCCTCCCGGGCGTACACAGAGCCCACGGGACAGCGCTCGACGTTCGACGAGATACGAAGAACGGGGCAGTGATGCGCAGGACGAGCAGAATCATCCGGACACGCAGGTCGCCCGGCACGCTTACGGAAACGGCGACTCCCCGCACCCGCAGGGCGGCGAGAACCTCGGCCGCCGTCGTCGCGGGTGTCCTCGCGGTCTCGCTCACCGCGTGCGGAGGGGGCGACGGCGGCAGCACCTCCGACGGTGCGGACGGCGCGGGCGGTCCCGCCGACGAGACCGCCGCCACCGTCACGCTTCCCCGGTTGGACGGTGAGAGCCTCGAGGTCGCCGCCGTGTGGACCGGCACCGAACAGGCCAACTTCAAGAAGGTCCTGGCGGAGTTCGAGAAGCGCACCGGCGCGAAGGTGACCTTCGTCCCCGCCCAGGACCCCATCGTCAACTTCCTCGGTTCGAAGATCGCGGGCGGCGCCCCGCCGGACGTGGCGCTGCTGCCGCAGCCGGGCGCCGTCAAGCAGGCCGTGGAGAAGAACTGGGCCAAGCCGCTGGGCGCCGAGGCGCGGGCGGAGCTCGCCAAGAACTACTCGCAGGGCTGGCAGGACATCGGCACGGTCGACGGCAAGCAGTACGGCGTCTACTACAAGGCCGCCAACAAGTCGCTGATCTGGTACAACGCCCAGGTCTTCGAGAACGCGGGCGCGAGCGAGCCGAAGACGTGGGACGAACTGCTCACCGCGGCGCAGACGGTCTACGACTCCGGCGTCACCCCGTTCTCGGTCGGCGGCGCCGACGGCTGGACGCTGACCGACTGGTTCGAGAACGTCTATCTCTCCCAGGCGGGCCCGGAGAAGTACGACCGGCTCGCTGCGCACGAGATCAAGTGGACGGACCCCTCCGTGGAGGAGGCGCTGACCACGCTGGCGGAGATCTGGGGCAAGCCGGACTACGTGGCGGGCGGCCCGGGCGGCGCGCTGCAGACCGAGTTCCCGGCCTCCGTGACGCAGACGTTCACCGGTGGTGACCAGCCCAAGGCGGGCATGGTCTACGAGGGCGACTTCGTGCAGGTCAACATCGGTGAGACCAAGGCGAAGGTCGGCACGGACGCGAAGGTGTTCCCGTTCCCGGCGGTCGGTGACAGCCCGCCCGTGGTGTCCGGCGGCGACGCGGCCGTGATCCTGAAGGACTCCAAGGCGTCGCAGGCCCTGGCGACCTTCCTCGCCTCCCCGGACGCGGCCGGTGTCCAGGCGAAGCTGGGCGGCTACCTCTCGCCGAACAAGAACGTGCCGAACTCGGCGTATCCGAACGCGGTGCAGCAGAAGATGGCCAAGGCGCTCATCGACGCCGGTGACGACTTCCGCTTCGACATGTCCGACCAGGCTCCGCAGGCGTTCGGCGGCACCCCCGGCAAGGGCGAGTGGAAGGCGCTGCAGGACTTCCTGAAGAACCCGAAGGACATCGCGGGGACGCAGGCGAAGCTGGAGGCCGACGCGGCCGCGGCGTACGGGGACTGATCCGGCGATGGCGTCGGACACGGCGGCGGGGGTCCCCGAGGCCCCTGCCGCCCCCAAGTCGCGCAGGAGCGTCACCGGCACCCGCAGGACCGTCGCGGCGCTGTTCCTGCTGCCCGCGCTGCTGCTGCTCGGTGCGCTCGTGGTCTACCCGATCGGGTACTCCGTCATCCGCAGCTTCTACGACCAGTCCGGTGGCGGCTTCGCCGGATTCGACAACTACCGGGCCCTGTTCACCGACGACGGCATCCGCACCGCCCTGAAGAACAACGTCATCTGGGTGGTGTTCGCGCCGACGGTCGCGACCGCGCTCGGTCTGGTCTTCGCGGTGCTGACCGAACGGATCCGCTGGGGCACGGCGTTCAAGCTGGTCGTCTTCATGCCGATGGCGATCTCGATGCTGGCGGCGGGCATCATCTTCCGCCTGGTGTACGACCAGGACCCGGACAAGGGCGTCGCGAACGCGGTGTGGGTGGGGGTGCACGACACCTTCGCCGAGTCGTCGGCGTACCCGAAGGCGCACCCGGGCCGCGAGTCGCCGCTGGAGGCGGCCGACGGTGGCGCCTTCGTCACCAAGGGGACGGTGCGCGTCGGGGACACCGTCACGCTGCCGCTGGTCGGTGTCGCCCCGGACCTGATCCCGGACGACGCCGAGCGGGCGGCCGCGCCGAAGCCGGAGCCGGACCGGATCACCGGCACGACCTGGCAGGACTTCACCCGCGGCAAGGGCGTCGGCACGCTGAACGGCGTCGACGCCGACGAGTCGGGCTATCCCGGCATGAGGATCGAGGCGGTCAGGGACGGCACGGTGGTGGAGACCACCACGGCGGCGGCCGACGGCACGTTCTCCCTGTCGTCCGAGGCGGACGGGGCACGACTCCGGCTTCCGGCGAGCAACTTCAAGGAGCCGTACAACGGCCTGGACTGGCTGGGCCCGTCGTTGGTCACGCCCGCCGTCATCGGCTCGTACATCTGGATGTGGGCGGGCTTCGCGATGGTGCTGATCGCGGCCGGACTCGCGGGCATACCCCGGGAGTTGCTGGAGGCCGCGCGGGTCGACGGCGCGGGCGAGTGGCAGGTGTTCAGACGGGTCACGGTGCCCCTGCTGGCGCCGGTGCTCGCGGTGGTCACCGTCACCCTGATGATCAATGTGCTGAAGGTGTTCGACCTGGTCTTCATCATCGCCCCCGGCTCCTCCCAGGACGACGCCGACGTCCTCGCGCTGGAGCTGTACCGCAAGGGCTTCTCCGAGGACCAGCCGGGCATCGCCAGCGCGATCGCGGTGTTCCTGCTGCTCCTGGTGATCCCGGTGATGTGGTTCAACGTGCGGCGGCTGAGGCGGGAGGCCAGGCGATGAGCTCACGTCCGCTCAAGGCACGGCCACCGGTCAAGTCGCTTTCACCGGGCTCCCGTTCGCTCGCCTCCCGGCTCGCCGACCGGGTCGGCGGGGGGCTGGTCCAGGCGTTCCTGATCGTCGTCGGGATGTTCTGGCTGGTCCCGACGATCGGGCTGCTGCTGGCCAGTCTGCGCACCCCCGAGGACATGGCCGCCGACGGCTGGTGGACGGTGTTCACCGAGCCCTCGCAGCTCACCTTCGGCGCCTACGGGACCCTGTTGGAGAACGGCGACATCACCGGCTCCCTGCTGAACACGGCGTACATCACCGTCCCGGCGACGGTCCTGGTGGTGGTGATCGGTTCGCTCGCCGGGTACGCCTTCGCGTGGATGGAGTTCCCGGGCCGGGACTGGTGGTTCCTCGGTGTGGTGGGGCTGCTGGTGGTGCCGGTGCAGGTGGCGCTGATCCCGATCGCCGAACTCTTCGGCAGCCTCGGCATCTTCGGCTCGCTGGCCGGGGTGGTGCTGTTCCACGTCGGTTTCGGTCTGCCGTTCGCGGTGTTCCTGCTGCGGAACTTCTTCGCCGAGATCCCGAAGGAACTGCTGGAGGCGGCCCGGCTGGACGGCGCGGGTGAACTGCGCCTGTTCGCCCGGGTGGTGATGCCGCTGGCCGGGCCGGCCATCGCCTCGCTGGGCATCTTCCAGTTCCTGTGGGTGTGGAACGACATGCTGGTCGCGCTGATCTTCACGGACTCCGGGAGCCAGCCGATCACGGTCGCCCTGCAGACGCAGGTACGGCAGTTCGGCAACAACATCGACGTGCTGGCGCCGGGCGCGTTCATCTCGATGGTGATCCCGCTGGCCGTGTTCTTCGCCTTCCAGCGGCAGTTCGTCTCCGGTGTGATGGCGGGCGCCGTGAAGTGAGCCGCACGGCGGCAGAGTCGGAGGACGGACCCGGGGCTCCGCACAAAGGGCCCCGGGTCCGCTCCGTCGGGTGGGGGATGCCCTCGGACGCCGTACACGGCGTGACCCGGGCGGCCCGGCCGCCCACCTGGCGGCCCTCCGGACGGCCTTCGGGGCGACCCGGCCGGTGAGCCGGGTCGGCTGCTCGATCGCTCGATCACCCGGTTGTTCGGTTACTCGGCTGTTCGGTCACTCGGTCACTCGGTCACTCGATGACAAGGTCGACCGGGACGTTGCCGCGGGTGGCGTTGGAGTAGGGGCAGACCTGGTGGGCCTGCTCGACCAGCTTGCGGCCGGTCTCCTCGTCCACCGTGTCGGGCAGTTCGACGCGCAGCGTCACGGCGAGCGCGAAGCCCTCGCCCTGCTTGCCTATGCCGACCTCGGCGGTCACCGCGGCCTCGCTGACGTCGACCTTCGCCGCCCGGCCGACCAGGCCGAGGGCGCTGCCGAAGCAGGCCGCGTAACCGGCGGCGAACAGCTGCTCCGGGTTGGTGCCCTCGCCGCTGCCGCCCAGCTCCACGGGGGCGCCGAGACCGAGGTCCAGCTTGCCGTCGGAGGTGACGGCGCGGCCCTCGCGGCCGTGGGTGGCGGTGGCGACAGCGGTGTAGAGCGCGTCCATGGGGAACCTTCCCTCTCGAGTCGTGGCCGGGCGGCCGGAGCCCTCCGCCTTCGAGGGCTCCGGCCGCCGCACGACCATAAGTAGAGCACACGATTCAATTGCGCACAATCAAATGGCTCGAAAGGGCTACCCTGGAGCCATGACACCGACCCCGAACCTTCCGCCGGCCGCGCCCTCGGCGCCGGCCACGGACCCGGCCGGTGCCCCGCCGCCCGGTTCCGCCGACGACTGGCTCCGCCTCGACCGGCAGATCTGCCTCTCCCTGCACGCCACCTCGCGCGCCTTCAACGGCGTGTACCGCGTGGTCCTCAAGGACCTCGGCCTCACCTACCCCCAGTACCTGGTGATGCTGGCCCTCTGGGAACACGGCACCCTGCCCGTCAAGAAGCTCGGCGAACACCTGCGGCTCGACTCCGGCACCCTGTCCCCGCTGCTCAAACGGCTGGAGACGGCCGGCCTGGTGCACAGGGAGCGCAGCGTGCTCGACGAGCGCTCGGTGGAGGTGCGGCCCACCGAGGAGGGCGCCGCGCTGCGCGAGCGGGCCGTGGACGTCCCGCGCCGGATCGTCGCCGCGACCGGCTTCGGGATCGACGAGATCCAGTCGCTGCGGGCCCGCCTCGACCGGCTCACCGCCGCACTGGACACGGCGGCGGCGAACGGCGCCTGACGGCCACCGCGGCATCATCGCAACGGACGCGGGGGTACAAAGCACCTTTTAACGGGCAAAAGGTCAGTGACCAGTCACTCGAGCCCCAGGGGACGCCTATGCACCCCCATCGCCCCCAGACCGCCGCCGACGGCGGCACCGGTGTCACCGTCGTGGTGATAGGCCACGACGACGCCGCCCATGTGACCGACGCCGTGCGCTCGGCGCTCGAGCAGGGGCCGGCCGTGCGCGAGGTCGTGGCCGTCGACGACTGCTCCACGGACGGCAGCGCGGGCCTGCTCGCCCGGCTGGCCGGCACCGAACCCCGCCTCCGGCTGATCCGGCACCGCGCCAACAGCGGCGGCTGCGGCTCCCCGCGCAACACCGGGCTCGACGCGGCGACCTCGCCGTACGTGATGTTCCTGGACAGCGACGACGTCCTCCCGCCCGGTGCCGTGGACGCGCTCCTCGACGCGGCGGGCGCGGCGGACGCGGACGTCGCCGGCGGGCTGTGCGTGCGCCGCGAACTGCCGTCGGGGCGCGAGGTGCCGTGGCAGCCCGGCCTGTACGCGGCGCCCCGGGTGCTCCCGCACCCCGCCCGGCGCCCCCGCCTGGTGCACGACACCCTCTGCGTCAACAAGCTCTACGCGACGGCGTTCCTGCGCGCGCACGGCATCCGCTTCCCCGAGGGACACTTCCCCTACGAGGACTTCGTCTTCACCGCGCACCTGTGGGCCGCCGCCCCGCGCGTCGCCCTGGTCCCGGACCGGGTCTACGTCTGGCAGGTGCGCCGGTCCGCCCGGCGGCTGTCGATCTCGCTGGACCGCGCGGGCCTCGACAACTGGCGGGACCGCACGCGCGCGTGCCGCACGGCGTACGAGATCCTGCTGGCCGCCGGGCAGAAGGAGCTGGCGCGGGCGGCGCGGGCCAAGTTCCTCGACCACGAGCTGCGCATGTACGTGCGGGAGCTGCGGCTGCACGACGCGGACCACCGGCGCGCGTGGTGGGCGCACACGCGCGCGTTCCTCGCCGAGTACGACGCGGCCGACTGGGCCCGCGACCCGGTCGCGCCCGGCCGGCTGATCGGGCGGGTCCTGCTGGCCTCCCCCGAGCCGCGCGACCTGCCCCGCCTCCAGGAACTGGCGGGCCGCCCGGCGCGGCTGTGCCCGCCGTACCCCCGCACGGCGGACGGCACGCCCTGCTGGTCCGCCGACCTGCCCGGGGTCACCCTGGAGCCCCTGCCGGCCCGTCCCGTGACCCGGCTGCCGCTCGCCGTCGACGCGGAGCTGCGCCCCCGCGCCCGTACCGCCCGCCTGCACCTGCGCCTTCACCTGCACGAGCTGTACGGCCTGCTGGAGCGGGCGCACCCCTCGGAGCTGGAGATCGAGTGGCGGCACCGGGACGGCGGCGGCAGGAGGGCGTGCACGGTACCGCTGCGGGCGGCGGCCGGGGGCGGCTGGTCCGCGGAGACGACCGTACGGCCGGCCCGGCTGGCCGCGCTCGGCGCGGGCGCCTGGGACCTGCGCCTGCGGGTGCGCTTCGGCGACGGCTCGAGCCGCGAGGTCACCGCGCACGCGTGTGCGGGCCCCGGTCTGCTGCGCCGCCGCGCGGTGCCGAGCGTCCGGCACGGCGTGGTGCTGGTCCGGCCGTACGCCACCCACTCGGGCGCGCTGGCGCTGCGGGTCGCGCTCGGCGTACGCGGTGCCGCCTCGGTCGTACGCGGGAGACTCCGGCGCCTGCTTCACTAAGATCCGGGGAAGCGGCGGGAACCGACCACCCACCGCGGGCCAACGACGAGGGGACGTCCGCACATGACCTGGTTGATCACCGGCGGCGCCGGCTACATCGGGGCGCACGTCGTACGGGCGATGACCGAGGCGGGCGAACGGGCGGTGGTGTACGACGACCTGTCCACCGGCATCCCCGACCGGGTGCCGGACGGAGTGCCGCTGGTGGTCGGCTCGACCCTGGACGGCGAGCGGGTGGCCCGCGCCCTCGCCGACCACGAGGCCACCGGCGTCGTCCACCTGGCGGCGAAGAAGCAGGTCGCCGAGTCGCTGGAACTGCCCCTGCACTACTACCGGGAGAACGTCGAGGGCCTGCGCGTCCTGCTGGAGGCGGTGACGGCGGCCGGTGCCGTGTCGTCCTTCGTCTTCTCGTCCTCGGCGGCGGTGTACGGCATGCCGGAGACCGCCGCCGACCTGGTGACCGAGGACGCCCCCTGCGCGCCGATGTCCCCGTACGGGGAGACGAAGCTGGCCGGCGAGTGGCTGGTCCGCGCGGCGGGCCGGGCCGCCGGTCTGTCCACGGCCTGCCTGCGCTACTTCAACGTGGCGGGCGCCGCGAGCCCGGAGCTCGCCGACACGGGCGTCTACAACCTCGTCCCCATGGTCTTCGAGAAACTCACCGAGCAGGCGCCCCCGTGCATCTTCGGCGACGACTACCCGACCCCGGACGGCACCTGTGTCCGCGACTACATCCACGTGGTCGACCTGGCCGAGGCCCACGTGGCCGCGGCCCGCTCCCTGCGCGCCGCTCCCGGCCGGGACCTCACCCTCAACATCGGCCGCGGTGAGGGCGTCTCCGTCCGGGGCATGATCGACCGCATCAACGCCCTCACCGGCCACGACCTGCCGCCCACGGTCGCCCCCCGCCGTCCCGGCGACCCGGCGAGCGTCGTCGCCTCCGCCGACCGCGCCGCCACCGAAATCGGCTGGAAGGCCCGCCACACCGTCGACGACATGATCACCTCAGCCTGGAAGGGCTGGCTCCGCCTCCACCCGTCGGCGTGACCGCGCCCGCTCACAGCGCCCTGAGGGCCGCCGTCGTGGCTCTGGCCAGGGCGGGCAGGTAGCTCTTCGGGAGTTTCGGGTTGCGGATGACCACCGAGCGCCAGTACAGGGGGCCGGAGATCAGGTCGAGGGCCAGGGCGTGGTCGACGCCGGGGCGCATCTCGCCCCGCTGCTGCGCCGCCGTGACGACACCCCTGGCGACCCCGTCCTGACCCTCCCGCAGCGCCTTCTGGAGCGCCTCGGCGATGTCGGGGTTGCGGGCGGCCTCGGCCTGGAGGTCGGGGAGGATCTGCGAGGCGACGGGGTGGCGCAGGGCGCGTGAGGTGACCTCGTACAGCAGTCGCAGGTCTCCCTCCAGGGAGCCGGTGTCCGGCGCGGGCAGCCCCTGCACGGCGATGGCGGAGACCAGGTCGAGGACCAGGTGCAGTTTGGAGCGCCAGCGGCGGTACACCGCGGTCTTGCCGACGCCCGCGCGGCGCGCGATCCCCTCGATGGACATCCGCGCGTAGCCGACGGCCGCGAGTTCCTCGAAGACGGCCGCCCGGATGGCCTCCGTCACGTCCTCCCGCAGTACGGCGGCCCCGGCGGGGGCCCTGCGGCGCGGACGTGGCTGGGGCTCGTCGGCGTTGGTCGTCATGCGGCCCAGCATAGGGCGTGACGACGATACGGACCCGTTCTGACGCCGACACGTACACCGATCCGGCACAGAGTGGCGCCGCGCCCTGGCTGCCACGACGGAACGGTTGCGTTCCGACGTGCGTTCGCCCTACGCTCACGTTGCGACGATACGGTGCCGTCCCGACGTGAGTGAACGCGCGCAGACCCGCGGGGAACACCGGGCGGAACACGGCACCGCACCGCACCGCCGCCACCCCCACCCCCTAGCGAAAGAAGCGGATGTGAGTCAGGCCCTCCACACACCGCCTTCCCCACCGGCCCGCCCGGTCCCGGTCGAGGACGACCTTCCGGCACTCGCCGCCCGGTACGGACTGACGGTCAGCGGCGCCCGCCCGTCGCTGGCCGAGTACGTCCGCCGGCTGTGGGCGCGCCGGCACTTCATCCTGGCCTTCTCCCGGGCGAAGCTGACCGCGCAGTACAGCCAGGCCAAGCTGGGCCAGCTGTGGCAGGTGGCCACCCCGCTGCTGAACGCGGCGGTGTACTTCTTCGTCTTCGGGCTGCTGCTGGGCGCCCGCCGGGGCATCCCGGGCGACGTCTACGTGCCGTTCCTGGTGACCGGGGTGTTCGTGTTCACCTTCACCCAGAGCTCGGTGCTGGCCGGGGTGCGGGCCATCTCCGGCAACCTGGGGCTGGTGCGGGCGCTGCACTTCCCGCGCGCCGCGCTGCCGGTCTCCTTCGCGCTGCAGCAGCTGCAGCAGCTGCTGTTCTCGCTGGTGGTGCTGGTGGCGGTGGTGCTGGCGTTCGGCAGCCTGCCCGCGCTGTCCTGGCTGCTGGTGGTGCCCGCGCTGGGGCTGCAGTTCGTCTTCAACACCGGGCTGGCGCTGATCTTCGCGCGGCTGGGCAGCCGGACGCCGGACCTGGCCCAGCTGATGCCGTTCGTGCTGCGGACCTGGATGTACGCCTCGGGGGTGATGTTCAGCCTGCCGGTGATGCTGGCGGACAAGGACGTGCCGGGCTGGCTGACCGACGTGCTGCAGTGGAACCCGGCCGCGGTCTACATGGATCTGGTGCGCTTCGCGCTGATCGACGGTTACGGCTCGTCGTATCTGCCGCCGCATGTGTGGGCGGTGGCGGGGGGCTGGGCGCTGCTGGCCGGGGTGATCGGTTTCGTCTACTTCTGGAAGGCCGAGGAGACCTACGGTCGTGGCTGACAACGCTGACAACACTGACAACACTGCTGAGAAGATCCCCACCGTCATCGCCGACGGCGTCGACATCGTCTACCGGGTCAACGGCACCGGCGCCGGACGCGGCTCCGCCACCGCCGCCCTCAACCGCATCGTGCGGCGCCGGAAGACCGAGAAGGCGGCCGGCGTGCGCACGGTGCACGCGGTGCGGAACGTGTCCTTCGTCGCCTACCGGGGCGAGGCCATCGGCCTGATCGGCACCAACGGCTCGGGCAAGTCGACCCTGCTCAAGGCCGTCGCCGGACTGCTCCCGGTGGAGAACGGCCGGATCTACACCGGCGGCCAGCCCTCCCTGCTCGGTGTCAACGCGGCCCTGATGAACGATCTGACGGGCGAACGGAACGTCCATCTCGGCGGGCTCGCCATGGGCATGTCCCGCGAGCAGATCCGGGAGCGCTACCAGGAGATCGTCGACTTCTCCGGCATCAACGAGAAGGGCGACTTCATCACCCTGCCGATGCGCACCTACTCCTCCGGCATGGCCGCCCGGCTGCGCTTCTCCATCGCCGCCGCCAAGGACCACGACGTCCTCCTCATCGACGAGGCGCTGGCCACGGGCGACCGCTCCTTCCAGAAGCGCTCCGAGGCGCGCATCCGGGAGCTGCGCCGGCAGGCCGGCACCGTCTTCCTGGTCAGCCACAGCAACAAGTCGATCCGGGACACCTGCGAGCGCGTGCTGTGGCTGGAGCGCGGTGAACTGCGCATGGACGGGCCGACGGACGAGGTACTCAAGGAGTACGAGGCGTTCACCGGCGGACCGGACAAGGCCCGCAAGCCCAAACCGAAGCCCAAGCCGAAGACCGCGACCGAACCGAAGGCCGCGACCGAGCCCACGACGGTGACCGAGCCGGAGGCCGCCACCGCCCCCTCGTGAAGCGCCGCCCGTCCGTCTCCGGGCGGCCCCTTCGTCGCATTGATGCCACTATGACCGAAGGGAACGCCCGGATCGGTGACGAGACGAAGGAGCCCCGAGATGCCCGAGCTCAGCGTCATCGTCCACGGGCCGAACACCCAGGACCACCTGACCGGCCTCCTCGAATCCCTCTGCTCCCCCGACTCCCTCGCCCTCACCACCCGCACCACCCGCAATGGAGTTCCCTTCCCGGACATCGAGGTCATCGTCGCCGCCGTGGGCGACTGGGCCCGGGAGACCGCCGAGCGGCACACCCCCGACGTCCAGGTGCTGCCCCTGCCCGACGGCACCTCCGACGCGGCGGCCAGGGCGGCGGGGGCGACCCTGGCCACCGGCCGCTGGCTGCACTTCGTCCACGCCAAGGACGGCCTGCCGCCCGGCGGTCCGCGGACCGTCACCGAGCACCTCGCCCGGCTCCCCGACACCGTGGACGTCCTGCTCCTGGACCACGTCCGCAGCACCTGGCGCAGCTCCGGCCTGCCCTCCCCGGACGGCCCCCTGCTCGTCCGCGAGGCCGACGCGGGCCGCGCCGGCCTCGCCCTCGACGACTGTGCGCCCCTGCTGCGCCTCACCCCGCTGCTCGGCACCCGCGTCCTGCGCGCCGCCTTCTGGCGGACCCACCACACCCGGCTCACCGCCATCGGCACCACGGCCGACGCCACGTTCGACGAACCGTACGCCGCCCGCGCCGCCCTCCTGCTCGCCGACCGCGTCGCCTGTCTGCCCCGCGTCGCCCACGAGGACCGGCGGCTGCGTCCCGCCGCTCTCCCGCCGGTCACCCCCGAGCAGCGCTGTGCCCTCGTCGAGCACTACGAAGCCCTCCTCGGCCTCGCCGGTGACCGCCCCGCCGTCCACGGTGTGCTGTACGAGCTCATGGTCGACGACTGTCTGCGCACCTTCGTCCGCGGCGGCATGCCCGATCCGGTCGCCCGGGAGTTCTTCCGCCGCGCCTCGCTGGCCACCGTACGTCACCGTCCCGAGGACCACCGGCGCCCGGCCGGCCTCGAGGGCGTCCGACGCTCGCTGCTCGAGGAGGGCGCCTACACCCGGTACCGCGCCCTCCAGGCCACCAACCGCACCCGCCGCGCCGCCGGTTCCGCGGCGCGCACCGGCAGGCGGCAGCTCGGCGCCCTGCTCGGCGAGCACCACTACCGCAGGGCCCTGCGCCGACCCGTCGACCCGGACCTGGCGGTGTTCACGGCGTACTGGAACCGCGGTGTCGCCTGCAATCCGGCCGCGATCGCCGCCAAGCTCGCCGAACTCGCCCCGTGGATCCACCCGGTGTGGGTGGTGACCGCCCACAACGCCGCCCTGCTCCCGCCCGGCACGGACCACGTGGTGCCCGGCACCCGCCGCTACGGGGAGGTGCTCGCCACCGCGAAGTACCTCGTCAGCAACGTCAACTTCCCGGACGCCGTGGTCAAACGCCCCGACGCCGTCCACCTCCAGACACACCACGGCACCCCGCTCAAGCGCATGGGCGTGGACCAGCTGCCGTTCCCGGCCGCCGCCCGGGGCCTGGACTTCCAGGCCCTGCTGGAGCGCGTCGACAAGTGGGACTACAGCCTTTCCAGCAACAGCCACACGACCCGCATGTGGCAGCGGGCGTACCCGTCCCGCCACGTCTCGCTCGACTACGGCTATCCGCGCAACGACGTCTACTACACGGCCGGCGCCGAGGACGTCCGCGCGATCCGCGAACGCCTCGGCATCGCCCCCGGCCGCCGGGCCGTGCTGTACGCGCCCACGCACCGCGACTACGAGGCGGGCTGGGTCCCGCACCTGGACCTCGCCGCGCTCGCCGACCGCCTCGGCGAGGACACCGTCCTGCTGGTGCGCGGCCACTACTTCCACGACGGGAGCGCCGGAACCGCCGGGGGCGCCTCCCCCCTCACCTCGCTGCGGCGCGGCGGCCGCAGCGCCCGCATCGTTGACGTCTCGTCCTACGACCCGGTCGAGGACCTGTGCCTGGCCGCCGACCTGCTGGTCACCGACTACTCGTCGATCATGTTCGACTACGCCAACCTGGACCGCCCCCTGGTGATCCACGCCGACGACTGGGAGGTCTACCGGGAGACGCGCGGCGTCTACTTCGACCTGACGGCCGAGGCACCGGGTCCGGTGGCCCGCACCCAGGAGGAGCTGACCGGGATCCTCACCACCGACGCCTGGCACGACGCGAGCGCGGCGAAGGCGCGGGCCGTCTTCCGGCGCCGGTTCTGCGAGTACGACGACGGCCGCGCCGCCGAACGCGTCGTGCGCCGGGTCTTCCTCGGCCAGGGCGAGGAGTCGCTGCCGCCGGTGCTGCCCCTGGAGGAGCGCACCCCGGCGCCCGGCCCCGAGGAGGCGGGCTCCTGATGAGGCCACCCCCCGAGGCGAGCGGCCTCCGAGAAACACCCGACGTACCCGACGCACCGGACGTCACCGTGACGGTCATCGTCTACAACGACGCCGAACGCCTCCCCCGCGCGGTCGAGTCGGTCCGCCGGCAGACCCACCGCGACCTCGAGATCGTCATCAGCGACGACCACTCGACGGACGAAACCCCCCAGGTGGCACGGCGGTTGGCGGCCTCGGACCCGCGCATCCGGTATCTGCGCCTGCCGTACAACAGCGGCGGCTGCAGCGCGCCCCGCAACCGCGCCCTGGAGACCGCCCGCGCGCCGTATCTGATGTTCCTCGACAGCGACGACGAACTTCCCGCGAACGCCGTGGCGTTGCTGCTCGCCGCCCATCGCGAACGGGACATCGACTTCGCGATGGGCGCGGTACGGCGCGTCCGCACCGACACCGGCCGCCGTTCCACCTGGATGCCGCACCTGGTGCGCGAGCGCCGCACCCTGGAGGGCATCGAGGCCGATCCGCGGCTGTTCTTCGAGCACCTGTCGACCGGCAAGATGTACTCCCGGGCCTTCCTCGACCGGCACGGCCTGCGTTTCCCCGAGGGCATCCACTACGAGGACCAGTTGTTCTCGGCGCAGGCGTACTGCCTGGCGAGGAGGTTCACGATCGTCCCGGAGCCGGTGTACCTCTGGTACATAGCCCCCTACGCCGCCCAGGAGTCGGCGTCCATCTCCAACCAGCGGCACAAGCCGGCCAACGTCCGCGACCGGGTCCGCGTCCAGCACCTCATCGACGCCTTCCTCACGGAGAGCGGGCACGCGTCGCTGCGCGCGGACAAGGACCACAAGTTCCTCAAGCACGACGTCCGGATGTACACGGGCGACCTGCCCCACCGGGACGACGAGTGGCTCGCGGGCTTCGCGGACCTGCTGAACCCGTACCTGGAGACGCTGTCGCCCAGCGCGTACGCCCGCCTCCCGCGCGCCGAACGGGTCGTCCTCCGGTTGCTCCGTGACCGCCGCCTGTCCGAGGCCCGGCAGGCGGCCCGCGGCCTGGGCCACGACATCGCCCCGAGGCAGCTGACCGTGGGCCCGGACGGCCGCGCCTACTGGGGCGACCGGGTCCCCGCGTCCGCCGCCGCCCGCGCCGAACTGGACCTCTCCGACCTGGAACCGGACACCCGCCCCTTCCCCACCGCCCTGTTCCGCCACGAGATCACGGACATCGCCCGGGGCTCCGGCGCCTCGGTCGAACTGACGGTGCGCACCTACGATCCGGCGCTGCGCCTCCCGCTCGGCCCGCAGCGCGCGACCCTCCTCGTCTCTCCCGGCCGGCGCCGCCTCACCGTGCCCTTCCGCCTCTCCCCCGTCCGCCCCGGTGTCTTCGAGGGCCGTGTCGGCCTCGACCCGGCGGCCGTCCCCCTGCCGGTGGGCGGGTTCGCCGGGGTGCGCCATCCGCTGCTCCACCTCACCCTCCGGGGGCAGGGCAACGCGGGTCTCCTGCTGGCGCCCCTGGCCTTCCCCTCGTTCACCGCCCGTGTCCCGTACCGCTTTGGCACGGCCCCGCACCGCGTCACCGTCGAACCGGAGGGCCACGGCGCGGGCCGCCTGCAGATCCGCTGGGAACCCGTGGGGGTGACGGCCCGGGTGACCCGCCCGGCGGTA
The DNA here is from genome assembly GCF_016757295.1 of Streptomyces sp. M2CJ-2. Classification (NCBI taxonomy): domain Bacteria; kingdom Bacillati; phylum Actinomycetota; class Actinomycetes; order Kitasatosporales; family Streptomycetaceae; genus Streptomyces; species Streptomyces sp. M2CJ-2. The sequence goes on along the minus strand of NZ_JAESIF010000011.1, from coordinate 29,595 downwards.
CGGCGCCTGGCCCGCCCGGTGGCGAACCTGCTGGGGCGGTGAGGTGCCCGGTCAGCGCACCGCGTAGAGCGTCTGGCCCTCCGGCCCCCGGGTCACGGCCCGCAGCCCGGTGTCGTGCAGTGTGCCCGTCGTGTCCACCACCCACCGCACTCCGTACGCCCGCTCGATGCCCCGGCGCACCCGCTCCGGGGTGCGCGGCGCGAAGTACTGCTCCGTGGCCGTCGCCCTGCGCTCCTCGTCCGGCAGGAAGAAGTCTGGGTAACCGGGGGCGACCGTGTAGGGCCCGTACGCGGGAATCCGACGGGCCGGCTCCGTCTCCGCCATGACGACGTCCCCGTACTCCACCCACGGTGTCATCCAGTGGTACCCCGTCCACGGCTCCCGGTACCGGGCCTCGACCGCCCGGGGCAGTGCGTCGTGCGGGACGACGTAGCCCACCGCTCCCGCCTGCGCCCACGCGCCGACGGCCAGCGCACCGGCCAGGACGACGGCCCACCCGGCGCGCAGCGTGCGCCGCGCCGCCCCGAACGTCTCCAGGGCGGCCGCGAGCTGCGCCGGGACCAGCACGGCGGGCAGTGCGCGCCCCCACGCGTAGTGGCCGCTCAGCAGGCCCGCCGCGAAGACCAGCGCGCCCAGCGCGAAGAACAGCGCGAGCGGGTCCCACCGGTCGCGCCGCCACCGCGCGGCCAGCGCGGCCACGCCGAGCAGGACGAGCCCGAACCGGGCCGGCAGGTCCCGGTACAGCTCCCGGTGCACCGACTCCAGCCCGGCGCCGGCGCCCAGCAGCGCGAAGAAGTCGTAGTACGGCCAGGCCCACAGCACGAGGACGCCCAGCAGCAGTCCGGCGCCGAGCCGCGGCCACACCGCCCGCGGCAGTCGCGCGGGCCGGGCCGACAGCACCGTGGCGAGGGCGCCGACCGTGGCCACGACGCCGGCGAACTGGTGGCACAGCAGGATCACCGCCCACAGCGTGCCCAGTCCTGCCCACGTTCCCCACCCGGCCCGGCGGCGCAGCGCGGCCGTCAGCCAGGCCCAGAGGTGGAAGGCGAGGCCGAGGGTGAGGGTGCTCGGGTAGGAGACCGTCAGTGCGAGCGAGTGGAGCCCCGGGAAGCCGCTCCACAGGAACGGGGCCGTGCCCCACAGGAACAGCAGGCTCAGCAGGGCGAGCGCGAAGACGGCCCGCTGCCCCGCCCCGTGCGCGGCCCGGTTCCCGGCCCCGCACACGGTCAGTGCCCGTACGTAGCGCCACACGCCCGTCACCAGCAGCGCGAGTCCGGCCAGGGCGGCGAGCCGCAGCACGACGAAGACCGGCAGCCCCGTCAGCCGGGCGAGGCCGCCGAGCAGCACGGTCCACGGCGAGTAGTACGGGCTCTGCGTGTCCGCGTCGACCAGGGGGTTGCCGGGGTCGGCCAGGTCGTGCCGCAGGCGTTGCAGGGTCGCCGCGTGCATGCCGAGGTCGCCGGCCCACGGGAGCCGGACGATCACCGCGAGCAGCAGGACCAGGGTCAGCCCGGCGGCGACCTGAACGGCGGTCCGGGCGATGCCCACCGGCCGGGGCGCGGCCCGCGGCCCGCCGGTCCTCCCGGGCAGGGCGGACCGGGTACCGGCAGAGCGGCCGGGACGGCCGGAGCGGGCGGGACGGACGGTCACTCTCAGAGCCTTAACATCACATCGGCTCCGGGGCACCCCGAGCACACCACAGGGGTGCCCCGGACCGTCGTGTCCGGGGCACCCCTGGGTGTGTCAGTGCCGTGTCGCCGCCTCGCCGGCGCCGTGGCCTACGCGTGCGGGCGCAGCAGCGTCCGCATCGTCCGCATCGCCACGGACAGGTTGGCCAGGTCGAACGTGTCCGAGCTGCGGATCTCCTCCAGGGTGGTGCGGGCCCGGCCGAGGAGGGCCTCGTTCTTCTCCTCCCACACCTGGAACCGCTGCTGCGGTGACGCCGCGCCGTTGCCCTGCGCCAGCACCTCGGCCGTCACCGCCGCGTGCGCCGCGTACAGGTCCTCGCGGATCGCCGCGCGGGCCATGGACTGCCAGCGGTCCGCGCGGGGCAGCTCGCTGATCCTGTCCATCAGCTGGGTGATGCGCAGCCGGTCGGCGAGGTCGTAGTACACCTCGGCGACGTCCAGCGGTTCCTTGCCCAGGCGGTCGGCCACCGAGACGATGTCGATCGCCGCGAACGCGGAGGAGAAGCCGGCCACGCGGGTGGCGAGTTCACCGGGGACGCCGACGCCCGTCAGCTCGTCGTGGATCTTCTGGAACCACTCCAGGTCCGCGCCGCGCAGCAGCTTGGGCAGCTGCGACCAGACCTGCTCGACGCGCTCGGCGAAGAACGTCACCGTCTCCTCGAGCTCCAGCGGCTGCTGCCGGTTGTTGAGCAGCCAGCGCGTGCCGCGCTCCACCAGCCGCCGCGAGTGCAGCCGGATCCGGGTCTGGACGTCCGCGTCGACCTTGTTGTCGAGTTCCTCGACGGCGTCCCACACCAGGGCGGAACGGAAGATCGCGCGGGCCGCGGTCTGGGCCCGGACGATCTCCTCCAGCGACGCGCCCGTCTCCTCGCGCATCCGGTGCAGGTACGTCGTACCGCCCGTGTTGACCGTGTCGTTGACCAGGACGGTCGTGGTGATCTCGCGGCGCAGCGGGTGGCCGTCGATCCGGTCGAGGAACTGCTCGCGCAGCGGGGTCGGGAAGTACGCGTGCAGCAGGCTCTTGAGGTACGGGTCGTCGGGCAGCGAGGTGCTCAGCAGCTCCTCGGCGACCGTAATCTTCGTGTACGCCAGCAGGACGGCCGTCTCCGGGCCGGTCAGGCCCTGCCCGGCGGCCAGCCGTTCGCGGATCTGGCGGTCGGTGGGCAGGAACTCCAGGGCCCGGTCGAGGTGGCCCTCGCGCACCAGGTGCTTCAGGAAGCGCTGCTGGGCGTGGAGCATGTCCTTGGACTGGGCCAGGGCGTTGGCGATGGCGGTGTTCTGCGCGTAGTTGGTGCGCAGCACCATCCGGCCGACCTCGTCGGTCATCGAGGCGAGCAGCTTGTTGCGCTGCTTGACCGTCATGTCGCCGTCCGCGACCAGGCCGTTGAGCAGGATCTTGATGTTCACCTCGTGGTCGGAGGTGTCCACGCCCGCGCTGTTGTCGATGGCGTCGGTGTTGATCCGGCCGCCGTGCAGCGCGACCTCAATCCGGCCGAGCTGGGTGAAGCCCAGGTTGCCGCCCTCGCCGACGACGGCGACCCGCAGGTCCTTGCCGTCGACGCGGATCGCGTCGTTGGCCTTGTCGCCGACGTCCGCGTTGGACTCGGTGGACGCCTTGACGTACGTACCGATGCCGCCGTTCCACAGCAGGTCCACCGGCGCCTTGAGGATCGCCTTCATCAGGTCGGCCGGGGTCGCCTTGGTGACGCCCTCGTCGAGGCCGAGGACCTCGCGGATCTGGGCGTTGACCGGGATGGACTTGGCGCTGCGCGGGAACACCCCGCCGCCGGCCGACAGCAGCTCGGTGTCGTAGTCCGCCCAGGAGCTGCGCGGCAGCTCGAACAGGCGGCGGCGCTCGGCGTAGCCGACGGCCGCGTCCGGGTTCGGGTCGATGAAGATGTGCCGGTGGTCGAAGGCGGCGACCAGCCGGATGTGTTCGCTGCGCAGCATGCCGTTGCCGAACACGTCACCGGACATGTCACCGATGCCGACGGCCGTGAAGTCCTGGGTCTGGGTGTCCACGCCCAGCTCCCGGAAGTGCCGCTTGACGGACTCCCAGGCGCCGCGGGCGGTGATGCCCATGCCCTTGTGGTCGTATCCGGCGCTGCCACCGGAGGCGAAGGCGTCTCCGAGCCAGAAGTCGTAGGACTCGGCGACCTCGTTGGCGATGTCCGAGAACCGCGCGGTGCCCTTGTCGGCCGCGACGACGAGGTAGTTGTCGTCCCCGTCGTGCCGGACGACGTCCACCGGGGGCACGACCCGGCCGGCCACCATGTTGTCGGTGATGTCCAGCAGCGCCGAGATGAACGTCTTGTAGGAGGCGATGCCCTCGGCCATCCAGGCGTCACGGTCCACGGACGGGTCGGGCAGCTGCTTGGCGACGAAGCCGCCCTTGGCGCCGACCGGCACGATGACGGTGTTCTTCACCATCTGCGCCTTGACCAGGCCGAGGATCTCGGTGCGGAAGTCCTCCCGGCGGTCCGACCAGCGCAGGCCTCCGCGCGCCACCTTGCCGTAGCGCATGTGCACGCCCTCGACCCGCGGCGAGTACACCCAGATCTCGAACGCCGGACGCGGCGCCGGCAGGTCGGGGATGGCCTGCGGGTCGAACTTCATGGAGATGTAGTCGTGCGGGCGGCCGTCACTCGCCCCCTGGAAGAAGTTGGTGCGCAGCGTCGCCTTGATCACGGTGAGGAAGGAGCGCAGGATGCGGTCCTCGTCGAGCGAGGCGACCTGGTCGAGGGCGGCGTCGATCTCCTCCAGCAGGGCGTCCAGCAGCTCGAACCCGGCGCCCTGCCGCTCCGGCGACATCCGCGCCTCGAACAGGGAGACGAGCAGCCGGGTGGTGTGGACGTTGTCGCGGAGGGTGTCCTCCATGTAGTCCTGGCTGAACGTGGAGCCGGCCTGGCGCAGGTACTTGGCGTACGCGCGCAGCACCGTCGCCTGCCGCCAGTCCAGCCCGGCGCTCAGCACGAGGGCGTTGAAGCCGTCGTTCTCCGCCTTGCCGGTCCAGGTCGCGGCGAAGGCGTCCTGGAACCGCTCACGGGCGTCGTCACCGAGGTGGTCGGCGCCGCCGGGTGCCTTGGGCATCCGCAGCCCGAAGTCGTAGATCCAGGCGACGCTGCGGTCGGCGCGGCGCAGCTCGTAGGGCCGCTCGTCGACGACCTCGACGCCGAGCCGCTGGAGCACGGGCAGCACGGCGGACAGGGAGACGGCCTCGCCCTGGCGGTAGATCTTGAAGCGGCGCTCCTCGGGGGCCGCGCCCACCGGCTCGTACAGGCTGAGCTCGAAGTTCTTCTCCTCGTCGAGCTGTTCCAGCCGGACGATGTCGGCGACGGCGCTGCGCGGGGTGTGGTCGTCCTTGTAGCCCTCGGCGAAGGCGCCCGCGTAGCGGCGCAGCAGTTCGGCGGCGCGCTCCTCGCCCAGCTCGGCGGTGAGCGCCTCGCCGAAGCCGTCGGCCCAGGAGCGGGCGGCCTCGACCAGGCGGGCCTCGATGCGCTCCTTGTCGGTGTCGGACAGCTGGAGCAGCTCGGTGCCCTGCGGGACACGGACCACGAAGTGCAGCCGGGAGAGGATCGACTCGGTGTTCCAGGCGGTGAAGTCGACGCTGATGCCGCCGAGCTCCTCCTTGAGGATGTCGATGATCCTCAGGCGCACCCCGGTGGTGTAGCGGTCGCGCGGGAGGTAGACGAGGGCGGAGTAGTAGCGCCCGTACTCGTCCTGGCGCAGGTAGAGCCGCAGGCGGCGGCGCTCCTGGAGGTAGAGCACCGAGGTGGCGATGGCCTGGAGCTCGTCGACCGGGGTCTGGAAGAGCTCGTCGCGCGGGTAGGTCTCCAGGATCTGCAGCAGGTCGCGCCCGTCGTGGCTGTGCGGCGAGAAGCCGGCCAGCTCGAGGACCTCCTCGACCTTGCGGCGGATCACCGGGACCCGGCGGACGGACTCGGTGTAGGCGGCGGAGGAGAACAGTCCGAGGAAGCGGCGCTCACCGACGACGTTGCCGTCGGCGTCGAACTTCTTGACGCCGATGTAGTCCAGGTACGACGGCCGGTGCACGGTGGCCCGGCTGTTGGCCTTGGTCAGCACGAGCAGCTTGTGCTCGCGCGCCTTGGCACGGGCGTCGGCGGGCAGCCGCTCGAAGGACGGGCTGACCGGGTGGCCCTCCGGGGTGGCGTGGTGCGGGTCGGCACGCAGGATGCCCAGACCGGTGCCGGGGAGGGCGCCGAGGGAGTCGTCGTCGCGCAGCTGGTACTCGCGGTAGCCGAGGAAGGTGAAGTGGTCGTCGGCGAGCCAGCGCAGCAGCTCCCGGGCCTCCTCGACCTGCTGCTCCGGCACGTCCCCGGGGACGGGTTCGTCGAGCAGTCCCTCGGCCAGTTCGGTGGCGGCCTGCCGCATCTTGCCCCAGTCCTCGACGGCCTCGCGGACGTCGGACAGGACGCGCAGCAGGTCGGCGGTGATCTGCTTGAGGTCGCCGCGGTCGGTCTCGCGGTCGATCTCGACGTGGATCCAGGACTCGGTGTGGGCGTCGTGCGGGAGGTCGCCGGCGGGCGGGGTGGCGAGCACCTCGATCAGCTGCCCGGTGAGGTCGCGGCGGACCACGATCTGCGGGTGGATGACGACGTGGATGCCCCGGCCCTGCCGGGTCAGCTCGTTGGTGACGGAGTCCACGAGGAAGGGCATGTCGTCGGTGACCACCTCGACGACGGAGTGGCTGCAGGTCCAGCCGTTCTCCTCGACGGTCGGGGTGTGGACCTTGACGTTGGCCGTGCCCTGGGGACGGTTCTCGGCCAGCCGGAAGTGCGCGACGGCGGCTCCGAATACGTCGACCGGGTCGCGGCCGAGGAGGTCCTCCGGGGCGGTGTGCAGGTAGTAGCGCTGGAGGAACGCGAGCACGGTGTCCCGGTCGGGCATGCCCTTGTCCGTCGTCCCGGTCGGCAGTTTCCCGCCGGCCGGGCTGTTCTCAGCTACCCGGGCGGCCTTTTCGAGCAGCTCGGCCTTTGCTTCGTCCAGCTTGGTCTGCATTGTCCTCTGGCTCCTGTCGCGCGCCGTTGCGTGACGTAGAAGGAAGTACTGTCTCCGCGCTTGCGGTGCGGTGGTACGACGCGGGGTGTCCGGTCCGTTCCGACGCTATGCCGCAAGATGAGACGAGCGGGGGCTTCTCTGCCAACTTCGACGCGCCCGCCGGGTGTGACGCTGCTCTCTTCCGCGTCCGCGCCCGGGGAGTGCCGCGCGTCCCTGGAACCCTTCGGGTCCTCTCCCGCCCGCGAGGACCAGCGAGCTCCGCCCGGCCACGGATGTCGTCCGTGCTCTCCGGGCGCACGGCGGGAACGGCGAGGCCCCCGCGAGCTATCGCGCTGATCACGCCACCCAGGCTATCGCCCCCCGCAGGGGGCCCGTCATGAGCCGTATGTGTACAAAACACGGGGTGGAACTTGGACGTTCCGCACAGTGCGCGCCCACGGTGCTCAGTGCTGAGTGCGCGCGGCCCGGCGTTCAGCCGGCCAGGCGTTCCGCTTCCGCGACGGCCTCCGCCAGCGTGTCCACCACCGGCACCCCGACCGCTTCGAGGCTGGCCCGGCTGTGCGAACCGCCGGTGTAGAGCACGGCCTTCGCCCCGACGTGCCGGGCGGCCAGCGCGTCGTCGGCGGCGTCCCCGATCACCACCGTGCGCGTCGGGTCGACGCCGGTCAGCGCGCCGAGGTGGCGCACCATGTGCTCCGCTTTGCCCCCGCCGGACGGCCCGGTCCGCCCGTCGACGCGTATGAAGTGCGGCTCGATGCCGAAGCCCCGGACCAGCGGCACGAGGTCGTCGTGCCCGTACATGCTGAGGATCGACTGGCTGCGCCCCGCCGCCGACCACTGTGCCAGCAGCTCGGTCGCGCCCTCGGCGAGCACGCACCGCACCCGGTGCTCGGAGTAGTACCGGTGAAAGGTCGCGTCCATCAGCTCCCACTCGGCCCCGCTCGGCAGCCGCCCCATCAGCCGCTCGTAGAACTTCGGCACCGGCACGCAGTACAGCTCCCGGTACCGCTCCAGCGTGAGCGGCTCCAGGCCCAGCTCGGCGAAGGCCGCGTTCGTCGCGCCGATGACCGCGTCGACGTCGTGGAACAGCGTGCCGTTCCAGTCCCAGACGATGTGCGTGTCCGTGTGCATCCCCATGGAAGGAAAAGTACCCGCCGGCACCGACAACCGGGCTGCCGACTCGGACTAGGCCGTCGGGCCCAGCAGGTTCGGGATCTCCTGGGTGGCGTACCACAGCAGTTCGTGGTCCTCCGCCCCGTCCACCGTGGACTGGGCGCTGCCGTCCCCGCCGTCCGCGGCCGGCAGCGCGTCCGCGGCCGACGCCACGTCCGCCTCCGCGTCCGGAGCGTCCACGTGCACCGCCGCCGCCCTGTCCAGCCGGACGGGCCCGTCGACCCGCACCGCACCGGGGCCGGGGGCCGGGTCGGCCGAGGCCGCCCGGTCGGGCACGTCCACGGCGACCACGACCCGGCGCCGCGGCGCCGCGGCGTCCGCCGCCAGCAGCCGCAGCGAGGCCAGCGCGGCGCCGCCCAGTGCCGCGTACTCCAGCTCCTCGACGTCCTCGGAGCGGTACCACTCGCGCAGCGCGGGCGTCACACCGTAGGCGGCGAACGGGCCCGCGCCCAGCTCACCCGTCCGGTACGCCTCGGCGAGACCCGGGAGGGTGAGGGGGACGTAGACGCGCATGTCGGCCGCTTTCGTGGTCGGAGGTCCGCCGGCGTTCCGTCGAGGGGTGGTCGCACCCGGCCGGCTGGGCCTTCAGGATACGTGCGGGCGTCCCCCATCGGGTCCCCGCCCACCCTCCGGGCCGCGTCCACTCCGAGCCCGAAATTCACCCGGTGCGCCCGCTCCAGTGCGGGGCCGAGGGGCCGTCATTCACTCGGATAAGTGAATCCCACCGCCGCCCCGACACGGCTCACGGCTCCTTGCCGCCGCACTCCGCCGCCCCGTACAAGATCCCCAACCCCGAAGTTACTGCCCGGTATCGCCTCGGTCCCCGGTCGACGGCGACTCCCGGCCCGTCGAACGGAGCCCCGTGAACAAGGTCATGACCAGGGCGCAGCACCGCACCGGCACCCGCCCTCCCGGCCGCCGCGACACACGCCGCCCCACCGGCGGCACCGTCCCGCCGCGCACCCCCGCCGGAGGTGCCGCCCCCGCCCCGTCCCCCGGCGGGGGCCGCCCCTCTCCCGTACCCGCCCCGGCCTCCACGCGTCCCGCCGACAACCGCCCGCCGTCCTTCACGCCGGCAGCCGGCGCCAGGGCCACGACCGCGGCCACTGCCACGGCCACGGCCCTGCTGCGACGGCGCCCGGCTCTCCCGGCCCCCACGCCCCGGTCTCCCCTGCCGGCCCAGCCCCGCCCCACCGACCGTTTCGCCGAGCTGCTGCTCGCCGTCCTGAGCGGCCAGCGGCCCGTCCACTCGATGCTGCGGCACACCGCGGGCCGCGCCTACGACGAACTGGCGGACCTCGCCGAGCGCGGTCCGCTGCGCACCCGTGGCACCCGTCCGGTGGTGCGGGACATCGGCTACTACGTCCCTCGCGAGGGCGCGCTCGAGGTGTTCGCCCGGATCGGTGCCGGCGACCGGCTGCGGGCCATGGCCTTCCGCCTGGAACAGGGCCAGGACCTGCGCTGGCGCTGCACCGCCGTGGAACTGGGCGGTACCCGCCCGCCCCGCCCCCACGGCCGCTGACGCCGAAGGGCCGGGCGACCCTGGGGTCTGCCCGGCCCTCCGCCTGCTCTCACGGCTCCGTACGGAGCCTCACCGCTCGCCCGGCTCAGAAGCCTCGCGGCTCGCTCACTTCTTGCGGCGGCGACCGCCCCGCGCCTGCTTGCGGCGCTCGGCGCGCGTGAGGCCGTCGGCCTCGGAGCGCACCGGCTCGTCCTCGGCGAACTCGCCCTCGACGGTGCCGCCCGCGCCGTCCACGGTCGGCGCGGAGAAGTGCAGGTGCCGCCGCTGCGGGGCGTCGAGCCCCTTGGCGCGGATCTCCGGCCGGGCACCCGCCTGCGCGGGCACCGCGTCCTGCGCCACCGGCTCCGGCTCGGCCTCCTCGACCGGGACCTCCTCGACCTGCTGCTCGACCTGGACCTCCAGGTTGAACAGGTAGCCGACGGACTCCTCCTTGATGCCGTCCATCATCGCGGTGAACATGTCGAAGCCCTCGCGCTGGTACTCGACCAGCGGGTCCTTCTGCGCCATCGCGCGCAGGCCGATGCCCTCCTGGAGGTAGTCCATCTCGTAGAGGTGCTCGCGCCACTTGCGGTCCAGGACCGACAGCACGACCCGGCGCTCCAGCTCACGCATGATCTCGGAACCGAGCTGCGCCTCACGCTGCTCGTACTGCTTGCGGATGTCCTCCTTGATGGAGTCGCCGATGAACTCGGCCGTCAGCCCGGCGCGGTCGCCGGCCTCCTCCTCCAGTTCCTCCACGGTGACCTTCGCCGGGTAGAGCTGCTTGAAGGCGCCCCACAGCCGGTCCAGGTCCCAGTCCTCGGGGAAGCCCTCGGACGTCTCGGCCTGCACGTAGGCGTCGATGGTGTCGTCCATGAAGTGGTGGATCTGCTCGTGCAGGTCCTCGCCCTCCAGGACGCGGCGCCGCTCGCCGTAGATGACCTCACGCTGCCGGTTCATGACTTCGTCGTACTTCAAGACGTTCTTACGGGTCTCGAAGTTCTGCGTCTCGACCTGCGACTGGGCCGACGCGATCGCGCGCGTGACCATCTTGTTCTCGATCGGCACGTCGTCCGGGACGTTCGCCATGGACATCACGCGTTCGACCATCTGGGCCTTGAACAGGCGCATCAGGTCGTCGCCGAGCGAGAGGTAGAAGCGGGACTCGCCGGGGTCGCCCTGACGGCCGGAACGACCGCGCAGCTGGTTGTCGATCCGCCGCGACTCGTGCCGCTCGGTGCCGAGCACATAGAGCCCGCCGAGCCGCTCGACCTCGTCCTTCTCGGCCTTGACGGCGTCCTCGGCCCGTGCGAGGGCGTCCGGCAGGGCGTGCGCCCACTGCTCGATGTGCTCCTCGGGGTCGAGACCGTGCTGGCGCAGCTCCGCCTCGGCGAGGTCCTCGGGGTTGCCGCCGAGCTTGATGTCCGTACCACGGCCGGCCATGTTGGTGGCCACGGTGACCGAGCCCCGGCGGCCCGCCTGGGCGACGATCGTCGCCTCGCGCTCGTGGTGCTTGGCGTTCAGCACCTCGTGCTGGATGCCGCGCTTGCTGAGCTGCTGGGAGAGGTACTCGGACTTCTCCACCGAGGTGGTGCCCACGAGGATCGGCTGACCCTTGGCGTGCTTCTCCTCGATGTCGTCGACGACGGCCTCGAACTTGGCGACCTCGGTGCGGTAGATCAGGTCCGACTGGTCCATGCGGACCATGGGCCGGTTGGTCGGGATGGGCACCACACCGAGCTTGTAGATCTGGTGGAACTCGGCGGCCTCGGTCATCGCCGTACCGGTCATGCCGGACAGACCGGGCTGTTCCTTGCCGTTGTGGTCGCGGCGCTTGTAGAGGCGGAAGAAGTTCTGGAGGGTGATCGTGGCGAGCGTCTGGTTCTCGTCCTTGATCGGCACCGCTTCCTTCGCCTCGATCGCCTGGTGCATGCCCTCGTTGTAGCGGCGGCCGGCGAGGATACGGCCGGTGTGCTCGTCGACGATCATGACCTCGTCGTCGATGATCACGTAGTCCTTGTCGCGCTTGAAGAGCTCCTTGGCCTTGATGGCGTTGTTCAGGTAGCCCACCAGCGGGGTGTTGACCGACTCGTAGAGGTTGTCGATGCCCAGCCAGTCCTCGACCTTGGCGACCCCGGACTCGTGGATGGCGACCGTGCGCTTCTTCTCGTCGACCTCGTAGTCGCCGGTCTCCTCGATGCCCTTGAGCGGGTTGCCGGCCTCACCGCGCTTGAGGCGCTTGACCAGCTTGGCGAAGTCTCCGTACCACTTGGTGGCCTGGTCGGCCGGGCCGGAGATGATCAGCGGCGTACGGGCCTCGTCGATGAGGATGGAGTCGACCTCGTCGACGACGGCGAAGTTGTGGCCGCGCTGGACGAGCTCGTCCTTGGACCACGCCATGTTGTCGCGCAGGTAGTCGAAACCGAACTCGTTGTTCGTGCCGTAGGTGATGTCGCAGTTGTACTGCTCGCGGCGCTGGGCCGGCGTCATGTTGGCCAGGATGCAGCCGACCTCGAGGCCCAGGAACTTGTGGACGCGGCCCATCAGCTCGGAGTCGCGCTCGGCCAGGTAGTCGTTGACCGTGATGATGTGGACGCCCTTGCCGGCCAGGGCGTTCAGGTACGCGGGCAGGGTGCCGACGAGGGTCTTGCCCTCACCGGTCTTCATCTCGGCGACGTAACCCATGTGGAGGGCCGCGCCGCCCATGATCTGCACGTCGTAGTGGCGCTGGCCCAGGACGCGCTTGGCGGCCTCGCGGACGGTGGCGAAGGCCTCGGGGAGCAGGTCGTCCAGGCTCTCACCGTCGGCGTACCGCTCCTTGTACTCATCGGTGAGGGCACGCAGCTCGGCGTCGGAGAGGTCGACGAAGTCCTCTTCGATGGAGTTGACCTGGCCCGCGATGCGGTGCAGTTTGCGCAGGATCTTGCCTTCGCCTGCACGCATGATCTTCGAGAGGACGGACACGGGGGGTGGTCTCCTTGCCGGTCGGGCCTGGGACGGTCGGTTTCCATTTCATTGCTGAGCAACGGCCATCGTATGCGAGGACCCCACCACGTCGGGAGGCCTGCCGCGACGGTGACCACGCACGGCTTCATATCCGTTTCACGGCTGCTTCAAAGAGGACAACGTCCGGAGCCCACGGATGGTGCCGCTCCACCCGTCGAATTGTGCGAAGGGTGACCATTTCCTCACGTACGGCAAACGGTTGGCGCCGATCACTCCCCCACGAGCAGAATCGGCCGATGGAACCCGTCACGCTCACCACCGACCGCCTTCTGCTGCGCACGGTCGGCCCGCAGGACACCGACGCGGTGTACGCCGCCTGCCAGGACACCGACATCCAGCGCTGGACCACGGTCCCCTCCCCCTATCTTCCCGAGCACGCGCGGGGCTTCACGGAGCAGATGTGTCCGGACGGCTGGGCGGACGGTTCGATGTTCACCTTCGGCGTCTTCCTCCGCTCCGGGGAGTTCACGGGCATGCTCGGCGTCACGATGCGCTCCCCGGGGGTGGGCGAGATCGGCTATTGGGGCGTCAAGGAGCACCGCGGCCACGGCTACATGACCGAGGCCGTCGTCACCGTCTCCCGCTGGGCCTTCACGAAGATGTCGATCGACCGGGTGGAATGGCGCGCCGAGGTGGGCAACCGGGCCTCCCGCGCGGTGGCGGAACGGGCGGGCTTCGTCATCGAGGGCACCCTGCGCTCCGCGATCAACAACAAGGACGTGCTGCGGGACTGCTGGGTGGGCTCCCTGCTGCCGTCCGACCTGGGACTCCCGTCCACGACGCCGTACCTGCCCGCCGGGGAGTGAGCGGGTGAGGGAGCGGAAGAGGGGCGGGTGGGGGGCGGGAGCGGAGGAGGGGGCGGCGTCCGTCCGGACCCGGGCCCGGTGTCAGCGCCGCCCTCTATCGTGCGGACGTATGACGACTCTCCCGCGTCCGGCCACGGACCTTTCGGCGGCAGAGGCCCGCCGCATCGCCCTGCACGCCCAGGGCTTCCTGGGCGCCCCCGACCGCCGTTCCGGCGTCCGGGGGGTCCTGCGTCACCTGGGCGCGGTGCAGCTCGACACCATCTCCGTCCTCGCCCGCTCCCACGAACTCATCCCCTACGCCCGCCTCGGCGCCGTGGGCCGGGAAACGGTCGAGACCGCGTACTGGAAGGCCGGCGCCCAGCCGCCGCACGCGTTCGAGTACTGGTCGCACGCGGCCTGCGTCCTGCCCGTCGAGGAGTGGCCGCACTTCGCCTTCCGCCGCCGCGCCTACCGCGGCCGCCCGCACTGGAACCACGAGCTTCCCGACGGCGCCTACGACCGGGTCGTCAAGCAGCTCCGCGCCCAGGGCCCGCTCACGGCCACGGAGTTGGGCGGCGCGAAACGCACCAGCGAGTGGTGGGACTGGTCCGGTGCCAAGGTCGCCGTCGAGCGGGCCCTGATGTACGGCGAGGTGGTGTGCGTCGAGCGCCGCGGCTGGAAGCGGGTCTACGACCTCGCCGAACGCGCGATCCCCGACGCCCTGCTGCACGACGAGCTGGACGACGCCGAGTGCCTGCGCCGCCTGGTCCGTCTGGCCGGCCGGTCCCTCGGCGTCGGGACCCGCGCGGACCTCGCCGACTACCACCGTCTCAAGGGCGAGCAGGTCGACGCGGTGATCGCCGACTCGGGCCTGGTGCCGGTCACGGTCGAGGGCTGGTCCAAGCCGGCCTGGGCCGATCCGGAGGCCCTCGCCGCGCCTCCGCGCGGACGTCACCGTACGACGCTGCTGTCCCCGTTCGACTCCCTGGTGTGGGAGCGGGCGCGCACCGAGCGGCTCTTCGGCTTCACTCACCGCCTGGAGGCCTACGTGCCGAAACAGAAGCGGGTGCACGGCTACTTCGCGATGCCCGTACTCGCCGGTGGCCGGCTGGTCGGCCGCGTCGACCCGGCGCGCGAGGGCCGCACGCTGGTGGCCAGGCAGATCACACTGGACGGCCCCAAGGCGGTCCCCGCCGTCGCGCAGGCCCTGGTCGAGGCGGCGAGCTGGGTGGACTGCACGAACGTCCGCGTGGAGCGCGTCGACGCGCCCGAACTGCGCGAACAGCTCACCCGGGAACTGACCCGCGCCCTCGCCTGACGTCACCGGATCTCGAGGATCTTCTCCCGCATCGCGTAGACCACCGCCTCCATCCTGGAGTGCAGCTGCAGCTTCTCCAGGATGTTGCGCACGTGGTTCTTCACGGTGTTCTCGGAGATGAACAGCTCCTTGGCGATGTCGCGGTTGTTCATCCCCGTGGCGACGAGCTTGAGCACTTCGAGCTCACGGTCCGTCAGCCGGGGCGCGGGTACCAGCCGACGCTCGTCGGTGCGCTGGATCATCGACTTGAACTCGGTGAGCAGCTTCGACGCCATGGAAGGGCTGATCTGCGACTGCCCGTCGGCCACCGCTCGAATGGCGGTGGCCACCTCGTCCGTGGAGATCTCCTTGAGGAGGTAGCCGGTCGCACCCGCCTTGATGGCGTCGTAGAGATCGGCCTCCTCGTCACTGATCGTCAACATGATGATCTTCGCGCTGGGGGCCACCTCCTTGATGGAGGTGCACGCCTCGATGCCGCCCCGCTTGGGCATCCGCACATCCATCAGGACGATGTCCGGCAGCAGGTCCGCGGCCTTCTCCACGGCCTCGGCGCCATCCCCCGCCTCGCCGACGACCTGGATGTCCTCCTCGGCCGCGAGGACGATCTCCAGTCCCCGGCGGAACAGCGCGTGGTCGTCCACCACCAGAACCCTGATCGGCTCCTTGCTCGCCTCCTCGGCCGGTTCACCGGCCGACTCCTGGTACCTGGAGCCCGCGTGCGGTCCCATGCCGGTGACGCCGTCGTCGGAGTCCTCTCCACGCATAGGGCCGAAGCTGTCCGCCATCGTTCCTCCCCCTGAAGGCTGTGGCCGTGGTCGTGAGCCATCGCCAACCCAAGGCAACGGCCCACCGATTGGGCCGTTGCCGCCATGATTCCATGCCCGGACGACACCGGGGTGCCGCCGGGGGACGCGAAGTGGTCGCACACCGGTGCCCCTGGGGGCGCACGCGCGCGCACCCAGGGGCACCGGTTCAGCCACTGTCAGCCGCCGAGGGGCCCGCCCGCCTCGGGAGCATGCGGCTGCGTGACCATGGTGTCCGTGCTGAGGTGGATCACGCCGTAGTCGTAGGCGTGCCGCCGGTAGACGACACTGGGTTCCTTCGTCTCGGAGTCGACGAACAGGTAGAAGTCGTGCCCGACCAATTCCATCTCGTAGAGGGCCTGATCGAGGGTCATGGGGGCGGCCACGTGGGTCTTCTCGCGGACGACGAGGGGACCGTCACCCTGTACTTCCAGCGTGCCGATCTTCTTGGTGGGGACTGCGTCCTGCCCCTCCTCGGGGGAATGCGCGCCCGTCCCGTTGAGCGTCGCCGCGCCCGGGACGTGGTCGGGGACCTCCGCTGCCGAGATCCTGCGCGCGCCGCGCCGTGAATAACGCTTGTCGTGCTGCTTGCGCAGCCGTGCGTCCAGCTTCTCCGCTGCCAGGTCGAGCGCCGCGTACGGGTCGCTCGCCGCTGCCTCCGCCCGGATCACCGGACCGCGGGAATGGAGCGTGATCTCCACTCGGGCGCTGCGGTCGGCCTGCCGGGGGTTGGGCTCCTTGGACACCTCGACGTCGAGGCTGATCACCTTGCCGTCGAGCTTCTGGATCCTCTCCAGCTTCAGCTTCTCGGCCACGTGCTTCCGGAACCGCTCGGGCACCTCGATCTTGCGGCCCTTGACGACGATGTCCACGCAGAACTCCGTTCCCGGATCACTCCGCCTCGGTGCGGAGCGTCTCCCTTTTGCACCAGGCCCCGGTCGACCCCGGAACCTCGGACTCGGTGACTTCCACCTCCATCCCCCATGGACGAGATCTCCAGTCCACCAGCCCGGGTGATAACAGAAAACCCGTGGCACGGCATTCGGATTCGAGAGGTGTGGCCTGCGGCTTTCCCTCTCAACCGAACATATCTCGCCCGGACGGATGTCGTCACCCTCTACTGTCGCGTACCTCCGTTCAGGTGAATTTACCCTCTCACTACCTGCAACGATGCAAGTTCCCAGTCAGTTCCGGTTTATTTCGAAAGAATCTGGTGAAGCCGCAACAACCGCCGCGCACTTCACGTCAATGGGCCGATCGGCCCCACCCGTACCCGCCGCCAGGGGCGAACGGCCTGACCCTTGATCCACCCTCTCGTGAGCCGATCCGTTTCGTTGTTCCCGTCGTGCCCGTCGTACCCGTCGTTCTTGTCTTTCCCCTCGTGCCCCTCTCCTTTCCCATGTCTCACCCCTGTACACGAACGCGGACGCCGAAATACTCGAATCAGGCCCGACATCCACCTCCATGCGCGCCCCTCGCGCCCCCCGCGCCCCCACAAGCGCCCCCGCACGCGGCTCGGTGTGCGAGGCGAGACGCACCGCGCGCGCGGCCTCCGCCAGCGACGCCCCGGTCGTCATCAGGTCGTCGACGAGCACGACGGAACCCTCGCGCAGCAGCCGGTCACAGCCCGGCGCCACCGCCAGCGCACCGGCGAGATTGGCCAGCCGCCGCCGGGCGTCGAGCCCCGACTGGTCGGCCACGTCCCGCCGATGCCGCAACGCGGGCAGCACCGAAACGGGTAGCCCCTGGCGCCGCAGCGCACCCGCCGCCGCCCGCGCGATCCGTAGCGCCGGGTCGTGTCCACGGGCCCGCACGGCCCGCCGCGCGGACGGCACGGGCACCAGCAGGACCGCCCCCGGGACCCCACCGGGGCCCGACCGCGCCGCCTCCAGCAGACCCGTCTCCCGCAGCCCCGCGCGCACCGCTTTCGCCAGGGCCTCGCCCAGCGGCCGGGAGAGGGCCAGGGCGCCCCGCTCCTTGTGGGCCAGCAGCGCGGCACGCACCTCGTCCGCGTAGGGGGCGGCGGCGTGCACGACCGGCAGCCCGGCCGGCCGCGGCACCGGGCACACCCCGCGCGGCGCGGCGCCGCTCAGTGCCGTACGGCACCGCTCGCAGAGCACCGCACGAGGTCTGCCGCACCCGCCGCACTCGGCAGGGAGCACCAGGTCGCTCAGGTCCTGCCACCAGCCCCGCATGGCCCCACTGTGCCAACGCCCGCGGCCTCCGGCCACCCCTGTGGAAAACTTCGCACGGCCCGCAGCCCGGTCACCCCGGACGGACCGGTCACCCCGGATAGACCGGCGCGGTCCCCTCCGTCACCTGCTGCCACTGCGCACCCGATGACAGCCGCACGATCCCGTCCACCGAGTACGCCACCAGCGGTACCCGTTCGTCGGGGGAGGCGGTCACCGCCTTGACGCCGGTCAGGGCGGCGGGCTGGGGCACCTCGGGTATGGAGCCGTCGACCTCGACGTACCGCATCTGCTCCACACCCCCTTCCTCCCGCCCGACCACCACGAGCCGGCTGTCCCCGGTCCAGGACATGGCGGTGACCTTCTCCAACTCCGGCGTCGCGGGCCGCAGTTCCAGCACGGTGACGGTCGGCCGCTCGCCCGTGGTCCGTTCCTGCCCGTCCGGGCCGTCCCGCTCGATCCGCCCGATCATCAGGGACCGCCGGTCGCCCTTGGCCACGACGAGCGCGACCCTGACCCCGTCGGCGGCGACCCGGACCGCCTGGATCCGCCCGTCCAGGCCCGGTGTGCGTACTTCCAGCGGCTCGCCCCCGCCCTCCTCCAGCAGGAGCAGCCGGGGGTTCCCCGGGTCCTGGTCGGCCACCCACAGGCCGCCGTGCGCGTCCCAGCTGGGCGCGGTCAGCCGGTCGCCCTCGGACTTGCCCGCGCTGGTCAACACGGGCTCCCCGAGCGAACCGCCCGGCACCAGCGATCCGACGTACAGCGACTTCCCGTCGAGCGCGACCCCGGCCGCGGTGCGCTCGTCCCGCGAGACCGCCACCGACCGCAGCGGCGCCGCGCCCTCGCCGAGCGGCCCCGGCACCGGATCCGGCTGGGTGGCGTCGTCGCCCGCGACGATCCGTACCAGCCGGTGCTCCTCGTCGATGAAGTACAGGTAGTCGGGGTGGTCCAGCGACCCCCGGTCGGCCACTCTCTCGGTGGCCCCCTGGGCCAGCGAGCACAGCTTCTTCCCGGCGGCCCGCAGCTCGACCTCGTCCACGGCGGGGCTGAGGTTGCGCAGCGTGAACAGCAGCTGGGCCGCCATCTCCCCGCACCTCTTGGCACCGACGTCGGACGCCTTGTCGTTGAGCGGCACGGTCAGCCTGCCCTGGTCGTCCGCCGTCAGCGGACCGGCGTCCTCACGCAGCGCCGTACCCGTGGGGAAGCTCGACCTGACGACCGGGTCCAGCCAGTTCGTGGGCCCGCCCAGGAGGGAGCGGACCATCTGGGTGGTGGGCTCCACGTGACTGCGCACGTAGACCGGGTCGGCGACCGCCACCGGCGGCCCGTCCGCCTCGGACCCACCGGCTCCCGCGGTGTTCGAGGCGAAGTAGTACTTGCTGACGGACATGTAGTTGCGCTGGAAGTCCGACTTGCCCATGACGACGCCCTGCGGCACCCCGTCGATGCGCCACTGTCGGGTCTTCACGTCCTGTGTGAGGTGCACGAGCTGGTCGTACGGCCCGGAGTCGGCCGTGTACGCCTGCTGCGCGTCCACGGTGGCGACCTTGTCGCCGGTCAGCTTGAAGGAGAGCTCCCCGTCGTCCTCGCGGCCCGACGGGCCGGCCTGGGCACCCGGCCCGTCCGCCAGCACCGTGGTGGACAGCTCCGGCTGCCAGGCCTTCGCCGCCTCGGCGGTCAGATACCGGCGCGCGGTGCTGTAGTCCGGATCGTCACTGGTCAGCGCCTCCAGGAAGCCCTGCACGATCTGGTGCGGCGCCGCATCCTCACTCGGCGGCATCGCGAACACCCGCACCTGCGCGTCCTGGCGGGGCGTGGACTCCACACCCCGCACATCCCCGCTGTCGGGCATCGAGGCGCACCCGGCCAGCAGTACGACACCGCTGGTGGCGCACGCCACCATTCGTGCCGGTGCCGTCCTGCAGCGCCCTGCGCGCTCACCGCCCACGCGAAGCCTCCCCTTGCCTGTCCGTCTGCCGGCCCCCGGGCCGGTCCTCGGGTTCGTTCTCCCGCCGGTCCGGGGCCGTCGTCCCGTTCCCCGGGGCCGTCGTCCCGTTCTCCCCGCCGGGCTCGCCGAAACCGGCGCCCGCCTCGGCGTCGGCCGGCTCCCCGGCCCCCGCCGGCTCTCCCTGCCGCGCCCCGCCCCCCGACGGCCGCGACACCACGCGCGCGCCGTTGCCGGGCAGTGCCGTCGGATCGGCCGTGGGGGCCACGGTGGCCGAGAGCGTCGCGAGCGGATCGCGGGCCGCGCGGGCCGATCCGTCGGTGTCCACGGACCGCGCGGGCACGGTGGACTGTTTCCCGCCGTTCCCGCCGTTCCCGCCGCCCTGCGGCTCTCCGGCGCCGCGGAGTCCGCCGTTGCGCCGTGAGTCCCTGGGCTCCAGGGGGATCGGGGAGCCCCGCAACGGCTCGTCGGCCGTCCTGGGCAGCGTCAGCCGGAACTGCGAGCCGCCGCCCGGCTCGCCCCATGCCTGGAGCCAGCCGCCGTGCAGCCGTGCGTCCTCCAGGGCGATGGACAGCCCCAGTCCCGTACCGCCGGTGGTCCGCGCGCGGGCCGGGTCCGCCCGCCAGAAGCGGCTGAAGACCCGGGTCGCCTCACCGGGCTTGAGCCCGACACCGTAGTCCCGCACCGCGACCGCGACCGCCCCGCCCGCCGCGGCGAGCTTGACGACGACGTCCTTGCCGTCTCCGTGCTCCACGGCGTTGACGACGAGGTTGCGCAGGACGCGCTCCACGCGCCGCGCGTCGGCCTCGGCGACGACGGGCTGCTGGTCGCCGACGATCTTGATCGGCGTGCCCTTGCGCTCGGCGAGCGGCTCGGCCCCGCTGACCACGCGCCGTACGACTTCGCGCAGGTCTATCGGCTCCGCCTCGAGCGCCGCCGCGCCCGCGTCGAAGCGGCTGATCTCCAGCAGGTCCGAAAGCAGCGACTCGAACCGGTCGATCTGGTCCGCGAGCAGTTCGGCCGACCGCGCGGTGACCGGGTCGAAGTCCTCACGCGCCTCATGGATGACGTCCGCGGCCATCCGTACGGTCGTCAGCGGCGTCCGCAGTTCGTGGGACACGTCCGACACGAAACGGCGCTGCATCCGCGACAGTTCCTCGAGCTGGTTGATCTTCAGCTGGAGGTTCTGCGCCATCTTGTTGAAGGCCTCGCCGAGCCGCGCGATGTCGTCCTCACCGGTGACCTTCATCCGTTCCTGGAGACGCCCGGCGGACAGCCGCTCCGCGATCCCGGCGGCCATCCGCACCGGCGTCACGACCTGCCGCACCACGAGCCAGGCGATCGCCCCGAGGAGGACGACGACGAACAGCCCCGCGGTCGCCAGAGTGCCCTTGACCAGGCTCAGCGACTTCTCCTCCTGCGTGAGCGGGAAGAGGTAGTACAGCTGGTACGGATCACCGTTGGGGTCGTTGACCTGCTTGCCGATGACCAGGCCGGGCTGCGAGTCCGCGCCGTTGCTGTAGACGATCCGCGTGTACCGCTGCGCCGCCGAGGGGTTGGTGTCGATCTTGTCCCGCAGGTCCCCGGGCACGCTCTGCGACGGGTCGACGTGCCCCGAGGCACGCGGGCCGCGCCCGCCGCCGCTCTCGTCGCCCATGGGCAGGGTGACCACGTCGAAGGCGCCCTGGCCGCCGCTGGAGAGCGACTCCACGAGGTCACTCATCCACTGGATGACGCTCTGCGAGGACCGGTCGCCCACCGCGACCGCGTTCTCGCCGGTGCCGCTCGTGGCCTCGTCTGCCTGCTGCTTGGCCACCGCGAACCCGCCAGTGGCCTGGATCTGCGACGCCTTCACCTTGGCGTCCAGCAGACCGTTGCGCACCTGGCCGATGACGACGAAGCCCAGCAGCAGGACCACGCCCAGCGACATCAGCAGCGTGGTGGCGACGACCTTCAGCTGGATGTTCCGCCGCCACAGCCGCATGACGGGCAACAACGGCCGACGCACCCAGCGGACGAACAGGCGGATCACCGGGCTGCCCTGGACCCCGCCCTGCAGCAGCCCGTCCTTGAGCAGGCGCCCCCAGCGGGAGCGCCCTGACGCCCGGCTGCCGGACGACCGGCCGACAGGCCGCTCCGATCGGTCCCCGGACCGGCCGGGCGCCGGAGCGGCACTGTCCCCGGACATGTCAGCTCGGTCCTGCCTTGTATCCGACGCCACGGACGGTCACCACGATCTCCGGCTTCTCCGGGTCCTTCTCGACCTTGGAGCGCAGCCGCTGGACATGGACGTTCACCAGCCGGGTGTCGGCCGCGTGACGGTACCCCCAGACCTGTTCCAGCAGCACCTCCCGCGTGAACACCTGCCACGGCTTGCGGGCCAGCGCGACCAGCAGGTCGAACTCCAGCGGGGTCAGCGCGATCGACTGCCCCTCCCGCTTCACGGAGTGCCCGGCCACGTCGATCACCAGGTCGCCGATGGCGAGCTGTTCCGGCGCCGGCTCCTCCGACCTGCGCAGCCGCGCCCGGATCCGGGCGACCAGTTCCTTCGGCTTGAACGGCTTGACGATGTAGTCGTCGGCACCGGACTCCAGGCCCACCACGACATCGACGGTGTCGCTCTTCGCCGTGAGCATCACGATCGGCACACCGGACTCCGCCCTGATCAGGCGGCACACCTCGATACCGTCCCGGCCGGGCAGCATCAGATCGAGCAGCACCAGGTCGGGCTTGGCCTCACGGAAAGCGGCCAGCGCCTTGTCGCCGTCGGCTACGAAAGACGGTTCAAAACCTTCACCACGCAGCACAATGCCGAGCATCTCGGCCAGTGCGGTGTCGTCGTCGACGACAAGGACTCGTCCCTTCATAAACGACATCATCCCATTAGCTCATCGTGACCGGGCGTGACCTGGCGCACAGCTCGGCCAGGGCCTCGGTCGTCACGGGTGAGACGGCACCTTCCTCCGTGACGATCGCCGTCACCAGTTCCGGTGGTGTCACGTCGAACGCCGGGTTGTACGCCTGGGTCCCCAGGGGTGCCACAAGAATCCCGCCTCCCGCTTCGGTTCCGGCCACCGGCACCCGCGGTGCGGTGACCTCGGTCACTTCATGTCCGGGGCGCTGCTCGACCTCGATGGACGCCCCGTCCGGCGTCTGCGGATCCACCGTCGTCACCGGGGCCACGACGATGAACGGCACGTGGTGGTACCGCGCCAGCACCGCGAGCGGATAGCTCCCCACCTTGTTCGCCACCGAACCGTCGGCCGCGATGCGGTCCGCCCCTATGAGTACCGCGTCCACCTCACCGGCCGCGAACAGCGATCCCGCCGCGCTGTCGGTGAGCAGGGTGTACGCCATTGCGCTGCGGGCCGCCTCGTATGCCGTCAGGCGAGCACCTTGCAGCAACGGACGCGTTTCGTCCACCCACAGCCGCCTGAGCCGGCCCGCCCGGTGCGCCGCCAGCGCCACCGCGAACGCCGTTCCCTCGCCGCCCGACACCAGTGAGCCGGTGTTGCAGTGGGTGAGGATCCGGTGTCCGCCACCGGGCAGCAGCTCGTCCAGCAGCGCCAGTCCGTGCTCGGCCATCCGCGCGCTGGCTTCGGCGTCCTCGCGGTGCAGCCGCCGTGCCGCGGTCAGCGCGGCCACCGCCGCCTTCCGTTCGTCGCCGCCCCGGGCGATGACGCCCTGGTGGGCGGAGAGGGCCCGGCGCACCCCCACCGCGAGGTTCACCGCGGTGGGCCGGGCGCTCTCCAGCGCGGCCGCGGCGTCGTCCACGTCGAAGCCCCGCGCGGCGGCGAGTGCGACGCCGTACGCACCGGCGATGCCCAGCAGCGGCGCACCACGCACGGCCAGCGAGCGGATCGCCTCCACCAGCGCGGACGCGTCCGTGCAGACCAGCTCGACCTCCTCGGCCGGCAGTCTCCTCTGGTCGAGAAGGATCAGAACGGGCCCTTCGGGTGGCTCCTCCCAGCGGAGCGCAGGGATCTCGGTCGGCCGCTTGTTGTCGCCGCCGTGTGCGTACTGATCAGCCATGCGGTCAGTCTGCCCCCTGCGGCACGGACAATTGAAGGTGCAGCCCGTCCCTCGGCAGATCCGGCAGGTCCGGCAGGTCCGTTGACGAACCCCCCATGGCACGATGGCTGCGAACCTGCCGCCGCGACCGCGGACGGGCACCGTGAAGGAGCGACGATGAACGACACTCCGGGCTGGGCCTCGCCCGGATCCGCCCCGTCCGACGGGCAGGAGCCGGGCGAGTCCCGACCTGCCGGGCCCGCAGACCGCCCGAACCCCGAGCAGCCGGGGCAGAACGCGCCCCAGGGGCCCGGCGTCAAGTGGTCGAAGGAGCAGCCGCCCAGCCAGTGGTCCGCGCCCACCGGCCCGCCCGGCGCCACGGGCCCCGGCCGGGTTCCCCCGCCCGCACCGCCCGGCCCGGGATGGGGCACCCCGCCCCCCGGCGGCCCCGCGGGGCCCGGAGGATACGGCGGCCCAGGTGGTTACGGAGGCCCCGGCGGTTACGGGGCCTGGGGCGGCGGCTGGGGCGGCCCCCCGCCCGCCGCAAAGCCCGGTGTGATCCCGCTCCGCCCGCTCGGTGTGGGCGAGATCCTCGACGGCGCGGTCTCCACCATGCGCACCCACTGGCGCACGGTCCTCGGCATCTCGCTGACCATCGCCGTCCTCATCCAGATCGTCGTCGTCCTCGTCCAGGGACTCTTCCTGAACAGCTCCAGCGCCGCGGTACTCGGCGACCCGAGCGCCACCCTCGACGAGCTGACCGGCGCCCTGGGCGTCTCCATGCTCAACAGCGGGGTGGTCTCCGTGATCACCCTGATCGGCACCCTCGCCGCCACCGCCCTGCTCGCGACGGTCACCAGCCGTGCCGTGCTCGGCACCTCGGTCACCGCCGCCGAGGCCTGGCGCGACGCCCGCCCCCAGGTCCTGAAACTGTGCGGCCTGATTTTCCTGCTGCTGCTCATCACTTTCGTCGCCATCGCCGTGGGCGCGCTGCCCGGCATCCTCGTGGGCGGGCCGCCCGGCGTGGCGCTCACCGTGCTGGGCAGCATCGGCGGCATCCTCGTCACCGTGTGGCTGTGGGTCCGCTTCTCGCTGTCCCCGCCCGCGCTGATGCTGGAGAAGCAGGGCGTCATGAAGGCGCTGAGCCGGTCCGCGAAGCTGGTGCGCGGCTCCTGGTGGCGGATCTTCGGCATCCAACTGCTCGCATTGATCATCGCGAACGTCGTCGCGTCGATCATCATCATCCCCTTCGCCCTTCTCGCCACGGTGTTCAGCAGTGACGGCGTCTCCGCTTTCCTCGACAGCGCAGGCGGTGACATCGGCTGGGCCTTCCTCATCATCAGCGGGATCGGCGCGGTCATCGGCTCCACGATCACGTTCCCGATCACGGCCGGCGTCGCCGTGCTCCTCTACGTCGACCAGCGCATCCGCCGCGAAGCCCTCGACCTCGAACTGGGCCGCGCCGCCGGCGTCCAGGGCTACGGTCCCGGCACCACCCCGGGGAGCTGAGCGGGTGCACACCGTGGGGGGAGTTCTCACTTCGGCACGGGCGCTGCCCGAAGCCGTCGGCGGCGCCGTGCACACGCTGCTGAGCGGCGACGGCGAGCCGCCCGTCACCATCCCGCGCGACCCCGCGCGGGAGGCTGCCCGGCGCGAGCTGTCCAAGCAGATGTACCACGAGAACGAGCCCAGCTGGTTCCAGCGGGCCCTGGACGCCTTCTGGGAGTGGGTCGGCAAGCTGTTCGACGCCGCCGCCACCGCGACGCCCGGCGGCGCGCTCGGACTGATCGTCGTCATCGCCGCCGTGGTCGCCGTCCTGGGCGCCCTGTGGTGGCGGCTGGGCACCCCGCGACGCCGGCCGGCCTCCGCGCCCGCGCTGTTCGACGACCGGCCCCGCAGCGCCGCCGAACACCGCGCGGCCGCCGAGGCACACGCCGCCCAGGGCCACTGGAACCAGGCCGTGCAGGAACGCATGCGCGCCGTCGTCCGCGCCCTGGAGGAACGCGCCCTGCTCGACATCCGCCCGGGCCGCACCGCCGACGAGGCGGCAGCCGAGGCGGGCCGCGTCCTGCCCGTCCACACCGACCGGCTGCACACCGCCGCGCGGAGCTTCGACGACGTCACATACGGCGGCCGGACCGCGACGGAACAGTCGTACCGGCACCTCACCGAACTCGACCGTGACCTGGAACGCAGCAAACCCCAGCTCGCGGGCACCGCTGCCGGCCACGGCAACGGCACGAACACCAGCGACCGCAGCGACGACACGGGCGGCAGCGCCCGCCAGGGAGCCGCCGGATGACGACCGAGGTCACGCTCCCCTCCACCTCGGCCTCGCCCACCGCCCGCCAGGTGTGGACCCGCGCGCGAGGTGTCGCCCTCGCGCTCGTCCTGCTGATCGCGGCGGCCGTCGTCATCGCCGTGGTCCGCTCCGACGCCCGACACGGCGCACTCGACCCGCGCTCCGCCGACCCCTACGGCAGCCGCGCCGTCGCCGAACTCCTCGCCGACCGCGGTGTGGACACGCGCGTGGTCACCACCTTGCACGAGGCGTCCGCCGCCGCGAACCCCGACACGACCCTCCTGGTCGCCGTCCCCGACCGCCTGACCCACCGCCAGCAGTCGAGACTGCACGCCGCGGTCGCCGACTCCGGCGGCCGCACCGTCCTGGTCTCCTCCGGCAGCGCGTCCGTCGACCGGCTCGCCCCGGGTGTCATCGCCGACCCGGTCACCAGCTTCGGCTCCACCCTCTCCCCCCGCTGCTCCCTGCCCGCCGCCCGCAGCGCGGGCACCGCGGACACGGGCGGCATCCGCTACACCACCACCCATCTCGACGCCGACGAGTGCTACCCCAGCGAGCGCCTGGCCACCCTGCTGCGTATCCCCGCGGCCACCGGCGACGGCGACACCGTCCTCATCGGTGCTCCCGACATCCTCCTCAACGAACACCTCGACGAGCACGGCAACGCCTCGCTCGCCCTCCAACTCCTCGGCTCCCGCCCCCATCTGGTCTGGTACCTCCCCTCACTCGCCGACGCTCCCGCCGCCTCCGAGGACGGCGAACGCGGCTTCTTCGACCTGCTCCCCTCCGGCTGGCTCTGGGGCACCCTGCAGCTCTTCATCGCCGCAGCCCTGGCCGCCCTGTGGCGGGCACGCCGGCTCGGCCCCCTCGTGCCCGAAAGACTTCCCGTCGCGATCCGCGCCTCCGAAACCGTCGAAGGCCGCGCCCGCCTCTATCGCAAGGCGAACGCCCGGGACCGCGCGGCCGCCGCTCTTCGCTCCACCACGCGCACCCGCCTCGCCCCCCTCGTAGGCGTCCCCGCCTCCCAGGCACACGCGCCCGAGGCCCTGCTGCCCGCCCTGTCCGCCCGCCTGCACGGCGATGGACAGCCGTCCCCGCACGATCTCCTGTTCGGCCCGCCGCCCGGCGACGACGCAGCCCTGACCTCCCTCGCCGACCGACTCGACGCCCTCGAAAGAGAGGTACGCCGTCCATGATGGACCCGACCACTGACAACGCCGCGCACACCGGGGATCCGGCCGCCGCCAGGGCCTCCCTGGAAGCCCTGCGCGCCGAGATCGCCAAAGCCGTGGTCGGCCAGGACCCCGCTGTCACCGGCCTCGCCGTCGCCCTGCTGTGCCGCGGCCACGTGCTCCTCGAAGGCGTTCCCGGCGTCGCCAAGACACTTCTCGTCCGCACCCTCGCCGCTGCTCTGGAACTCGACACCAAACGCGTCCAGTTCACCCCCGACCTGATGCCGAGCGACGTCACCGGCTCCCTGGTCTACGACGCCCGCACCGCGGAGTTCTCCTTCCAGCCCGGCCCCGTCTTCACCAACCTCTTCCTCGCCGACGAGATCAACCGCACGCCCCCGAAGACCCAGGCGTCGCTCCTGGAGGCCATGGAGGAACGCCAGGTCACCGTCGACGGCACCCCCCGTCTCCTCCCGGAGCCCTTCCTGGTCGCCGCCACCCAGAACCCCGTGGAGTACGAGGGCACCTATCCCCTCCCCGAGGCACAGCTCGACCGCTTCCTCCTCAAGCTCACCATCCCCCTCCCGTCCCGCCAGGACGAGATCGACGTCCTCACCCGCCACACCGAGGGCTTCGACCCCCGCGACCTGCGCGCCGCCGGGGTACGCCCCGTCGCGAGCGCCGCCGACCTGGAAGCGGCCCGCGCCGCGGTCGCCAGGACGACGGTCTCCCCCGAGATCACCGCCTACGTCGTCGACATCGTCCGCGCCACGCGCGAATCGCCGTCCCTCGCCCTGGGCGTCTCCCCCCGAGGAGCCACCGCCCTCCTGTCCACCGCCCGCGCCTGGGCCTGGCTGACGGGACGCGACTACGTCATCCCCGACGACGTCAAGGCTCTCGCCCTCCCCACCCTCCGCCACCGCGTACAGCTCCGGCCGGAGGCCGAGATGGAAGGCGTCACGACCGACTCGGTCATCAACGCCATCCTCGCCCACGTCCCCGTCCCCCGCTGATGGCCCTCACCGGACGCGCCGCCCTCCTCGCGGCACTCGGCTCCCTCCCCGTCGGCATCTGGGAACCCGGCTGGACGGGCATCCTCGCCGTCAACGCTCCCCTGGCGGTGGCCTGTGCCTGCGACTTCGCCCTGGCCGCCCCCGTACGCAGGCTCGGCCTGAGCCGCTCCGGCGACACCTCGGTGCGGCTGGGCGACAGCGCGGACGTCACCCTGACACTCACCAACACGTCCCGCCGTCCGCTCCGTGCCCGCATCCGTGACGCCTGGCCTCCCAGCAGTTGGCAGCCCGGCAGCGAGGTGGCGGCCTCCCGCCACCTCCTGTCGGTCCCCGCCGGTGAACGCCGGCGCATCACCACCAGGCTGCGTCCCACCCGCCGAGGCGACCGCCGGGCCGACCGTGTCACCATCCGCTCCTACGGCCCGCTCGGTCTCTTCGCCCGCCAGGGCACGCACCAGGTTCCCTGGACGGTACGGGTGCTGCCGCCGTTCACCAGTCGCAAGCACCTGCCGTCCAAACTGGCCCGCCTGCGCGAACTGGACGGCCGCACCAGCGTCCTGACCCGCGGTGAGGGCACGGAGTTCGACAGCCTGCGCGAGTACGTTCCCGGCGACGACACCCGCTCCATCGACTGGCGTGCCACAGCCCGCCAGTCCGCCGTGGCGGTACGCACCTGGCGCCCCGAGCGAGACCGCCACATCCTGCTCGTCCTCGACACCGGCCGCACTTCCGCGGGCCGTGTCGGCGACATCCCCCGCCTCGACGCCTCCATGGACGCGGCCCTGCTCCTCGCGGCGCTCGCCTCCAGGGCCGGCGACCGCGTGGACCTCCTCGCCCATGATCGCCGCCTCCGCGCCCTCGTACAGGGCCGGTCTGCAGGCGATGTCCTCCCGTCCCTGGTCAACGCCATGGCCACGCTCGAACCGGAGCTCGTCGAAACCGACGTCCGAAGCCTCACCGCCACGGCCCTGCGGACAGCTCCCCGCCGTTCTCTGATCGTCCTGTTCACCACGCTCGACGCGGCCCCCATCGAGGAGGGCCTGCTTCCCGTACTGGCTCAACTCACCCAGCGGCACACAGTCCTGCTCGCATCGGTCGCGGACCCACACCTGGCCCAGATGTCGAAGGCCCGCGGAAACGCCGATGCGGTGTACGAGGCAGCGGCGGCCGCCCAGGCCCAGACCGAACGCGACCGGACAGCGGAGCAGCTCCGCCGCCACGGCGTCACCGTCGTCGACGCGACCCCGGACAGCCTGGCGCCGGCACTGGCCGACGCCTATCTGGCGCTGAAAGCAGCGGGCCGCCTCTGACAAAGAACCCAACGACCAGGAAAAGCGGCCAGAAAAGGCGGGTGAAGGCCCGCCTTTGAAACGCAGAAAGCCCCGCACCATATCGGTGCGGGGCTTTCCCACGATTTGTTCGGCGGCGTCCTACTCTCCCACAGGGTCCCCCCTGCAGTACCATCGGCGCTCTGGGGCTTAGCTTCCGGGTTCGGAATGTAACCGGGCGTTTCCCCCACGCTATGACCACCGAAACACTATGAAACTGACAACAACCGCACCACACCCGCGGGCATGGGGTCGTTCGTGGTTTCAGAACCAACACAGTGGACGCGAGCAACTGAGGACAAGCCCTCGGCCTATTAGTACCGGTCAACTCCACACCTT
>NZ_JAESIF010000109.1:0-12527 GCF_016757295.1 Streptomyces sp. M2CJ-2 | reverse complement strand
TGCCGGAAGACGCACTGCCGAACGGCGGTGCTCCGTCGGCGGACCCCGAACCGGGGCCCCGCCGGCGGGTATCGGAGATGCAGGCCAAGCTTCACCGTTGGGCGGCGGCCGATCCGGGCCGCAGGTTCGACGACCTGTTCAACTTCGTGCACGACCCGGCCACGCTGCGTGTCGCGTGGGACCGGGTCGCGGGCAATCAGGGGGCGCGGACTCCCGGCGCGGACGGGCGCACGGTTGTCTGGATCGAGTCCGAGATCGGCGTCCCGGTGTTCCTGGCCGACGTGCGTGAGCGGCTCAAGGCACGGTCCTGGCGCCCGATGCCGGTGCGTGAACGCATGATCCCCAAGCCCGGTGGCTCGGGGAAGGTCCGCAAGCTCGGGATTCCCCGGGTGGAGGACCGCCTGGTCCAGGCGGCACTGAAGCTGGTGCTGGAGCCCGTCTTCGAGGCCGACTTCGAGCCGGTCTCCTACGGGTTCCGGCCCGCCCGGCGGGCCCAGGACGCGATCGCCGAGATCCACTACTTCGGCACCCGAGGCTATCGATGGGTGCTGGACGCGGATATCGAGGCGGCCTTCGACAACGTCTCGCACCTCGCCGCCATGGACGCGGTGCGGGCCCGGGTCAAGGACAAGCGCGTGCTGGAGCTGGTCAAGGCGTTCTTGAAGGCCGGTGTCCTCACCGAGGACGGCCGGTATCAGGACACCCACACCGGCACTCCGCAGGGCGGGATCCTCTCACCGCTGATCTTCAATATTGTCCTGTCGGCGCTCGACGAGCACCTGCCCGGGCCGTGGAAGGACGGCGGAGAGATGAGTACCAACTCCCGGCGGACGATGCGTCGTTACCGAGGGCTGCCCAGGTGGCGGCTGGTCCGTTACGCGGACGACTTCGTCGTTCTCGTGAACGGCACTCGCGATGACGTCGAAGTGCTGCACGAAGACGTCGCTCATGTGCTGGAACCTCTGGGACTTCGGTTGTCACCGGCCAAGACCCGGATCGTGAACATGGCCGACGGGTTCGACTTCCTGGGGTTCCGCATCCAGTGGCGCCGCAAGCGAGGCACGAACAAGTGGTACGTCTACACCTTCATCGCCGACCGGCCCCTCCGGTCGCTGAAGGCGAAGATCCGTTCCCTGACACACAGGACGTCGCAACTCCCACCCAGGGGCGTGCTGATCCGTCTCAACCAGATCATGCGCGGCTGGGCCAACTACTTCAAGCACGCAGTGGCCAAAGACACCTTCAGCAAACTGGAGTACTTCGTCTGGTGGCGGGTGGTCCGGTGGCTGAGAGCCCTGCATCGCTGGCGGTGGAAGGACGTCCGCCGGTGGCTCGCCGACCCCCGCGGGGGCTGGCGCCGCCCACACGCGGACGGGATCGAATTGTTCGACATCGAAGCGGTGACGGTCACCCGCTACCGCTACCGGGCGTCGAGGATCCCCAACCCCTGGACCAGCATCAACCACGCCTGACGGCAGGGACCGTGGAGAGCCCGTTGCGTTGAGAGGCGCACGGCGGGTTCGGCGAGAGGTCCGGAGAGACGGACCGGGAGCAATCCCGGCACCGCGCTCCGGGCCTACTCAGCTGGTTGAGGTCAACTGCCAAGGGTTCGCCAGGACTTCGGCCGGGGGATCCCGTGCTGGTCCAGGAAGGTCTGGAACGCGGTCGGCGATCTCAGGGAAGAGGTCTCCTCGGTCACTGACCGGCCGCTGAGCCGTTCGACGTTCACGGCGATGGCCGTGAGCACGTGCTGCAGGTGGGCCTTCGGCTGCCCGCGGTAACGGCAGCGGCGCATGCCGTGCCCGTGGGCGAACTCGTTGATGGTGCCCTCCACCCCGGAGCGGACCGCGTAGCAGGCCTTCCAGCCGGGTGTCCGCTGCTCGGTGCGGACGCGGACTTGCAGGTCGCGGAGTTCTCGCGGAGGAAAGCCCACGTTGCGGGCGCTCTCGCGGGAACTGGTGCACCGGGGACGGTCCGGACACGGCCGGCACTGGCCCTTGGTGAACCGGGCCACGATCAGCGGGGCGGCGGTGGGCGAGGAGGTCAGGTAGGGGCCGTGCCAGCCCTGGCTGACCTGGCCTCGGGGGCAGGTGACCTGTCGGCGGTCGAAGTCGATGAGGAAGTCGTCGCGGTCGAAGCCTTCGTTCTGGCGGTGCCAGTGGGTGGGGTTGCCCGGCAGCGGCCCGCTGACGGTGACCTGGTGTTCGCGCTCGGCTCGTTCCAGATGGACCAGGGAAGTGTAGCCGCCGTCGACCAGGTGCTCGGCGGGCAGCAGCCCGCGACGCGCCAGGCGGGTGTGGATGCCGGGCAGGGCCTGGGCGTCGTTGGTGGCGGCTGAGGTGGTGGCCACGTCCGTGATCACGTTGATGGTGTCGGAGGCGCACGTCTCGGTGACATGCGCGGCGAATCCCTTCCAGCGGATGATGTGCCCGTGCCGGACGTAGCGCGCCGTGGTGTCGTAGGGGGAGACGACCGCCGAGGAGGAGGGCGGCAGCCCACCGTCGTCGGGGGTGCGCCGGCGCAGGCGGCCCGCCGCGTCGCGGTAGTAGTTCTGCACGACGATCTGCCGCAGGGCCTCGGCCTGCGGGCCGGGCCGGTAGCCCGGTCCGTGCCGGTGGATGAGTTCCGGCAGCCGGCAGGCGTCATCGCCGGCGGCGAGGATCCTGGTCTTGGGCCGGGTGGGGTTCTTGCCCAGACGGACCGGACGGCCGTAGCGGCGCCCCCGCTCCTCGTCGACCAGGCCGACCAGGCCGACCAGCAGATGCCCGGCCGTGCGGGCCGCTTCTTCCAGCGCGGCACGGACGGCCTCGGTGATCAGTTCCAGCCGGGTCAGGTCGCGCACCGCGGCCAGGACGTGGGTGGAATCGGTGCGCTGCGTGGTGCGCTCACGTACGAGTCCGGCCTCCTTCAGGCGCGCGAGCGCGAGGTCGAGAAGACGGTCGGCGCGGTCGTCCTGGGTGAGGCGCTCGCGGAAGTCGGCCGCACACTGTGGTGGAAGCCGGGATCGTCTAGCTCCATGGCCAGGGCGTATGTGAAGTCGATGCGGCAGCGGACCGCTTCCGCCGCCTGCCGGTCCGACAGGTTCAGCAGGAACTGCAGGACGCAGACGGTGGCGAGCTGGGCGGGCGATAGACCGGGACGGCCGTCACGCGGGTACCAGCCGGCGAAGTCCTCGTCGTGCCACAGCCCGTCCAACCGGTCCCGCACCCATATCGCCGTCGTACCGTTCGGGTTGCTCGCCCGCGCAATCTGCGCGGTCAGAGACGGGACTTGCTCACCGGAAGGGGGACGGAGCGACAACGAACACCCCACAACTACATTGGCCTGCGGAACAGCCCCGAGCATGCCTGTTGATCATGCTGCCGCACCGGGAAACTCCAAGATCCCCGACTGTGAGGATGGGGGAGGCACCGCTCGAGGGTCTGACCCGATCCCCGATTGACGCTTCGGCTGTCCTTACTCCCCCGCCGACGAACGCGACGTCGGTTTTCCGCCAGCAACCAGGGGTGCACCGTGTGAGGCTCAGGTGATCGGCCAGCTTGTGGCCGGTGGCAGACCACGTAGTGAGTCGCGGGAGGTACGGAGTTGCGAATGCTTCAGGTCAGGGCAGAGGGTTCACCTCTGGTGCTCGGCCAGTTCGTCTTGCTGGCCTTGGCCTGGGGGGCGAGCTTCCTGTTCATCAAGATCGGCCTGGAGGGGCTGTCGCCTACCCAGGTGGTACTGGGCCGCATGGTGACGGGCGCTGCGGCGCTGCTGCTCATGACGGCGGTAACCCGGCAGCGACTCCCCCGGGACGCGGCGGTCTGGGGACACCTGACGGTCGTGGCAGTCCTTCTGTGCGTGGCGCCGTTCCTCCTGTTCGCGTGGGCTGAACTGCATCTGTCCTCCGGGCTGGCCAGCATCTACAACGCCACGACGCCCCTGATGACGATGGTGGTCGCGCTGGTGGCGCTTCCCGGCGAGCGCCCGGACCGCGCGAAATTGACCGGTCTGCTGGTGGGCTTCGCGGGCGTGGTGGTCGTGCTCGCCCCGTGGCGGGGACTCGCTGGGGGGAGCGGGGCGGCCCAGGCCGCCTGTCTGCTGGCGACGCTGTGCTACGGACTGGCGTTCGTATACCTGCGCCGTTCCATCTCCCCCCGCGCTCTGCCAACTCTCGCGGTGGCGACCATGCAGGTGAGTCTCGGAGCCATGATCATGTTGCTGGCCGCGCCGTTCACCGCGACTTCCCCCGTTGCCCTGTCGTGGCCCGTGGTGTTGAGCGTCCTTGCGCTGGGTGTGGCCGGATCGGGGCTGGCCTACGTGTGGAACACCAACGTCGTCGCCCACTGGGGCGCCACCAACGCCTCGACGGTCACCTACCTCACCCCGGTCGTGGGCGTCGCGCTCGGCATCACTGTCCTCGGTGAAAGCATCACCTGGAGCGAGCCCGTCGGCGCCATGATCGTCGTAGTCGGCATCGCCATCAGCCAAGGCCGTATCCGCACCCGGCGGTCCACACCGACGCACCCACTGAACACACCTGGCCAGGGCCAGCGTCCCGACCGGAGAAGTGTCCCTGCGCAGAATTGAACCGCGGGCCGGATGTGGTGCTGTCAATCCCCTCTCAGAAAGAGACAGCGAGGAGTCACGATGCGGTGACCGTGGAGACCGGCGCTCCATGGGGCCGTGCGCGTTCCGGCGCTCACCGCTGTCTCCCCGAGGTGGGGAGGGTGCGGTCCGGCCCGATCGGTGCCGGGGAGGAGGGGGCCTATCGGAGGCCGTGGCGGTCGAGGCGGTGGATGAGGCCGGTGCGGCGTTGATTGTCCTCGCGAAGGCGGGTCAGCCGCTGGTGGAAGTCCGTGTCCTGCCCGATGTGGGAGTAGGCGTCGCGCAGTTCCGCGAGGAGGGTGACGGCCTGGTCGTAGGCGCTGGTCTTCTTGGTGGCGAGGTGCGCCTCGATCTTCTGCCAGGCTGATTCGGCCTCGCTCGCGAGGGCGGTCAGGCGCTGGGCGCGGGCGGTGGTCCGTTCGTGTTCGGCGCGCTTCTGGCGTTCGGCGCGCCGTGTGTGGGCGGCGTCCAGGAGTTGGGCGGCGGAGCGGCGCCCGGGGACCATGGTGGGTGCGTCGGCGCCGTGCAGGCGGTGCAGGAGTTCGGTACGCAGCCCGGGTTCCGGGCCGAGGGCAAGCCGCAGCAGCAGAGCGTCCTTCTCCTTCTGGGGCAGTGCGGCGATCAGCGGGGCGAGTTCCTTCTTCGTGGGCCTGGCCGGTTTCTTGGGCGCGGCGGGACTGGCCTGGGCCGCAACCGTCAGCAGGTCGTCGTCCACGCGCAGGAAGTCTGCGAGCGCGCTCTGCGGGGCGGTCAGTTCGCCGAGCCCGGCCGGGACGGGCGGCTCCGGGCAGGTCTGGTACTCCTCTTCGTCGTCGTCCTCGAGTTCCCAGGCGGCGAGCGCGGAGAGCCAGGCGAGGTAGAGGGGGCGCAGGTCGCCGGTGGCGAGTTCGTCGCGGACGCCGATGAGGGCGGCCAGGGAATCCTCGGCGCCCTCGATCCAGTCGCCGTCTTCGTCGTCGCTGGTGAGGTCGAGCAGGAGGTGGGTGCGGGTGGTCCAGGCGTCGACGTGGTGGTCGAGGCAGTACGGCTTCACCGTGGGCAGGGCCAGGGTCTGCCTGGGCAGGCGGAGCATCAGACGGTGGGTGCCCCAGTTGGTGACGTACAGGTGCGCGTCGAAGTAGCGCTCGACCATGCGGCGCGGATTCCCGCTCAGGTCACCCCAGGTGTAGGTGTTGGTGAAGCTGGTCGCGGTGATCCGGGCCCGGGTGGAGATGGCCCGCAGCTGTTCCTGTTCCTCGCGGCTGAGCGGCCGGTCGAGGGCCTGGAACTCGTAGTACTGGTACTCGCTCACATGGCGGACCCTACCGCCGCCGCAGGTGGGTGCGGGTGGGGAACGGCAGCGGTGCTGCAGCTGGCCGCCGCGGGCAGGCTGCGGTGCAGCGACAGACGAAGCGCCTCTCCGCGGCCACGATCCGAGCGCTGGGCGAGATCCTCACCGGCGGTGACTTCTACGGAGGCGAGGCGGTCTGGGTCTTCGCCTGGCCGCTGGTGCTTACCGGGCCGGGTCCGGCACCCGCTGTCGGGGCGCAGAGCCCGGTCAGGGTCCTGCCGAACTTCGACGTCGTGGCGCTCGACGGCCTGGCCCCGGCCGAGGCGCTGCTGCTCGACGCGTTCGCGACCCGGTCCGCCGACCATGTCTGGACGCTGTCCACCGCCTCCCTGTTGAAGGCCCTCCACGCAAGCCGCGGCCTGGAGGACCTGCGCCGCTTCCTGACCGGGAGCAGCCCGGGAGAGGAACTGCCGCAGACCGTCACGGCTTTGCCGGCCGACGCCGCCTCCCGCACCGAAAAGGTACGGGATCTGGGCACGTGCCACCTGCTGGAGTGCGTGGACGAGGCACAGGCCGTGATGATCGAGAAGGACCGCAGGGCGGGCGCGCTGTGCTCCCGGATCGGCCCGAGGCACCTCATGTGGTGGCTCCCGACGATCTTCCGGTCTTCCGCACCGCGCTGCTGAAACTCGGCTGCGTCCTGCCCGCCCGCCCCTGAGCGGAAGGTTCACGCCCAGGGCGCGGTCCGCGGGGCGTGGGCACGTGCTCGGAGCGCGGTGAGGGCGGCGGCTCGGCCGGTGAGGGTGAGGGAGAGGGCGGAGCGGCGACGGTCGCGGTACGCCAGGAAGCCCAGGGCCTCGCCGGGGCGCAGCCACTGCCACAGGAAGTGGCGGGTCTCGTCGGGCCGTGGGGCGCTGCCGTCAGCGAGGGTGAACGCCTCGGCGGCCAGGGTGTGCACGGCGGCGGTGAGGTCGTCGAGCGTGAGCTCCCCGTCAAGCAGGGCTGCGGCGGCGGCTTCGGCGAGCTCGGCTCGGACGCCGCCGCCGAACCAGGCGTGGGCCGCGGTGGCCTGCAACAGGGCCGGGTCGGCGAGGTGCTGTCGGCCGCGGGCGGTCAGGGCGAGCTTGCGGTGCCGCTTGGCGAGCAGCCGCGCCGCACGGGCGAGTTCGTGCAGTTCGGCGAGGCGGACGACGTCGTACTCGGTGCGCGGCACCATGCCGGGCAGATACCAGTCGTAGCGTTCGGCGGCCTCGATGACCAGGGCGCGCGGCAGGTAGCCGGCCTGGGTCAGCATCACTCCGTCGCCGACCGACTCCAGCAGCCAGCGCAGGGGTTCGGCCGTATCGGCGGGTGCCTCAGGCGCCACGCTCAGCAGGTCCGTTACGGTACCGCGCAGTCGGCGTCGAGCGGCAGGCGGGGCCTCGGCCCAGGTGCGGCGGCGCTCGCTGTGGACGGCGTCCAGCGGGGCACGGCCGTCGTGCGCGGGATGCGGGGTGGTGAGCCAGCGCTCCAGACGTTTGATGCGGGCGGCGGCGTAACCCCGGGCGCCGGGCACCAGGGCGCCGTCGTCCAGCGCCTGCTCCAGCAGCCGCGAGGCGTTGCTGCGGGCGACAGCCTCGTCGATGCCCATCACCGGCCCCCAGGTGAGCAGGGCGGTGTCCGGCGGGGTCACTGGGGAAGCGTCCACCGCCCGCCGGTAGGCGGCCCGCCCTTGATCGGGCGAGTGCTGCCACG
This sequence comes from Streptomyces sp. M2CJ-2, assembly GCF_016757295.1. Classification (NCBI taxonomy): domain Bacteria; kingdom Bacillati; phylum Actinomycetota; class Actinomycetes; order Kitasatosporales; family Streptomycetaceae; genus Streptomyces; species Streptomyces sp. M2CJ-2. Next base: position 4,936 of record NZ_JAESIF010000109.1, on the reverse strand, counting down.
CGTCGAGGATCTCGCGGGTGACCTCCGACGTGCAGACGGCCGCGGTCCGGGGCCTGCCGGCGTCCTGGAGGAGTTCGGCCAAGGCGGTGAGGAGGTGCGGGTATTCGGCGGGCTCGGCCATCCACTTGACGGGCAGCTCGTACCAGCAGAACCGCTCCACATCCTCCTGGGCAAGCGAGCCGGCCGGGCCGCCGTCCGGCAGCAGCCAGCCCAGCAGCCGGTCCCGCACCTCGCTCGTGTCGTCGGCGCGCGTCATACGTGTCCTTCCCTACCGGGTTCCCGGTCGAATTCGATGGTCCGGCGCCGTACCCAGTCCCGATGGAACCTCGGCCGGTCCGCCGCCCGGAGAACGGCACGGGCGGTCGCGGCGTCACCCTGCTGCAGGGCGTAGGAGACCAGGGCCTCCAGCGGCTGCCAGTCCTCCGAGCCCAGCACAGTCGCGGTGGCGGTGAGCCGGTCCACCGCCCCGGCCGCGACCCGGGTGTAGGCGCGAAGGCCCAGAATCTCACGGGCGCGGAAGTCCCGGCGGGCAGAGACATACTCGCTGTGCAGCGCGCAGGCCAGAGTCTCCACCAGGTCCAGGTCGGCCCGATCCTCCAGCGCCTGCTTCCACACCTTGGCACGGGCCCGGGCGACGACCCTCGGATCATGCGCAGCGCCTTCAGCCAGCCCGGCCGCACCGAGCCCGTCCGCCGCGAGACGCTCCCGTAGATCCAGCAGATGACTCCACAACGGCTCCAGATACACCTCGCGCACCACCCCGCCCGACCGCTCCCGCGTCAGCCGCGCATCGAAGTCGCCCCAGTGTCGCCGCCGCAGTCCACCACGCACGCCACGGCGAACCACACGCCCCAGTGCGACCACTCGCCAGACGGTGCCGGATGAGGCCACGGCTCCGGGCCGAACGTCGGCAGCCTGCGTCGGGAGAGGACTTGTCCGCCGTGCTCACCAGCGCACTGTCGCACCGAAGACGATGGCGTTCGCAGCGCGCCTCGGCATAGCCTCGCGGACATGACCGAGGCATGGACCGACCACGCGTTGAAGGCGCTCCGCGCAGCCTGCCACACCGCGGACGGCCCCTCCCTGCTTGCCCTGCTGCATACGCATGACCCCGCCAGTGTGCTGCAGCAGTGCGGAGACGCACTCACCGCAGCCGTCTTTCGGGGTGTGCCCGGTGGCCGGGAGGCGGCGATCGCGTGCACGTCCACCCTGCGTGAACGAGGCTGGCCCGGCGACGAGGTCCTCGCCGAACAACTCGACACGGCGGGCGGCGGTGCCGTCTTGGTGCTGAGGCCGCTGCCGGTCGGTCTGGAGGAACTCTCCGGTCTGCTCGAAGGCGACCCGGCCTGGGGCGGTGGCCGCATCGACCTGGACACCGGCGAGTGCCGGCCCGCCCTCGTGGACACCGAGGAGTCATGGGACGAGGACGAACCGGAAGGCACCGAGCGGTGGCTCCATGTCCCGTGCACCGGATCACGCGATGCCTACCGTGACATGGAGGACTTCATCTCCACCCTCGACGACCAGGACCTCGCCCGGTTCCTCGGCATCGCGATCCAGAGCCCAGGAGCCTTCCGCCGTTTCAAGGACATGCTGGCCACCTCACCGGCACAGCTGCGGCGGTACTGGTTGTTCGCCGCGGAACGGCAGTACGGCCGGGCTCGAGCCTGGCTCACCGATCAGGGCTACCGGCCCGCGCCACCAGACGGTCATTGATCCGGGCGCGCTTACGGTTCCCAGTGCCGGTACGCCTCGATCCACTCGGCCCCCTCGGGCGCCGGGTCCGGCAACGGAAGGTCGAGAATGCCGATCGCCTGCCGGTGCCTGCCTCGCGTACAGACCGCCACGATCTGACTGCCGGGCAGCAGGTCCACCTTCTTCACGGTGACCTCGACTCCGAGAACGACCGTCTTGAACGGGACGGCCAGGTGCTCGGAGAGCATCGTGTAGAGGCCCGTGAGCTGCTCCTCGTCGTCGTAGGCGTCCACGGTGGCCTGATCGACCAGCTCATCGAGTTCCGCGTCACTCAGCTTCCCGGCCACAGGGAACACGGTACCGGCGGGGCCCGCAGTTCCCCTCTCCCGGTCAATCGCCGGCCGCTCCGTCCTGGGCCACGATGGTCGTTCCTCCCGCCCCGGCGTGCTGCCTGGTAGTGCGTACCGACTTCCCGGGACCCGTCACGGGTCGGCGCGGAGAGGGCCGCCGACTGTACGGGGCGATCAGGCGCAGAACCCCCGTTCGCGACGCCTACCGATGACCGCCGGGGCTCATGGCCTTGACAGGGACCAACCATGTTCTGGGCGCCCCGGAGGACTCGAACCTGCGGCCAAGCGCTTAGTAGGACTTTGTTAGGTCTTGTGGTGTGGTTCTGGTGTCGGTGCGGGTTGGCCGCATATCGAGCAGGCGCCGGTCCAGGTGGCCAAGAGTCTCTGGAGTTCGCGGAGGACCGCGTAGAGGGTCAGGCCGGCGCAGGGACTTTTGGGTCGAGTCGGAGCAGGGTGCAGAAGGCCTGGGCGAGGGAGGCGAGGGTGGTGTGGCGGTGCCAGCCGAGGTAGCTGCGGCCCTCGAAGTGGTCCAGGCCGAGACCGTCCTTGAGCTCGCGGTAGTCGTGCTCGACCCTCCAGCGGAGCTTGACGAACGAGTACGGCCAGCCAGGGACCAGCTGGTCGCTGGAGCGTCCGCTGCGTCCGTAGACGTGGCAGAACAGGCGGTCCGGGCTGCACGGGGCGTCCGGGCGCAGCCAGTGACTGACGTCGACCGCGAGGACGAGCCGGCTGTCGGCGGCCTGGGGCTGCGGCAGCACGGCCAGCGCGCGCCGCAGCCCCTCCACGTCGATACGGCCGCAGTTCAGCGCGTCGTACAACGCGCCGTGCCCGCGCCGGTGCTCGGCCAGCAGCGTCAGGTCCACCGGCGAGGTTACCGGCCCGTTCTCGCAGAGCATCGCGTCGCAGAGCTCGAACAGGGTGTCACCACGCCGGGTCAGGCAGGCGTAGAGGTCCTCCCGGAAGTGTGATGTGAAGTCGAACGCCTCGTGCCGGACATCGTGATGCAGCAGACTCACCCCTGCGGCCTTCGTATGAGTGTGGTTCGGTGACAGAACGCATGCTCATGCGGAGGCCGTCCGCCTGTCCGGCAAATGCCCAGGTGAGTGACGGTGTCCTACCCGGTGTTCGAGCCCGGACCATAAAGAACAAGCTCAGGCCGAAAAGCGCCCCGACGAGGCCGACCGCTGAAATGTGGAGAGACGCTCTCCGTCACCCGCCTCCGTCTGGCCTGCGCGGCACCAACGGCGAGTTCAGCCCACGTACCACCCGCGCAGTACAGCGGAGCCACAGCAGGCCCGCGATCAAGACCAATAAACCGGCGCCTCATGGGAACCGGCTGACGCGGGCAAGGCCGACCACGGAGGGCGCTCGGGGTGCTGGCGCTGCCCCGAGCATTCCGTCACCGGGGCAGCGGCTGCAGGGTCCAGGGTCAGCGTCGGCTCCTGGAAGCCCAGCCGGCGCCGATTCCCGCCACATGCAGCGCCAGGGCAGTCAGTCCCAGCAGCATCACATTCGTCGAAGAGAACACATCATTGGTGCCGATGTCCGCCGCGTTGATCAAAAACGCGAAGAAGAACAGCACCGCAGCCACTACGCCAAGCATGAGCAGGCTCCTCTCGAACGGGTGAAGCCCGTATGCCCCGACAGCACCCCCACAAGCCGGGGCACAGAAACCGGGCCGTTTTCCAACCTGCCTCCGGAGTTCGGCAGTTGGGCTGACACCGTGGCGAAGTCCCTGGTAGATGGGTTTTCGACCAAGAGAACCGTCTCCACCAGAGACTTCACGCGCTTGTCCACCCTTCCCCAAGCTCTCTGTTCCTCCCCCGGCTACCGCTGGGAGGTGCCCCCGGAACAGGGGAAGCCCCATCGCGTCGACGTGTCCAACTCTGTCCTCCGTTTTCTCACGCAGCAGGTGCGGCGGCACCGCCGTGCGAGCTGTTCCCGTTGGCGGCGGCTGAGCGCCGGCCGCCAGGCTCTTCTCGCGCTCGCCACCTGCGGGGGGGGACACTCCACCGGCCTCACCGACGCGGTGCGGACCGCGTCGGCGAAGGCGGATCTGATCCTGGACGGCACGCTGCTGCCGATCGACCGCGTCGCGCCAACCGGCCGTACCACTTCGGCAAACACACGAAGCACGGGATGAACGTGCAGGCCGTCGCGGATCCCTTCGGTCGGCTGCGTGGGCCTCACCGGCCCTGCCCGGCGCCGTCCACAACGTCCGCGCGGCCCGTGCGCACGGCACCGTCGGCGCCCTCGCCGAGGCCGGCCTCCGGTGCTGGGCCGACAAGGGCCGTCGGGGTACCGGCGGCACGGTCCGCATCCCGTGCCGGGGACGGTGGGAGGTCCTCTCCGCACCCATGAGGGCCGGGCCTGTCAAGGGGCGTAGACGGTCCCCGCCTGCGGCTTTCGGTGGGATGCCGGGACGTTTTCCTTGCGGAGCTTCCTCGCGGCATGTCTGCGGGACCGCCGCGTGGGAGGGGTCCAGTTGGAGCGCCCGGAGCCCCGCGAGGAACGAGCGGGGCGAGGACGAACGGGCTGGAGGCCGACGAGCGGCGGTCGACCATGGAGGCCGAGGGGCGTCACGGATGTTCAGCAGGGTGGTCGTTGTGGTCCCCGGCGCGGTGGTCGGCGGAGTGGTCTCACAAGCACCCATTCGGCGTCCGGCCGCACAGGCCGGCGCCATGACCATGGTGCGGGGATCCGGGCTGCTCAGTCAGGTCATCGAGCTCGGCCATCCGGCCGTCTCATGCGGAAAGGCGAGCTCACCCGGGGGCTGCGACCGCCCGTGGCGGTTGTCCTCGGCTGCTGTCATCGCGCCCCGCCGGTCGTGTGGGGCCTGCACATCGCGCAGCAGGTGGTAGGCGCGGGCCAGCAGGCGGCGGGCCACCTCA
>NZ_JAESIF010000108.1:0-12631 GCF_016757295.1 Streptomyces sp. M2CJ-2 | reverse complement strand
CACGGAGCCGGAACCCGGCCCCACCACACCCGACACCCCGTCAGGCACTCACACCCTCAACAACGTGACAGCGCCGGCCAGGGCGATGTGGCCCTCGTGGAAGACGGCCAGCAGCAGTGCGATGGTCTGCGGCGTCTTGTGCGCCGGCACGTACACGGTGCTGCCCGGCGGGAGGCCGAGCTGCAGCAACTGGCTGCGCAGGCGCTCGGTCAGGTCGCTCAGCTTGCCGTAGGTGACGGCCTGGCCGTTGAAGTGGAGCGCGATGCGGTGGGGCCGGTTGTGACCGTGGATGGCGACGGTCTCGGCCAGACGGGGCGATGGCACGGCGGGATTCCTTGCGGTCGGCAGCCGCGAACAACTGCGATTGCGCGGCTGTTCGAATCTTGCGGTGTCGAACCTGAAGGTATCCGGCCAGGTCTATGCTTGGTCAAGCACTTACTTGCCGAAGTGGTGTGACCCAGGTCATGAAAAGTTGTTTGTGCAAGGAAAAAACCCGGCCGCTGAGCGGACCGGAGTCGGAGGGTTGCCCCGGCGTGCCGGGGCTTGGAGGGCTGCGCCGCGTCGCGCGAACCGGTTCGTGTGCGGCCGGGGTCAGCCCTGGGCTGCGCGCAGGGCCTGGACCGTGGGGCCCAGCTGGGGGTCGCCGGTGAAAGTGTTGAGGGTGGACGACAGTACCTCCATGTAGGTGGCGCGCGCGGCTTGATAGCGCTTTCGCCCTTCGTCGGTGATGACGGCGTAGACGCCGCGCTTGTCCGACGGGCACAGGTCCTTGTAGGCGAAGCCGGCCGTCTCCAGCCGCCCCACCAGGCGCGTCACCGACGACTGTCCAAGGCCCACTTTGTCGGCCAGGTCCTGCATGCGCAGCTCGCTCTTGTCGGAGTGGTGCAGGTGTTCCAGGGAGCGGTACTCCGAGAGGCCGATTCCGTGCTGGCGCTGCAGCGCGTGGGTCAGCTCGCGTTCGACGTGCGCGTGCAGCATGAGGACCCGGTTCCAGACGGCCTGGTCGGACGTGCGCAGGGGCGCAGCGTGTGAAGTTGCCATGGATGCGTCCTCCCCGGGTCGCTGTTTGACAGCAGAGTACATGCTCATGCAAGCTTCTGCCGATCGGCATCTAGTTGCAAGTACAAGCAACTTCACTGGAGGATTAGTGTCCGCGACATCGACGAACCGTCCCCGGAGCGCGAACGTGGGCCGGGCCTGGCTGCCGTTCTCCGAGGACTGATTCCCATGCAGATCCAGCCCCTTGGCCCCCTCACTCCCCACGTGGAGGAAGCAGTCAGGATCAGTCGCACGCACGTCGCCGAAGGCGGCATCCCCTTCTCCGGGATCCTCGTGCGCGACGGCCGCATCCTCGGTACCGGCTTCAACCGGGTCCGTGAGGACAACGACCCCACCGCGCACGCCGAAGTCGTCGCCCTGCGCGCGGCGGCGAAGAAAGCCGGCCAGTTCGGCGTCGCCGGATCCACCCTGATCGCCTCGGGCGAGCCCTGCGCTCTCTGCTACATGGCCGCCCTCTACTTCAACGTCGAGCACATCGTGTACGCAGCCGACCGCAAGACCGCAGGCGCCTACGGCTTCGACTACGCCAGCTCGTACTCCATCTTCTCCAAAGACCCCACCACATGGCCGCTCAAGGTGACACACGCTCCGATCGAGGGGCACGAAGTGCCGTTCCAGGAGTTCTTGACCGGCCAGAAAGGCCGTCTGCGATGAGCGATCCGGTGAAGCTCCAGATCTGGTCCGACTATGTCTGCCCCTTCTGCATGCTGGCCGAAGGCCCGCTGGAAGAGGCGACGAAGGACCTTGGCGTCGACGTCGAGATCGAGTGGAAGCCGTTCGAACTGCGGCCCCACCCCCAGCCCACCCTCCGGCCGGAGGACGAGTACCTGCCCAGCATCTGGCAGCGCGCCGTCTACCCCATGGCCCGCCGCACGGGCGTCGACATCACCCTGCCCACCGTCTCCCCGCAGCCCTACACCCGCCTGGCCTTCGAGGGCTACCAGTACGCAGCCGAGCAGGGCAAGGGAACCGAGTACACCCGTCGCATGTTCCGCGCCTTCTTCCAGGAGGACCAGGACCTCGGACAGCTGGACGTGCTCACCGCGCGCGCCCGGGAGATCGGCCTGGACGCCGACGCGTTCCGCGCCGCCCTCGACAACGGCACCTACCACGACACGCACCAGGACGCCCTGCGCGAGGCCGCCGCCCACCGCATCCGGTCCGTCCCCACCATCCTCGTCGGCGACACCCGCATCGAAGGCGTCCCGCGCGCCGAACAGCTACGCAAGGCGATCCGCGACACCCAGGCCGAACAGGCGGTCTCCCGAGGTGCCGTCTGCGGAATTGACGGGTGCTGACATGGCACGAGACGGCCGGCTGTCCCGACCCCCCTCCGCATCCGGCAGGCGCATGCCGTGACGGCAGCGCATCCTGCCCTCACCACCATCGGATTCGCAAGGTTCGACCCGCGCAACCGGCTCGACCGAGCCCAAGCCGGACGCCCCGCCTTTGCCTGACGGTGTCCTGGCGGACTACTGCTTCGCCATACCCACCGGCGTTCCCGCGGTACAGCGGACTTTACGGCGGGCCGGCCCCGCAACGCCGACCTCCATCGAACGAAAGGACCACCCATGCAGTGGCTCTACCTCGCCATCGCAGTCATCTTCGAGATCGCCGTCGCCATCGCAGCCGGCAAGGCCGAAGGCTTCAGGAACCGAGTGTGGACTGTCGTAACCCTGCTCAGCGGCGCCATCGCGACCTACTTCCTCAGTAAGGCGCTGCTGACCTTCAACGTCGGCGTCGGCTACGCCCTCTGGACATCCGTTGCCGGCATCGGCATCACCCTTCTCGGAGCGCTGCTCTTCGGCCAGCGCCTGAACTGGCGCAAGGCACTCGGCGTCGTCGTCATCATCGCCGGGGTTGTCGGCCTCCAGCTCAGTGGTGCCGCCTGACATCCCGCTCTCACCTGACTCATCCCCACGAAAGGACTCACGCACATGTCCAACACCGCCCGCCCCTCAGCCAACTCCTGGCTCATGCTCCTCCTGGCCGGAGGGTTCGAAGTCGGCTACGCGCTCGCCGTCGGTGGAAGCCACGGCTTCACCCGCCTGTCGTGGTCGTTGGTCGCTGTCGTGTTCTTCCTCCTGACGCTCTGGGCGCTGAGCGCCGCACTGCGCACCATTGACGTCGGCATCGGCTACGCGGTCTGGGCAGGAATCGGGGCAGTCGGTGCGGCGCTGCTGGGTCCCGTCTTCTTCGACGAGACCCTCAACGCGATCCAAGCCCTGTGGCTGGGCGCCATCATCGCCGGAGTGATCTGGCTCAAGCTCGCCGACAGGCCGCAGAACACCCAGGAGGCCGCTGCCAGGACGCGGGAGGTCCAAGGCGCAGAGCACTGACGGGTATTCAGCCCAACAGTCCTCAACCTCGATCTTTCGCGACGGCCCGCCGAGGGAGTCCTTTCTGGAGGACCCGCTCGCGGTGCCGTGGCCGGTCGTCGAGCACCTGGCCGAGCAAGCACACCGCCGCGACCGGCCGAAAAGGGGGAGGGTATTGGCAGGACGAACGGATGATCACGCCCTCGGCCGATCCCGAAGAGGGCTGATCACCAAAGTCCACGTCGCCTGCGACGGAAAGGGCCGCCCCTTGCCATCCTCGTGGCACCGGGCCAACGTCACGACAGCATCTGTGCACAGACTCTGCCGACCCCGGGTCTTCAGCGGAATCGGGTGAGCTGACGCCCTGACAGTGGAAAGGTGCCGCCGACCTGCAATGCCGGTGTGGACGTGGCCACCGCCAAGATCCTCACCAGCGAGGGCAACACCGCGAGCGCGCTGTCGGTGCTCCAGATCTTCGGCGGCTGCGGCTACATGACCGAATACGGCCCGAAGGCTCCGGGACGGTCATCGGCTGCTCCCTTGCCGGTGAAGCCGGCGCCCGAGCCCGTTGTCCCGCCAGATAGGAGAATCCGCATGCCTCGTACCGCCCCCACCGCCGTTACCGGAGCCGACCCCGCGCTGCTCGCCGTGGACGAGGAAGTCGCCGAGGCCCTGCACGAGGGACGACCGGTCGTCGCCCTCGAGTCCTCCGCGATCCCGCACGGTCTTCCGTATCCGGCCAACCTGGAGTTGGCCCGCGACATCGACATGGCCGTACGAGGCTCCGGTGCGGTCCCCGCTCGCGTCGGCATCCTCAACGGCCGGATCGTCGTCGGCATGAACAAGGAGCATCTGGAACGCTTCGCTTCGGACCCCGGGATCCCCAAGGTCAGCACGCGCGACCTGGGCATCGCCCTGGCCGGCGAGTTTGCCGTGCAACTGTCCCTCGAACTCACCGAGCGCGAGGAGACCGGCCAGTGACTACGCAGGCGACGGCACCGGTCCTGTTCGACCTCGACGGCACCCTGCTGGACACCCCTCGGGCCATCGTGTCAGTGCTCCACCGGGTCCTGGCGGAGTCGAGCCGCCCCGCACCACCACGGGAGCAAGTGCGGGCCACCGTCGGAAGGCCCCTGGTCGCGGTCTTCGGTGAACTGCTGAACCTGCCGCACGAGCACGCCGAGGTGGAAGCCGCCGTCACACGCTTTCGGGAGCTGTTCCGGGAGAGCGTCGTGCCCGAGGCGAAGTCCATGGTCTTCCCCGGCGTACCGGAACTCCTGGAACGGCTGCGCAGAGAGGGTCGTCCCCTCGCCATCGTTACGAGCAAGATTCGCGCCAGTGCTGAAGAGCTGCTCGAACCGGCCGGTCTGACCGGCCATTTCGATGCCGTCGTATGCCACGGCATGGCCCCACAGGGCAAGCCCTATCCCGACCTTGCCCTGCTCGCCGCACGACAACTGGGCCGAGCCCCCGAAGAGTGCCTCGTGGTGGGCGACGCTGTCGACGACATGCGGATGGCTCGCGCGGCGGGCATGGGGGCGATCGGGGTGTCCTACGGGGTCGCGACGGCCGGGCAACTGCTCGGCGCGGGGGCGCAGGTGGTGTCCGAAACCGTACTGGCGCTCGGCGGGACGCTGGGCACTCTTCGATCTTTGCGGTGATCGCGCATCGCAGCTGGTCCACTGCACCGGGCTCGCACCGCACCACACCATGCATTGCCTCGCCAATACGACAAGGCGGTTGGAGAAAGCCATGGCATCACCAACGACACCCGGCATGACGCCGCCGAGGAGTCCCGTCGCAGGTCTGGTCACCCTGTCCGCGGCCCAGTTCCTCATCGCGCTCGATTTCTCGGTCATCTTCGTGGCCCTGCCCAGCATGGGCTCGGACCTCCAACTGTCCGGCAGCACCATCCAGTGGGTGCTCAGCGCCTACTCCGTCTTCTTCGCCGGATTCCTCATCGTCGGCGGGCGGGCCGCCGACCGTATAGGCGCGCGCAACATGTTCATCGCCGCTCTGCTGCTGTTCGGCGTCGCCTCACTGGCCGGAGGCATCGCCGACAATGCTTCCCTGCTGCTGATCGCCCGAGGGGCGCAGGGCGTGGCCGCCGCCACGCTCCAGCCCTCGATCCTGGCCCTGGTGAACACGACCTTCCGGCCGGGACGCGAGCGCACGCGCGCACTCGCCGTCTGGGGGACGGTGGGCGCCAGCGGCCTCGCCGCCGGCGTCGTCATCGGTGGCCTGCTCACCACGGCGTCCTGGCGCTGGACGTTCTTCGTGAACCTGCCGTTCGCCGCCGTGTGCGCCCTGGCCGCGCCGCGGCTGCTGCCTGGCAAGACCGACTCGAGGAGGGCCATACCCCTCAACGTCCTCAGCGCCGTGCTCTGCACAGCGACCGTGCTCGTCTCGGTGCTGGGGCTCACCCTGGCCGCGGATGTCGGTTGGACCGATCCTCTCGCGCTGGGCAGCTTCGTCGCAGCCGTGGTCCTGCTCGCCCTCTTCGTCGCCCGGGAGCGCGGCAGTGCCCAGCCGCTCGTCGCATCCTCGCTGCGGGGTACTCGCACGCTCCTGGTCGGCTGCGGCGCCTCGGCGCTGTACATGGCGAGCGTGGCGGGATCCGAGTTCTACCTGGTCACACTCCTGCTCCAGGAAGGGCGTGGGTTCGAGCCGCTGGCCGCGGGCATCGCCTTCCTGCCGCTGGCGGTGTGCATCACGCTCGGCAACATGATCGCCGGCCGTCTGATCAACTCCCTCGGCGTACAGCGCACGTTGCCGCTGGCCTTCGCCATCGGAGCGGCCGGCCTCGTGCTGCTCGCCGTTTCGGTGCACAACCACTCGTATCTCGTGGGCATGCTTCCCGGCCTCCTGGTGAGCGGTATCGGCCACGGCATGATCTACACCTCCATGTTCGTCGGCGGGACGCGCGACGTCGACGACCACAACCAGGGCGTTGCCGGTGCCCTGATGACCACGACCCAGTACGCGGGCGGCGCATTGGGAGTGGCGGTCCTGGTCCTCGTTCTGGGCACCGACCCCGGTGACGGCCGTTTCCTGCCCGCGTTCCTGCTGGCAGCCGCCGTCGCGCTCATCGGGATCGTGTGGTCCTGGGCGGGATTTCGCGCACCCGCGGCCCAGGCCGGAACGCCGAAGCCGTCCGCGGTCGGCGAACCCGTCGCGGCATCCGAGGAAGGGAGGGCCGGATGACCACCGCGGCCCGGCTGGGAATTCTCGTCATCCACAACGACCCCGTGCCCGAGACGGAGATATGGGGCATGGCTCCGGCAGGCGTCTCCATCCACACGGCTCGCTTCAAGTGCCCTCGTCCCGCCGATACGGAGTACGTCGGCAGCCCTGCGCGCGCCTTCGCGTCGTCCGCCGAGCTCGCCCGGGGGCGTTGTCACGTTGGTGTGGGTGTGACCAGGTGATGGTGTGTCAGGGCGTGGTGGGGCCGGGTGGCAGCCCCAGGTCAGGCCGCGGTGGGCGGGGTGGCGGCGCCGGTGATCTGGCCCCAGATCGCGAAGCGGACGGTCATCTCGGCGCGGTAGCCGGGGGCGGTCATCAGGTGGCGGCGTGGCCTGAAGTGGGGTGAGATGCCGCTGAAGGCGGACAGGAATCTTTGTGCCCCGCAGACCGAGCGGAAGCCCTTCATGGCGCGCTCGCGCTGCCTCGTCGGCTGGTGGCTGTTCTCGGCCCGGTTGTTCAGGCCCTTGTGGGAGCGGTGTTCCACGGAGGGCATCACCTCGCGGTGGGCGGCGCCGTAGGAGCGGAGCTTGTCGGTGACGACCACGCGCGGCACCGCGCGCGTCTTTTTCAACAGGCGGCGGAAGAAGCGCCGGGCCGCGGCCTTGTCTCGCCGGGACTGCACCAGGATGTCGAGCACGTTCCCGTCGGCGTCGACGGCCCGCCACAGGTACTTCAACCTGCCGTTGATCTTGATGAAGACCTCGTCCAGGTGCCACTGGCCCCCGGGCCGGGGCCGCCTCCGGCGCAGGCCGTTGGCGTAGGCCTGCCCGAACTTCGCACACCACCGCCGGACGGTCTCGTGGGAGACGAGCACACCGCGCTCGAGCATCAGCTCCCCGGCCTCGCGGAAGCTGAGCGGGAAGCGGTGGTACAGCCACACACAGTGGGAGATGATCTCGACCGGGTACCGGTGCCCTTTGTACGACGGCGGCGCGGTGTCCACAAACGACCCTCCCAGCGTGACCACCACAAGATCATCCCACCCGATCAGCCAATGTGACAGTGCCCCGCGTCGTGGGTGACCGGCTGTGAAGCCTACGGCCAGGGCCCCGGGCTGCGGACTGCCCTGGAGACGCGCGGCATCGGCTACGTCCTTGCCGTTGCCTGCTCCACACGGGCACCGATCAATGGCCGCCGCACGCCGATCCGCGCGGGCATCCTCGCAGGCCGCCTGTCCGACGCGGCCCGGCACCGGCAAAGCGCCGGCCCGGGCGCGAAGGGTCCGCGCTACTACGACTGAACCCGGGTCCAGACCGGCACCGGCGGCCATCGCCACCTGTTCATCTGCTGTCGGAGCCGGGTGAAATGTGGGCCACGGGCGGCGGATCAAGAACGGGCCGGTCTGCGATCTTTTGATCATTCTGACGGAGTCAGGAGGAGAGGTGATCCACGTGCAGGACTGGGCTGAGATCCGTCGGTTGTACCGGGCTGAGGGTTTGTCGGCGCGGGCTATGGCCCGGCAGCTGGGGATTGCCAGGGGCGCGGTGGACGCGGCCGAGCCCGCCGAGACAGGAGCCCGCGGGGTGTACACATGATGTCGACTTCCCCTCATCAGGAGCCGACTCGCGTCGGTGTCGTAGGTCTGAGCGCGAGCGGCGGGTGGGCGGCCACCGCCCATGTGCCAGCCCTTGCGGGGCTCGACGGATACGAGGTGCGGGCCCTGAGCGCCAGCAGCACCGAGTCGGCACGTGCGGCCGGCGAGAAGTACGCGGTACCGCTGACCTTCAGCAGCGCGGAGGACCTGGCCCGCTGTGAGGAAGTCGATCTCGTGGTCGTGACGGTGAGGGTTCCGCAGCACCTGGAACTCGTCCGCCCTGCGATCGAGGCGGGGAAGACGGTGTTCAGCGAGTGGCCGCTCGGTGCCGACCTCGCGCAGGCCGAGGAGCTGGCCGACCTCGCGCACCGCGGGGGTGTGCTCACGGCTGTCGGCCTGCAGGCCCGGTCGGCTCCGCCGCTTCGGTATCTGCGGGACCTGGTCGCCGAGGGCTACGTGGGGCGGGTGCTGTCGACCAGCATGCTCGGATCAGGCTGGATCGGGGGCGCCACGTACGACGACAGCCATGCGTACCTGCTGGACGTCACGAGCGGCGCCACGCTGCTGTCGATCCCCTTCGGGCACTCGGTCGACGCGCTGGCCATGGTGCTCGGGGAGTTTCGCGAGGTGTCGGCGCTCATCGAGAACCTGCGCCCGGAGGTCACCCACGTCACGAGCGGGGCGGTCGCGGCCAAGAGTGCCGAGGACCAGATCGTCGTCACGGGGGTGCTGGAGTCGGGGGCCGTGGCCGCGGTGCACTTCCGCGGTGGGACGTCCCGCGCCACCGCGTTTCATTGGGAGATCAACGGCACGGAGGGCGATCTCGTCGTCAAGGCCGATCAGGCTCTGTGGTTCCAGGGGCGGCTGCGGCTGTACGGCGCCCGGGGAAAGGAGGGCGCCTTGGCCGAACTTCCGGTTCCCACCCGCTACCAGCGGTCGCTGACACAATGGGCCGAGCGATCCGCCGAGCCCGCCTGCAACGTCGCCCACGAGTACGCGCTTCTGCGCGACCAGATCACCGGGAGCCTTGGGCCAGATGAGGACGGCGTTCCCGACTTCCGGCACGCCGTCCGGCGGCACCGCATGCTGGAGCGGATCCGAGAAGCGGCGCGTGCGGGCCGGAAGGTCACACTCGCAGAGCAAGGCTCGTAGGCCCCGAAGAGAGCCAGGTCGTGAGCTCCGCCGTTTCGCCCTCGTCGAAGATGCGGTAGGCCGTGGCGACAGAGGGGCGCTTGCCCCGGTTCTTGCCCGAGGTGACGAGGAGCTTCTGGGCGATCTGATGCAATGTGGGACCGGATCGCGCCGCTGATGCCAGATGATCCGGTCCGCGGTGGGCCGACCACCGCCGCACGCTCGAGGCCATATCGTGGAAGTACCGTACCAACTCCCCCTGGCGGGGCCTTCCCGATGAGCTCGGATCGTTCCAGACCGCTCGCAAGCGATTGATCAGGTGGGCCGTCGACGTCACCTGGGAGAAGATCCAGGTGGTGCTGTCGCTGCGCTCCGCGGGGGGCACCTCCGGAGTAGCCGGGCGAGCGCCTGATCCGTCCCGAGTCTAGAAAGAGACGGGGAGCCTAGGTCACGGAAGGGATGGCTTGGGATGCGGATTGTAGTGGACCTCACCCGCTGTCAGGCGTATGCGCAGTGCGTGTTCCTCGCGCCGGAGGTGTTCGAGCTGCCCGGGGAGGAGGCCCTGCTGTACCGGCCGACCGTCCCCGATGAGCAGGTGGAGCGGGTGCGCCAGGCCGCGGCGGCTTGCCCGGTCCAGGCCATCCTCGTGGGGGAGGAGGTAAGCGCCGGTGCCGGGTGACCTTCGCGAGGGCCGGATCGTCATCGTCGGCGCGTCGCTGGCCGGGTTGCGGGTTGCCGAGACCCTGCGTGAGCAGGGCTTCACCGGCTCACTGACCGTGGTCGGGGAGGAACCCCACCCGCCCTACGACAGGCCGCCTCTGTCCAAGCTGGTGCTGCTCGGAGGGGCCGCCGCGGACAGTACCGGGCTGCCGATGCGCCGGGACCCGGACGCCGACTGGCGGCTCGGGGTGCGCGCCACCGGGCTCGACCCGGTCGGCAAACGGGTTCTGCTGGCTAGCGGCGAGTCGCTGCCCTACGACCGGTTGCTGATCGCCACCGGGACCCGGGCGCGCCCCTGGCCGCATGCGGACCAGGCCGCCCTCGACGGAGTGTTCACCCTCCGCACCTGCGACGACGCCGGGCGCCTGGCCGAGCGGCTGACCGCCGGGCCGCGCCGGGTGCTGGTGATCGGTGGCGGCTTCACCGGCTCGGAGATCGCCTCGGTCTGCCGGGAACGGGGCATCGAGGTAACGGTCGCCGAACGCGGCATCGCACCGCTGGTCGGCGCGCTCGGCGGGACGCTGGCGAAGTTCGCGGCGGGCCTGCACCGGTCCCACGGCGTGGATCTGCGCTGCGGAGTGACGGTCACCGCGCTGCGCGGCGACGGCGGCCGGTTCACCGGCGCGGACCTCTCTGACGGCAGCCGCATCGAAGCGGACGTGTGCGTCACTGCCCTGGGCGCCGTCCGCAACGTCGAGTGGCTGGCGGATTCCGGGCTGGCAGCGGGCCCGCACGGGGTCGCCTGTGATGCGGGGTGCCGCGCCTTCGACATGTACGGGATCGTCACGGACGACGTGTTCGTGGCTGGCGACGTCGCCCGCTTCCCGCACCCGCTGTTCGACTACCAGATGCTGTCCCTGGAGCACTGGGGCAACGCGGTCGCGCAGGCCGAGGTGGCGGCCCACAACATGGTCAGCCCGGGGCCGCCGCGGCGCCCGCACCTCAGCGTGCCGGTCTTCTGGTCGAGCCAGTTCGGGGTCAACATCAAGTCCGTGGGCGTCCCCACCTACTCCGACCAGGTGGTCATTGCCCAGGGCTCACTCAACGAACGACGTCTGGTGGCGGTCTACGGCTACCAGGGACGCATCACCGCCGCGGTCACCGTCAACATGGCCAAGTGGTTGGAGCACTACCAGCAGCTGATCGAGACCGCCGCGCCCTTCCCGCCGGCCCCCGGCGCCGCCGACGGCCACCCGCTGATCACCCAGTTTCCACTCCCCTCCGACGTACCGGACCCCAAGGGGCTGTCCCACAGCCCCACCGTCGCGCTCACCGGTCACCTGCCGGACCGCCGGCTCACCGTGGTGCGGCCCGTCGGCTGACCCCTTGAGTCCTTCTCCGCCACGAGGAGCCGCACATGGCCGTCGACACCCTGCTGGAGCGGATCACCGACTACGCCAACCGCCCCGACCCCTACCCGCTGTACGCGGAACTCCGCGAGGCCGGCGTGGTACGGCAGACGGACGGCAGCTACCTGGTTGGCAGCTACTACGACATCGTCGCCCTGTTCCACAACCCACGGCTCAGCTCCGACCCCCGCAACCGCGCCGCCCCCTACGGCCGCCCGGAAGCGGAGGGCCAAGAGCAACTGCTCCCCTTCATCCGCCTCGACGACCCCGAACACCACCGCCTGCGGGGCCTGGCCACACGGCCGTTCGGCCCACCGCACAGCCCTCACCGGGTCGACGCGATGCGCGGCGAGATCACCCGGATCACCGAGGAACTGATCGAGGCGCTCCAGGGCCGCACCCGCATCGACATCGTCGACGACTACGCCTACCCGCTGCCCGTCACCGTCATCTGCCGGCTGCTTGGCGTCCCGCGCGAGGACGAGCCTGTCTTCCGCGAGTGGTCCTCGGCCATCATCGACTCCGTCGACATCAGCCCCGGCGAGGACTCCAGCGAGCGCGAACGCGTCGGCCTTCAGGCCCGGGCGCAGATGGGCTGCTACCTGGTGGACCTCGCCGAGCAGCGCCGCGGCCGTCCGAGTGACGACATGCTGTCCGCGTTCGTCAACGACCCGGACCCGACCGGAGCGCTCAGCCGCGAGGAGCTGGCGGCCACCGCCGCGCTGCTGCTCGTCGCCGGTCACGAGACCACGGTCAACCTCATCACCAACGGCGTACTCACCCTCCTGCACCACCCCGACCAGCTGAAGCGGCTGCGCCGTGAACCCGGCCTGCTGCCGGGTGCAGTGGAGGAACTGCTGCGCTACGAGCCCCCCGTTCACATGCTGACGCGGGT
The DNA here is from genome assembly GCF_016757295.1 of Streptomyces sp. M2CJ-2. Lineage (NCBI taxonomy): Bacteria > Bacillati > Actinomycetota > Actinomycetes > Kitasatosporales > Streptomycetaceae > Streptomyces > Streptomyces sp. M2CJ-2. The sequence continues at coordinate 382 of NZ_JAESIF010000108.1, read as the reverse complement.
CCCGCTCACCCATGTCGAGGTCGCCGGCACGACCATCCCCAAGGGCGTACCGGTGGTGCTCGTACTGGCCTCGGGCAGCCGTGACCCCAAGCGGTTTCGGGACCCGGACCGGTTCGACCCCGCCCGCACGGACAACCAGCACCTCGGCTTCGGCAGCGGCATCCACATCTGCTACGGCGCCCCCCTCGCCCGGATCGAAGCCCAGACCGCCCTGGGAGCGCTTCTTCCCCTGATCAGCACCGCAACCCTCATCGAAGACCCTCCCCCCTACCGGCACAGCGCCGTCCTGCGCGGACCCCGGCACCTTCCCCTAGGGCCTGTTCGGGGTCGTGATCTCGGTTCCGATGCCCGCATCCGGCGAGGGCGGCCGAGCTGGTAGAAC
>NZ_JAESIF010000107.1:0-13579 GCF_016757295.1 Streptomyces sp. M2CJ-2 | reverse complement strand
CCTGGGCCGGGTTGCGCACCGGTAACTCGCTTTCCCAGGCGATCCCCCCGTGACCACCGCCGCTTTCCCGGGCCCGGACCCCTTGCCCGCCCGTGTGAACACAGGCCACCCGCGCCCGGTTCGGCTTCACCGCCGCGCCCGGCACCACCGACGACGCCCGCGTCCGCCACCTCACCCTCGCCCTGCCCCGCAGTACGCGGCCCGCCTGTTCGATGCCCAGGACGCCGGCGCCGGCGAGCGGCAGCTGCGCAACCTCGCCGCCGAGGGCCTGGGCGAGGTCTCCTTCCGCGACGCCGTTCAGGCAAGGCACGGTGATGGCAGGCGGTATTTTGCCGGTGAGGCCCCCGCGGGGCCGGCTACGCACGCATCGGGAGGGGAAGCTCGCGGAGGATCCCGGTCACGATCAAGGCGAGCACCAGCAGCAGCAGCGCGAGCGGCCACAGCAGCCACCGGCGGGGCTTACGAGGTTGTGAGCGAATGAGTCGGGGGCGTGCTGGTCTGGAGGTTCGGCTGGTGGGTGATTCAGCGGGTCGTCGGGGTGACGGGCACGAGTGCGGTGCTCGGCTTGCGGTGGGTGGCACGTTGGGCGGCGCGGTCGGAGACCAGACCGGCGATGGCGCGGTGGGTGGCCGAGTAGTGCTCGCGACGTCCGAGGAACCGCTGCAAGGGGCGCCACTGCTTGTGCTCGGCGTTGGCGTGCTCGACGCAGATCCGGCGTGAGGATTGGCGGCGGCGCATCTCACGCCATCCGTACCGCTCGGTCAGCGGCACGTCCTCCAAGTCCTTCGGCGGTGCCGAGATCTGGTCGGGAAACTCGTTGGCCAGGCCCCGGTAGCCCTCGTCGACCTCGGCTCTCACGTCCGGGTGGAGGCGGAGCTGTTCGGCGATGCCCTCGGTGCGCATCGCGGTCTGGTCGTGCATTCTTCCGGGCCGGTCGGCCCCGGACCACAGGGTGCGGCCCTGGGCGTCGCTGATGGTGGTGGTCTTCATGGTGTTCTGTTTCCTCTTGCCGGAGACGAACGCACGGCGGCCGGGCCGGTGGGCCCTGGGGCGGCGGACCTGGGTCTCGGTGCCGTCGATGCGGAGCGTGATCCCTTCGGCTGCGGCATAGGCGAAGACATCGGCCGGCGTATGCAGCCGAAGCCCCGGCCGGTCGGGGACGGCGAAACCCCTCGCGGCCAGCAGCGGACGGATCTCGCCGATCGCCCTGGTGATGGTGGACCGCTCCAGGCCGTAGAGCTCCGCGAGAGCGGCGTGCGGGAGTTGGTGACGCAGGTGGACCAGGGTGACCAACACCCGGTCGGTGAAGACGAGGTCGTGCTTCGGCCCGGCACCAGGCCGCCGCCTGCGGTTGCCGCCGTGCCGCTCGTGCAGTGCGGACTCACAGCGCGCGGTCCACGGCCCGGCCAGCTCCTCGATCAAACCGCCGAGATGTGCACGGGAGATGCCGGTGAAGGCAGGATGGGACAAGGCCGCACGGGCCCATTCCTTTGTCATCACACATGAGGAACCCGTGCGGCTCTCTCCGCGTTACGGGCCGCTTGGGCGCTATTGCTGGTCGTGGTCGGAGAGCGCCGCCGCGGTGGCGCGGGCGAAGCCTTCCGGGTTGTCCAGCATGATGTTGTGCCCGCAGTCGGGGACCGAGACCACGGCCACCCCGGCTTCGGTGAGCGCATCGGTGCCCGGGAGCGGGCCGTCGGCCTCGGGCAGCAGGTAGGTGCGGGGGATTTTCAGGTCCAGCAGATGCTCACGCATGGTGGGGGCGGTGCCGCGGGTGAGGTGGACCGCGCTGCGGTGCAGGGCCTCCCGGCCGGCCAGGCGCATCGTGGACCACCAGTGGGAACCGGCCCGGTCTCGGATCTCTTCCCAGCCGCCCGCCAGGAACTCCTCCTCGGAGTACGCGGCGATGCCGCTGCTGCCCGCGGAGCCGGGTGCGGGCGGGATCGGGTCGAGGTTGGCGTCGACCAGGACCAGGCGGGAGACCAGTTGGGGGTGCCGGGTGGCCAGGACGATGGCCACCGAGCCACCCATGCTGTGCGCGATCAGCTCGGCGCCCGTGACACCCGCGCTGGTCAGGGCTGCGGCGAGGGCATCGGCGTGGGAATCCAGGGTGTAGTCGAAGCCCGTCGGCCGGTCGCTGATGCCGTGTCCGAGCAAGTCGATCAGCAGCGATCGACGTCCGGCGAGCAGAGGATGAACCGCAACCTGCGCGAAGTAGGCCGACGACGTGGCGCCCAGACCATGGACGTAGACGCGGGACGGCTCCTGTCCTGGCAGCTCAACCCAGCGGATCTGGCCGCCCTCGGGCGTCACGGCGGCGTTGCGCACAGTCTGCTTCCCTTCACTTCACTCCGGATCGGCGGAGAGACGAGAGTAGCCACCGGGCCTCGGTGCACCACCACCGCCCCCAGCGCTGTTGCGCGGGCACCAGAAGCCTCGGGCCTCGATCAAGACACCCCACCCGAATTCGTTCACAACGTCGTTAGTGAGCACAGGAACCATCTCGGTCCTTGCGCGCTGGGTCTTTCCAGGGCCATGAGTGGCACTGGGGCCACGCCCTGCCCCCGCAGCCCGCCTCCTCGAGGCCCAGGACACCGGCGCCGGCGAACAGCAGCCGCGCGACATCGCCGCCGAAGGCCTGGGCGAGGTGCACTTCCGCGACGGCGGCCGACGGGCCCACGGCCCGGGGGCGGAGTTCACCGACGTCGAGCACGTCGAGTTCGACCTGTGAGAGCAGGCGGCCGACGCATACCCGCCTCAGTGCTGACTGAGCCGCGGCCTCGGGCGCGAGACCATCCGAAGACATGAAGAATAAAAACCGGCATATCTTCCGGCTCTATCGTGACCGGAGGCCCCCGTGATCGCCTCGTCCCGAACACGAACCCGGAGTACCGTCCGTCTGCTCGCTTGCGCCCTTGGCGTCGCCGCGGCGGCGGCCGCACCGTGGACGGGAGCCGCAGGAACCGAGCACGGTGCCGGACATGTCCCCGCGCCGGACCACGTGGTCGTCGCCGTCATGGAGAACCACGCGTACGACCAGATCATCGGCAGCCCCCGCGCTCCCTACATCAACTCATGGGGTAGCCACGGCGCCGTCCTGACCAGCTCATACGCCATCGCCCACCCCAGCCAGCCCAACTACTTCGCGCTCTTCTCCGGCGCGACGCAGGGCGTCACTGACGACAGCTGTTACACCCCCGGCTTCCGCTCCGCCGCCAACCTCGCCTCCGAGCTGACCGCCGTCGGAAAGACCTGGGCCAGCTACAGCGAGTCGCTGCCCAGCCAAGGTTCGGCCACCTGCGGCAGCGGACGCTACACGCGCACGCACAACCCGTGGTTCGGGTTCAGCAACGCACCCCGATCCAGCGCCAAGACGTTCGCACAGTTCCCGACCGTCTACGCCAGGCTGCCCACGGTCTCCTTCGTCATCCCGAATCTGTGCAGCGACATGCACGACTGCCCGGTCCCCACCGGCGACACCTGGCTGGAGACGCACCTCGGCGCCTACGCAGCCTGGGCCAAGACCCACAACAGCCTCCTCGTCGTGACCTTCGACGAGGGCAACAAGCACAGCAAGAACAAGATTGCCACGGTGCTGTACGGTCAGCCGGTGGCTGCAGGCAGCAGATCGGCGACCAGGTACGACCATTACGACGTGCTGCGCACCATCGAGGACATGTACGGCACATCGCACGCCGGGCACGCCGCCACCGCGTCGGACATCACCGGCATCTGGGCAAGCTGAGCGCAGGTACGTCTACGGACCGCCGCAGCGCAGGCACCCCGCAGCATCTTCCCCGGTCGCCGTGAAAGACCACGCCGTCGACCTGGCCACCTCGGGTAGCTGCCGCCATCTGCAGTGACGCTCCGACCAGGCCCGCGGCGTGGTGGGCGCCCATCGCGCAACCCAGCAGGCGGCGCGAGAAGAGGTCCAGGACGGTAGCAAGGGAGAGCTTGCCCTCCCCGGTCTCGATCTCGGTCATGTCGCCGACCCACAACACGTTCGGGACGATGGCCTCGAACCGTCGACGCACCAGGTCAGGGGCCGCTCTGTGGGGCAACGCCGCCGACTGCGTGGCGATCGGGTGTTCATGGTGCTGATCACCGATGTGTGACGGCTCACCGGTTGGTGCGACCGTCCTTCGGGACCGGGGTCCTGGACAGGTCCACGACGTTCTCGACGTACGCCGTGGACATCCAGAAACTGCTGGACGGGGGCCGTCCCCGAACCGGGCTTGCGTATCTGGCCGCGACGATGTGCGCGGCGCCGGCGGCGGTATGGCTTGCGACGACGGCGACGCGCCGCCTGGTGGCATGGAGGCAGCGGCGACAAGGCGGACGGGCAACGCCCTACGAATGACGATCTTCATCAGTGAGAACGACGCCTGGCATCACAAGCCGCTGTACAGCGAGATCGTGCACCGTGCGCACAAGGCCGGCCTGGCCGGTGCGTCGGTGTTCCGCGGCGTGGAGGGCTTCGGCGCCTCCTTGCTGATCCACACCTCGCGGCTGGTGTCGCTGAGCGAGGACCTACCGGTGGCAATCGTGATCGTGGACACCGAGGACCGGGTCCGGGACCTCCTGCCGCAGCCAGACGAACTGGTCGAGTCGGAGCCGGTGATCCTCGACGAGTGCGAGGGCATCCGATACGTTGGCCGGGAAAAGAAGGCGTGAACTGGCTGTTCGTCGTCATCGGGGCCATGGTGGGCGCTCCTCCGCGGTATCCGACCGACCGGGCGGTGCAGAAACGGCACGACACTTCTTCCCGTGGGACACCTTCACCGTGAACGTGATCGGCTGCCTGATCCCGGGCCTGCTCGCCGGCGCAGCGGTGGCCGGGGCCGCTTCATCGCAGGCGCAGTTGTTGCTGGGCACCGGATTCTGCGGAGAGCCGACGACGTACTCCACGTTTTCGTACGAGATGCTGCGGCTGGCCGAGAGCAGCGCAAGGTTCTTCGCCGCCGCCAATGTGATCGCCAGCGTGGTGGCGGGTCTCGGGGCGGTGTTCCTCGGGGTGTCCTTCGCGGAGGCGCTGTGGGCGTGAACCCGGCGGCTCCCAAGGAGCAGGAGGCGAAGCGGCCGACGCGGATGGGGCCGTGGCGGTTCGTGGTCTGGTTCGGGACCGTCAGCCTGCTCGCCGACTTCGTGTACGAGGGCGCCCGCTCGATCACCGGCCCGCTGCTGGCCTCGCTGGGCGCGTCTGCCCTGGTCGTTGGCGTGGTCACGGGCGCGGGAGAGGCCGCCGCGCTGGGGCTGCGGCTGGTCTCCGGCCCACTGGCCGACCGCACCCGCCGCTTCTGGGGGCTGGCGATCTCCGGGTACGCGCTGACGGTCGTGGCGGTGCCGTTGCTGGGCGTGACCGGGGTGCTGTGGGCGGCCTGCGCGCTGGTGGTCGCTGAGCGGGTCGGCAAGGCGGTGCGCTCACCGGCCAAGGACACACTGCTCTCGCACGCCACCGCCGCCACCGGGCGGGGTCGCGGCTTCGCCGTGCATGAGGCGATGGACCAGATCGGTGCTCTGGTCGGCCCCCTGCTCGTGGCCGGCGTTCTCGCGCTTACGGGGAACGACTACGGCCCCGCGCTGGGTGTCCTCGCCGTCCCCGGCATCGCCGTACTGCTCCTGCTGTTCTGGCTGCGGGCCCGGGTTCCGGACCCCGAGGCCTACGAACGGGAGGTGGAAGCCGCAGCAGCCGGGCCGCTGGTCGCGCAGGACGGGCGGTTGCCGAGGGCGTTTTGGACCTACGCCGCTTTCACGGCGGCCACCACGACCGGCTTCGCGACCTTCGGAGTGCTCTCGTACCACCTGGTTGAGCGGCATCTGCTGGGCGCCGCGTGGGTGCCGGTGCTGTACGCGGCGGCGATGGCCGTGGACGCAGTGGCGGCGCTGGCCACGGGATGGTTGTACGACCACTACGGCGCCCGGGTGTTGGTTACGCTGCCGGTGCTGACCGCGGGCGTGGTGGCACTGGCGTTCACCGACACGCTCGCGATCGCGGTGGCCGGGTCACTCGTGTGGGGCGCGGCCATGGGCATTCAGGAGTCCACCTTGCGCGCCACGGTGGCGGACCTGGTGCCCAGCGGGCGCCGGGCGACCGCGTACGGGCTGTTCGCCGGTGTCGTCGGAGCGGCGAGCCTGGCCGGTGGCGCCCTGACGGGTGGGCTGTACGGCCACTCGATCCCCATGCTGATCACAGTGGTCGTCGCCATCCAGGTCCTCGCCCTCGTGCTGCTGGCCGTCACACGGGTCACCCGCCGCTGACACGACGGGGCTCTCGCTGTCAGCGACTCGGTCCGTACGGCAGGGACGGCTCGGCGCCGGCGATCTCGATGAGCCGGTTGTACTTGGCGACGCGTTCACCGCGGGCGGGGGCGCCGGATTTGAGCTGGCCGCAGCCGGCGCCGACGACGAGGTCGGCGATGGAGGCGCCCTCGGTCTCGCCGGAGCGGTGGGAGACCATCTGGGCAGGTCACGCGGCACGCTCGGACGCGTGGAGGATGCCGCCGAGGCGATCGGATCGTCGCATGTCGAGGCGGACCAGCTCGTCCGTATCGGCGATCGGCGCCGGTAAGGGGCTCAGCGGGCGGGCGTTCGTGGTGCCCTGGTGGGGCCGGTGGAAGTGGTAGAACGTCCCGAACTCGGGCAGGGCATGGAGCAGGTGCCGCTGGTTCCAGATCAGGATGCGGTCCAGCAGATCGCGCCGACAGGTCCGCACCCGCCTTTCCACGATCGAGTTCATTCCCGGCGTCCGGGCTCCCGTCGGCACGACCTCGATCCCCGCGTCGGCCGGGACGGCTTCGAACGGGGCGGGGCACATGCCGTCCCGGATCGGGAACCGCGCCCGGCAGCCGGTGTCCTCGAGGTCCCTGACGAGGTTCTTCGCCGCCGGTGCCACCCAGGCGGCGGTCGGGTGCGCGGTCGCGCCCGCCACCCGGGTCGGTCGGGTGCGCGGGCGCGATCACCGCGAAGACGTACAGCCGCCTCCCGGTCGGCGTGACCGTTTCGAAGAAGTCACACGCGAGCAGGGCTCGGCCTGCGAGCGCAGGAAGTCCGCCCGGGTACTCGAGCTCCGTTCGGGTGACGGGTCGATCCCGGCCACCGTGAGGATTTCCCAGACATGGAGGCGGCCACCTGCACGCCGCGGACCAGCAGCTCACCGTGGACGCGCCTATTGTGCGGGGCGTGTAGTAATCGCCGCAAAACAACTGATATGGCTGCAAAGGCTTCTGAGCTGTCGTGACGTATCCGATGACCACGCCCCGGCCTCGACGGAACGAGCCGTGCGCCCGTCCACTTCAGCCGCACAGGGCGAACGGCGTGCCCGCCGTCGTTCGCCGTGGGCGGCCATGGGGGCATCGGCGGACCGATTGTGTCTCGGCGGCGTCCAGGTCCACGGGCGGGTGGGTATGGGGCGGCGGGCAGTGTCGCTGACCTTGGGCAGGAGGGCGATGTGCGGTCAGTTGGCGACCGAGGTCGGCGTGACGCCCGCGGGCAGGCGAGGGGTGTCGGCTCGTCAGGTCCGGGCGGACGCGGTCACGGCCTGCCGGGCCGCCCGCTCCACCAGGGAGATGCCGTCGCTCATCGACGCGCTGCCGTCCGACAGCACGGCGACGAGGTAGTGGTGTCCGTCCACCGTGACCTGGCCGACGCTGTTGACGTCCCAGAGCCCGGTGGCGGTGCGCTGCAGCCAGCCGTTCTTCAACGCGTACTCGGTGCCGGAGGCCGCCGAGACACCCCACGCCTGGTCGCTCGCGATGCGGCTCATCAGGGTTTGGACGTAGGCCCGGGATTCCTTGTTCAGCGGGGAGCCGGTCTTCGACGTCGCAGCGCTGTCGAACACGGAGAGCAGGAGCCTGATCTGGTCACTCGCGGTCGTCTGCGTCAGCCCCCACTTCGTGTCGGGACCTCCCTTGGTCGAGGTCAGTCCCAGGCGCTTGTTGGCCGCCTCCAGGCCCGGTGCCTGGCCGATCTCGCGCCACAGGGTGCTCGTCGCCGCGTTGTCGCTGTTCCGGATCATCGGTTCGGCCAGCGCGCGTTCATGGGCGGTGAGATGCCGACCCTCGTCCTGGGCCTGCAGCAGCAGCGCCGCGAGAATGTCGACCTTGATGATGCTGGCGGTGTCGTACAGGGCGTCCTCGCCGTACAGCAACGGCTTCCGGCTCCCGCCGTCGAGACTGAGCACCGCCGCTGTCACGCGCGCCTTGCTCTGGGGCTGCGCCACGGCGTGGACGCCGGCCGGGGCATGGGTCTGCTCCGACGGCGCGGGCGCGGCGACCGCGGGTGCCGGGTGCAGCGCACCGAGGGAGAAGAGGGCCGTCACCGAGGCCAGGAGCACACCGGCGCAGATGCCACGGCGCCTGGCTGAGGTCTTCGAACGCGGTACAGAACACGGGCAGGACATGGTCGGGCAGACCTCGGCAATGGGTAGGCAAAGGGGAACTGCGCGGAAAAGGTAGACAAATTGCGCGTCAGGTGAAGTGGCCCCCGTCACTGTGAACCCGTTTCGACCCGAATTGTGAGAAGGCTCATAGGCCTGGTGGCCGGCGAAAGTGCGGACCCGGTCAGGAGCCGTGCGACAGCCGGCGTGCCCGGCTGCCCTTTGATCAAGTAGCGCACCAGGCACCCTCGATGACGCCGGTGGCGATCGGCCGGCCGCGTTCCAGGGCGGTGTCGTAGCGCAGGTGCTCGGCCTTGCCGGTCAGGTGGTTCACGGCCTCGTCGATGCCCTCGCGCTGGGCGCCGCGCAGGCCGGCGGCGCGGGCGCCCGCCTCGCGCGCGGCGGCGGTCTGGTGCACGCCGCCGCCCAGCAGGACGCGGGAGTGGCAGGCGACCCAGGCCTCGGCGGAGGCATCGCCGGTGTCGTGCAGGTATCAAGCCGCTCACCGTGGACAGTTGGGGTCCGGGTGGGCGTGGAGCGGGAAACCGGTGTTGTCGTCAGAAGTTTTGACGGGCCGTGATCTGCGGCGGTTGTAGTTGAGGTGTAGGAAATCCCGGTGAGATTGATCTTGCCTCTGTTCAGTCCTCCGGCTGGTGGTCCCAGAGGTGCATGGCCTCGCCGGACTTGAGTGGCTTGTCGGCTGGTCCCATGCATGGGCGGGCATGATGCGGTCTTCGTGCTCGCACGCGTTGTCGGCGTGAGCGCGGGCGTGGGCGCGGGCGCGGGCGCGGGGGTCCGGGTCGGCCGACGTGTTTTCGCTCAGCAGGTCGCCGCCCCGGCAGACGCCCTGGACTGACGCTGAAGCAATCGGGAGGACCTGATCCACCGCCCCCATCGCCGTCCCAGCCCGCATCGAGGCCGCGCCGCACAGCTGCCTGGCCGCCCTCGGCCTGGTCTTCGGCTGCTTCGACTGCGCGCTGACCGGCGACGGGGACGCCCCGGAGCACTGGACGGCGATCGAGTGCAATCCGAACGGACAGTGCCACACATGCGGCAGGGGGAGAAAGGCATGCCGACGCCGGAGGCCAGGTGCCCTTTGCGGGGCCACCAAGAAGGCAAGGGGGGAACGAGGTATCCGGAGTTTTGGCGCAAGTCTCCGGGTTACTCGTCGGTGTGTCGGTCGCTTTTGCTCCGTCCGCTGGAAGATCCTCCGTCAGGAGATCCGCTGCCGCGAAAGGAGCCCTCGGTGGGCTGGAGAAAGCGTCACCCGGGCTGTTCCTCCCGTACGCCGGCGACTGCGGCGGCACTGGTCATCTGCGCCCTGCTGGGCCCTGCCTGCTCGGCTACGCCCGATTCTGCTCCCGGGGCGGGCGCGACGGCCGGGGCGTCCCGTCCGGCCGCGCACGCGAAGGACCCGGGGCAGTGCCGGCGCACCCTGGTCGGTGTGGCGCATCCTGATGACGACCTGTTCTTCCTGAACCCGGAGATCGGACAGACCATCCGCTCCGGATGCCCGGTCGACACGGTGTACCTGACCGCCGGCGACGACGGCAAGAAGAACCGGGTCGAGGCGCTGGAGTACGTGGACCGCAGGGAGTACGGGGTACGGGCGGCCTATGCGGAGATGGCGGGGGCGGCCAACCGCTGGGAACGGGCGGACGTGCGGGCGGACGGCCTCCGGATCAGGTCCTACCGGCTCGCGGACAAGGCCCGGCACACCGATGTGCGGCTGACCTTCCTGGACCTCCACGACGGCCTCCCGCACGGCCAGGAGCCGAACAGTCTGCTCAGGCTGTTCGACGGGAGCAAAAAGAGCATCGAGCCGTTCCAGGGTGCCGAGAGCTACACGGAGGACCGGCTGCTCGCGGGGCGCTGTCACGTTGTTGAGTGTGTGAGTGCCTGACGGTGTGTCGGGTGTGGTGGGGCCGGGGTCCGGCTCCGGACTCAGGCCGCGGCTGGCTGGCCGGCGACGCCGGTGACCTGGTCCCAGACGGCGAAGCGGGCGGTCATCTCGGCTCGGTATTCGGAAGCGGTCATCAGGTGGCGGCGGGGCCGGAAATGGGGGGAGATGCCGCTGAACGCGGACAGGAACCGCTGCGCCCCGCCGACGCTGCGGAAGCCCTTCATGGCGCGTTCCCGCTGCCGGGTGGGCTGGTGGCTGTTCTCGGCTCGGTTGTTGAGGTACTTCGACTGCCGGTGCTCGATGGAGGGCATGACCTCGCGATGGGCCGCGCCGTAGGAGCGCAGCTTGTCGGTGACGACTACCCGCGGCACCGAGCAGGTCTTCTTGAGCAGGGTGCGGAAGAAGCGCCGGGCGGCGGCCTTGTCCCGGCGGCCCTGGACCAGGATGTCGAGCACGGTGCCGTCGGCATCGACGGCCCGCCACAGGTACTTCAGCTCCCCGTTGATCTTGATGAAGACCTCGTCCAGGTGCCATTTGTCCCCGGGCCGGGGCCGGCGGCGGCGCAGTCCGTTGGCGTAGGCCTGGCCGAACTTCGCGCACCAGCGGCGGACGGTCTCGTGGGAGACGAACACGCCGCGCTGCAGCATCAGCTCCTCGACCTCGCGGAAGCTGAGGGGGAAGCGGAAGTACAGCCACACACAGTGCGCGATGATCTCCACCGGGTACCGGTGGCCCTTGTACGACGGCAGCGCGGACGACACGAGCGACTCCCTCCCCGGCACGATCAACTCCAAGATCATCCCAGGCCAGTCAGCCAACGTGACAACGCCCGACCGGCTTGTGCCGGTAGCGCACCGGTTCCCGCAGCCGGCGCACCTGTGGTGGGGCGATCCACGCCTGGGGCAGGCGCCCCATGCGCAGCAGGTCCGCCAGGTCGGCCGCTTCCCTCTCGTCGGTCTTGACCCTGCGGTGGCTGAACAGCTTCACCCCCAGGGGGTGGGCGAGGTGCACCTCGGCTCCGGCTTCCTGGAGCGTGTCGGCGGCCCAGTACCAGCCGTAGGTGGCTTCCGGCACCACCTGCGGGTGCGGTCCGGCCTTGGCGATCTCGGCCTTCAGGCCGGTCGGGCTGTTGTCGATGCGTACCCGGCCCAGCCGCGTGCCCTGCGGCGTCATCCGCAGCAGCACCGAGCGGCTGCGGTGCAGGTCCATGCCCACGATCTGCGGTCCGTCGTAGGCTGTTTCCTGGTCCATCAGGGGCCTCCTGCCGGTGGACGGTGGCTACTTCTCCTGGACCGAGCATCGTCCGCACCCGGCCGGAGCGGGAGGCCCGCTCCTTCATCGCATCACATTGGCTGGCCGGGTGGGATGATCTTCGGGTTGATCATGGTGGAGGGGGTGGCCCGTGGGCGGTACGCCGCCGTCGTACCAGGGGCACCGGTACCCGGTCGAGATCATCGCGCACTGCGTGTGGCGGTACTTCCGCTTCCCGCTCAGCTTCCGCGAGGCCGGGGAACTGATGCTCCAGCGCGGCGTGCTCGTCTCCCACGAGACCGTCCGCCGCTGGTGCGCCACGTTCGGACAGGCCTACGCCAACGGACTGCGTCGCCGCCGACCTCGGCCCGGGGACAAATGGCACTTGGACGAGGTCTTCATCAAGGTCAGCGGAGAATTGAAGTACCTGTGGCGAGCCGTCGACCAGGACGGCAACGTCCTGGACATCCTCGTCCAGTCCCGCCGGGACACCGCCGCGGCCCGGCGCTTCTTCCGCCGCCTGCTGAAGACGACCCGCACGGTGCCACGGGTGCTCGTCACCGACAGGCTGCGCTCCTACGGCGCCGCCCACCGCCAGGTCATGCCGAGCGTGGAGCACCGCTCGCACAAGGGCCTGAACAACCGGGCGGAGAACAGCCACCAGCCGACGAGGCAGCGCGAACGCGCGATGAAGGGCTTCCGATCGGTGGGTGCCGCACAACGGTTCCTGGCCGCTTTCAGCGGCATCTCACCCCACTTCCGACCCCACCGTCATCTGATGACCGCCTCGAACTACCGCACCGAGATGACCCTCCGCTTCGCGATCTGGGACCAGATCACCGGCGCCGCCAACCTGCCCACCACGGCCTGAACACAGGCCCGGGCCGCGGGCCCACCACGCCCCGACGCACCATCAGACAGTCACGCACCCAACAACGTGACAACGCCCGTGAACGTCCTGTGGGCCCTGATCCGTGACGGACGGTGCTACGACCCTGCCGTCCCCGTCACCTCTGCGGCTTGACAACCTCATTAGGAGGTCAGGCCAGTCAGCCAACGTGACAACGCCCTGACGGCACCAGCCTTCCAGCCCCGGAACCGCCTGCACCCGCCGTCCCCACCACACCCCTCACCGACCCACAGTCCTCCGTGACCGCGCCTGGACCGCTGGGACTGGCGGGCCGCGCTCGTGGTGCGGTTGCCGGTGTCAGGGGTGGAGGGCCTGACGCAGGGTGGGGTAGCAGTCGATGACGGTGTCGAGCTGCACGAGGCGCAGGGTGCGCATGACGGTGTCCTGGACGCCTGCCAGGCGCAGCCAGCCGCCGGTCTGGGTGAGGGCCTGCCGGGCGGTGATGAGGATGTTGATGCCGGTGGAGTCCATGAAGGGAACCCGGCTCAGGTCGACCACGGCGTGCGGAACGGATCCAAGGCGTGAGGGGTCCAGCGCCTGGCGGAGGGGCCCGGCGGTGTCGTGGTCGATGTCACCGACCACGGTGAGCACCTGGATGCCGTCGATCGAGGTGGAGACGACCGTCAGTCGGCCGGGTCCTTGTGGGTTTCCGCTGTCCGCCACTGATGATCCTCAAGCTCCGTCAGTCACATGGGCCGGCTGGTTCCATGCCTCCTTCGGAAGACTGCCCCGGATCCCGATGGTGATCAACCCCGGAGACCGTGCGCAAGCCTGCGACCTGGCAGGCGGGATCGCGGGCTACAGATGCCGGTCGTGGGCGCCGGTTTCGTCGGGCACGCGGTTCTCGCCCCGACCGGCTGCGGCCGCGAACCCGGCCACCCGCCCGGGGCCCTGCCGGCCCGCCACGGCCCCGGCGCCGCTCCGTGTTCTCCCGCCGCCACGGGCCGCATCCCCCACCCTGGGCCGCCCCGAGGCAAACAGAGACGCTGGAGTACGATTCCCGTTCGATTGGCCGTACGGCTCTGGGGGGGACGGGTCTTGAGCGCCCAACTGAGAGAAACCGCAGCGCAGTTGGCAGACATGCTCTGGCGTCGGCACACCGTGTACCGGGACCGGGCCGGGGGTGTGGTCATCCGGGGAG
>NZ_JAESIF010000106.1:0-15234 GCF_016757295.1 Streptomyces sp. M2CJ-2 | reverse complement strand
ACCCCTGCGGCCTTCGTATGAGTGTGGTTCGGTGACAGAACGCATGCTCATGCGGAGGCCGTCCGCCTGTCCGGCAAATGCCCAGGTGAGTGACGGTGTCCTACCCGGTGTTCGAGCCCGGACCATAAAGAACAAGCTGAGCCGTCGATACGCGCCGCCCGCCCCGCCGACGAGGGGGAACTGGCCCTGCTGGACCGGGAGACCTGGTCCGTCCTGCACGCCGTCACCCCGCCACCGCAGCCGCCGTACGACTCCTTCTTCAGCGAGCGGTCCGGCCCCCACGACCACCTCGTCGCCGAGCACGCGGGCCGCGTCGTCGGCTATGTGCGCCTCGGCTTCCCCACGGAACTGCCCTCGAACGCGCACGTCCAGCAGATCCGCGGCCTCGCCGTCGCCGAAGCGGCCCGCGGCACGGGCGTGGGCCGGGCCCTGGTGCGGGCGGCCGTCCGGGAGGCCCGGGAGCGCGGCGCGCGCCGCATCACCCTGCGCGTCCTCGGGCACAACTCCGCCGCCCGCGTGCTCTACGCGTCCGAGGGCTTCGTCGTCGAGGGCGTCCAGCCGGAGGAGTTCTGCCTCGACGGCACCTACGTCGACGACGTGCTGATGGGGCAGTCCCTGCTCTGACCTCCGGCTCCGCCCGGGCGTGGTCCTACGACGCCGTCAGGTCGCCCGTGTCCACCGGTGCCGTGGCGTTCGCCGCGCGCCGCGCGTCGTCGGCGACCTCGTCCGCCGTCAGCACGTAGCCGGTCTCCGCGTCCGAGGTGGAACGGGCGAACACCACGCCGTACACCCGGCCGTCGGTGGTCAGCAGCGGGCCGCCGGAGTTGCCGGGGCGCACGAGGGAACGGATCGAGTAGATCTCGCGGACGACCGCCCGGTCGCCGTAGATGTTCTGCCCCTTCGCCTGCACCCGGCCTGCGACCGTCGCCGCCCGCAGGTCCAGGTCGCCGTCCTGCGGATAGCCCGCGACGACCGCCGCGTCGCCGCGGTCGGCGTCGTCGTCGAACCGGAGCACGGGCGCCCGCAGTTCGGGGACGTACAGCACGGCCACGTCCTTCTGCGGATCGAACAGCACCACCCGGGCCTCGTACGCCCGCCCGACGCCGCCGACCCGCACGGTCGGCTCGTCGATCCCGGCCACCACATGCGCGTTGGTCATCACGCGCTCCGTCGCGTACACGAAGCCGCTGCCCTCGCGGCCCTGGACGCCCGCGACGCCCTCGACCTTCACCGTGCTCCGCTGGGCGGCCCGGGTGGCGGCCGCGGTGACACTGTCGCCGGAGGGCGCGGCGACCTCGGCGGTCGACTCGTTCTCGAACGGGTTGAAGACCTGCGGGAAGCCCGCCTCGGTCAGCTCCGAGGTGGCCCGCGAGAACCAGGCCGGCGTGGTGTCCGGCATCACCTCGTGGACCGCGCCGAGCAGCCGCGAGTCGCGGATCGCGGAGGTGACCAGCGGGGACGAGGAGGAGCCCAGCACGGACGCGACCACCCAGGCCACGATCAGCACGGCCACCGAGTTGGCCGCGGCCCCGCCGATCCCGTCCGCCACCCGCAGCGGCCCCCGGTCCAGCTCCCGCCGCAACCGCAGCGCCAGCCGGCCCGCCAGTTCATGGCCCACCGCGGCCGGCAGCAGCACCGTGAACACGGCCGTCACCGTCGCCGCGGTCGTCCCCGGGTCCACCGGATCCATCACCCAGGGCAGAATCCACACGCCGACGACCGCACCGCCCACGAAACCGGCCAGCGAGACACAGCCGGCCAGCAGACCGCGCCGGTAGCCGGACGCCGCGTAGGCCAGGACGACCAGCAGCAGCAGAATGTCGAGCAGGTCCACGCACGCCGCCTTTCTCTCGGACCCCCTCATACGTGGGGGAGGGGCCCGGTGATCAGCCACGCGCGCGGGGGACCGTCGACTTCACGGAAGCGGTCACGCGCGCGTGCACTCGGAAGAACGCGGCGGACCAGGGAGATGGTTCCACCGGTCGGCACAGCACACGTCGCGGACCGGGTGGATCCGACCGACAGTGAAACCATGCGTGTCCTCATGAGGCCGCGGGGAGCGCGGCGGCGCCCTGCTTCCCGGATACCCCACAGCCCGGGCCTCACGGGCCTGCCCAGAGGCGTCAAGGTGCTGCTCGGCTGTCTGCCGGGCATCGCCGCGGCCGTCGCGCTGGTGCTGTGCGCGTACGGCGTCGAGCGGGCCGCGGAGTCCTCGGCCGCCCCCGCCGCCACCCGCGAGGCGGCCGTGTACACGGCGCCCAAGCCGCCCATCGTGTCCAGAGCGGCCTGGACGGCCGGCGCCGACCACGACCAGCCGCCCCCGCGCTACGACGACGAGGTCGTCGCCGTCTTCATCCACCACACCGACTCGCCCAACGACTACGACTGCGCCGAGGCCCCGGCCAACATCCGCAGCGTCTACGAGGGCCAGACCACCGGCCGGGACTGGGACGACATCGGCTACAACTTCGTCGTCGACCGCTGCGGCACCATCTACGAGGGCCGCGCGGGCGGCACCGACCGGCCCGTCACCGGCGCCCACACCCAGGGCTTCAACCACCGCAGCGCGGGGATCGCCGCCCTCGGCACCTTCACCGCCGGGGTGCCGGTGCCGCCCGCGATGGAGCGCGCGATCGCCGAGCTGGCCGCCTGGAAGCTCGGGCTGTCCGGCACCGACCCGCGCTCCGACGTCCGGCTGGTCTCCAGCAACGGCGCCAGCCGGTACGCGGCCGGCACCACGGCCATGCTGCCCGCCCTCGCGGGCCACAGCGACGGCTACATGACCAGCTGCCCGGGCGCCGCCCTGCAGGCCCGCCTCCCGGCGATCAGGCAGCGGGCCGCGGAACTGCAGGGCCGTCGACCGGGTGCCCGGCAGCAGGAGGACAGCCGGATCGCGGGATCCTCCGGGGGGCGGGACGAGGGACAGCACGGGAAACAGCACGGGAATCAGGGCCGGAACCGTTCCCAGAGCCGGGGGTAGCGTTCGGCGAGCCGGGACTCGTTCTCGAAGTCGACCGGCGTGCCCTCGGGTTCCGCAGGGGCCGGCGGAAGGTCCAGGTCGGGCGCCACCGTGCCGGTGAGCTGCTCGTACGCCTCGTCCGCCGCGTAGCCGAGGTCCTCGGCGTCGCCGTCGACCTCCTCGTCGAAGTCCTCCAGCAGGCCGGCCAGGGCGTCCGGATCGTGCAGCGCGCCCTCGAAGACCTCACGGCCCTGGCCGATCAGCCAGCACCGGAAGAAGTCGAAGGCGTCGTCGCTCGCCCCGTCCAGCAGCACCCAGGCGGCGCCCCACAGGTCCCAGCGGTAGGCGCGGTGATAGCGGGACTCGAAGTGCCGGGCGAAGTCCAGGACCGACTCCGGGTCCAGCCGCGCGAGCCGCTCCACGAGCAGGTCGGCCTGCTCCTCCGGGTCGCCCCCGGCGTCCTCGCGGGCGGTGTCGACCAGCGCCCAGAACTCCGTCTCGTCCATCACGCGTCAAGCATCGGCCCTGGAACCGGGGGGCGCACCCCGGAGTGTCACCCGGATCGCTCAGGGGCAGGGCCGGGGCCGGGACCGGTGTCGGTGTCGGGGGCGCCCCTGCCGTACAGCAGGGCCAGCCGTACGGCCTGGGCGGCGAACCGCTCCCGCAACGACGCGGGCGCCAGCACCTCCACCTCGGGACCCAGCGCCGTCAGTTGGGTGTGGGCGACCTCCTCGGACTCCACCGGCAGGGTCACCGTCACCCACCCGCCGCCGTCCCCTCCGAACTCCCCGGCTGCCCCGGCCAGTGCCTCCCGTGCGGCCGCCGCGGCCGACGGCTCGACGGAGTGAGGCAGCGCGCGCACCCCCTCGGGCGACAGCCGCACCACCACCTCCGTCCGCAGGATCGAGCGCGCGAACTGCTCCGCCCGCTCCTCCCAGAACGCGGGCAGCTCGAACTCCCGGTCGCGTTCGAAGCGTGCGGGGTGCGCCGGGTCCGGGCCGACCGGCTCCACCGCCGTGAACCGGTCGACCCGGTACACCCGGAACGCCTCGTGGCCCGACACCCGCGCGCACAGGTACCAGACGCCCGCCTTGAGCACGAGCCCGTAGGGCTCCAGCTCCCGCACGACCTCCCGCCGGTGCTCCCCCTCCCCGCGCAGATAGCGGGCGGTGACCCGGTGGTCGTCCCACACCGCGTCCGCCACGGCCGGCAGCAGCTCGGGCGTCACCGGCTCACGGAACCAGCCCGGGGCGTCCAGGTGGAAGCGCTGCGCGGCCGTCCGCGAGGCGTCCCGCAGGGAGGGCAGCAGCGCCGCCGACACCTTCAGCCGGGCCGCGGAGGCCGCGTCCTCGAGCCCCATCTCCCGCAGCGCCCCCGGCACCCCGGACAGGAACAGCGCCTCCGCCTCGCCCCGGGCCAGCCCGGTCAGCCTCGTCCGGTACCCGCCGACCAGCCGGTACCCGCCGGCCCGCCCCCGGTCCGCGTACACCGGCACCCCGGCCTCGGACAGCGCCTGCGCGTCCCGGGTGACCGTCCGCTCCGACACCTCCAGCTCCCGCGCCAGCTCGGCGGCGGTCATGGACGGCCGGGACTGGAGCAGCAGCACCATCTTGATCAGCCGGGCAGCGCGCATACGGCCCATCATGCAGCAGGAGGCCCCCGCCGCAGCGGGGGCCTCCTGCCTCACATCCGTGACACCCGGAACCGGATACCTACAGACCGTACTTCTCGCGCGCTTCCTTCACTGCCGTCACCTGCACCTCGCCGCGCCGGGCGAGCTGCGCCAGGGCCGCGACGACGATGGACTCGGCGTCGACCCCGAAGTAGCGGCGGGCCGCCTCGCGGGTCTCCGACAGGCCGAAACCGTCGGCACCCAGCGAGGTGTAGTCCTGCTCGACCCACTGCGCGATCTGGTCGGGAACCTGACGCATGTAGTCCGAGACCGCCAGCACCGGGCCCTCGGCGCCCTGGAGCGCCTGCCGGACGAACGGCACCCGCTCCTCGCCGCGCAGCAGCGCCTCGTCCGCCTCCATGGCGTCCCGGCGCAGCTCGGTCCACGACGTCGCCGACCACACGTCGGCCGCCACGCCCCACTCCTCGGCGAGCAGCTGCTGCGCCTTCAGCGCCCAGTGGATCGCCGTACCGGAGCCGAGCAGCTGGATCCGCGGGGCGTTGGCGGGCACCGTCAGCCCCGCCGACTCCGCCGTGTTGAAGCGGTACAGGCCCTTGAGGATGCCCTCGTCGACCCCAGCACCGGCCGGCTTGGCGGGCTGCCGCAGCGGCTCGTTGTAGACCGTCAGGTAGTAGAAGACGTTCTGGTCCTCGTCCGGGGCCGCCGCGCCGTACATCCGGCGCAGACCCTCCTTGACGATGACGGCGATCTCGTACGCGAACGCCGGGTCGTACGTCAGCGCGGCCGGGTTGGTCGCGGCGATGACCGGGGAGTGGCCGTCGGCGTGCTGGAGGCCCTCACCGGTGAGCGTGGTGCGGCCGGCGGTGGCGCCGACGAGGAAGCCGCGGCCGAGCTGGTCGCCGAGCTGCCACATCTGGTCGGCCGTGCGCTGCCAGCCGAACATCGAGTAGTAGATGTAGAACGGGATCACCGGCTCGCCGTGCGTCGCGTACGACGTCGAGGCGGCGATGAACTCGGCCATGGAACCGGCCTCGGTGATCCCCTCGTTGAGGATCTGGCCGTTCTTGGCCTCCTTGTAGTACATCAGCTGGTCGCGGTCGACCGGCTCGTACGTCTGGCCCTTGGGCGAGTAGATGCCGAGCGACGGGAAGAGCGACTCCATGCCGAAGGTGCGCGCCTCGTCGGGGACGATCGGCACCCAGCGCCTGCCGGTCTCCTTGTCGCGGACCAGGTCCTTGACCAGGCGGACGAACGCCATGGTGGTCGCCACGTTCTGCGAGCCCGAACCCTTGTCGAAGGCGCTGAACGCCTTGTCGGCCGGGGCCGGCAGCGGTGCGACGGGGTGGACGCGGCGGGCCGGGGCCGGACCGCCGAGAGCGGCGCGGCGCTCCTGGAGGTAACGGACCTCGGGGGAGTCGGCGCCCGGGTGGCCGTAGGGGACCACGCCGTCGACGAAGTCGCTGTCCTTGATCGGCAGGTCGAGGCGGTCGCGCATCGCCTTGAACTCGTCCACCGAGAGCTTCTTCATCTGGTGGTTGGCGTTCTTCGACGCGAAGCCCTCGCCGAGGGTGTGGCCCTTGACCGTCTGGGCCAGGATCACGGTCGGCGCGCCCTTGTGGGCGAGCGCGGCACGGTAGGCGGCGTAGACCTTGCGGGACTCGTGGCCGCCGCGCGAGAGGTGGAAGCACTCGAGGATCTTGTCGTCGCTCAGCAGCTTCGCCATCTCGACGAGCGCCGGGTCCTTGCCGAAGAAGTCCTCGCGGATGTAGGCCGCGTCGCGGGTCTGGTACGTCTGGACCTGCGCGTCGGGTACCTCGCGCAGGCGGCGGACGAGCGCGCCGGTGGTGTCCAGCTGGAACAGCTCGTCCCAGGCGGTGCCCCACAGGCTCTTGACCACGTTCCAGCCGGAGCCGCGGAACAGGGCCTCCAGCTCCTGCACGATCTTGAAGTTGGCGCGGACCGGACCGTCGAGGCGCTGCAGGTTGCAGTTGATGACGAAGGTCAGGTTGTCCAGGCCCTCGCGGGAGGCGAGCGTCAGGGCGGCGGTGGACTCGGGCTCGTCCATCTCGCCGTCGCCGAGGAACGCCCACACGTGGGAGTTCGTCAGGTCCTTGATGCCGCGGCTGGTCAGGTAGCGGTTGAACCGCGCCTGGTAGACCGCGGAGATCGGGCCGAGGCCCATCGACACCGTGGGGAACTCCCACAGCCAGGGCAGACGCCGCGGGTGCGGGTACGAGGGGAGGCCGTCACCGCCCGCCTCACGGCGGAAGTTGTCCAGGTGCCGCTCGCCGATCCGGCCGTCGAGGAAGGCGCGGGCGTAGATGCCGGGGGAGGCGTGGCCCTGGATGTAGAGCTGGTCGCCGGAGCCGTCGGCCTCCTTGCCGCGGAAGAAGTGGTTGAAGCCCGTCTCGTAGAGCCAGGCCGCGGAGGCGAAGGTGGCGATGTGGCCGCCGACGCCGTACTTGCTGCCGCGGGTCACCATCGCGGCCGCGTTCCAGCGGTTCCAGGCGGTGATGCGGGACTCCATCGCCTCGTCGCCGTCCACCGCGGGCTCGGCGGAGGTGGGGATGGTGTTGATGTAGTCGGTCTCGAGGAGCTTCGGCAGTGCGACGCCGGCGTCCTCGGCGCGCTCCAGCGTGCGGCGCATCAGGTACGCGGCACGGTGCGGCCCGGCGGCCTCGGTGACGGCGTCGAGAGAGGCCTGCCATTCGGCGGTCTCCTCGGGGTCGCGGTCCGGGAGCTGGTCCAGCTCGCTCGGCTGGATGGCCTTGGGGTCGGTCATGTCGCCGCCTTCCTCAGTCGAAGGGGGTTCCCTCATCGGTAAGGGTTCGGGGGTGCCCTTGGTCTTTGGCAGGACAGGGCTGGGGCTCTGGTGGAGACCCCGCTGGCGACAATAACCCGCTGATCGATGATCGATCAAAGGTAGTGGGCCGAAAAAGTCTCGATATCAAGAAATTGGCATCCTGTGCCGGAGAATCAGGCACGCGGTGCCGCGTTTTCCCTGCTCATCCGAGGGGTGGCCGGCCGATTCGGGCGGGGCGCGGGCCGGCTCGGACGTGCCGGACGCCGGTGGGGTCGAACGCCCGGAGTTCACCCGGGTGTTCGACCCCACCGGCGTCCGGGCGGGACCGTCATGCGGGCTGCGGCTGCGTCGCGGTCTCCGTCCGCTCGGCGCGTTCATGCCCCTGGCGCTGCCGCGCCGCCTGCTCGCGGGTGATCACCTCGGTGGCGGCGCCGACCGCGACCGCGACCGGCCAGCCGATGGCTCCGGCGACGGTCATGCCGCCGAGGACGCCGTAGAGGGCCAGCTTGCGGGGTGAGGGGAGCAGGGATGCGGCCGTGGACGAGGGTGCGGCCTTGCGAGCGCCGGAGAACATGTCCCCCGGGGTCACGTAGGGGATCGGGACCCGGGCGTGTGCGGTGTGCAGGTGCAGCAGCTTGCCGCCCGTCCGCTTCTCCTCCGGGTGCTCCGTCGGGGCCTGCTGTTGCGGTGGCTGGGTCTGTGCTTCTGGGGAAGTCATCTCCGTCCTCTCCTGCCGTGAGGCGCGAGTGGCGAGGGGTCTTCCCAGCCGCGTTCCATCAATGCACGCGAATAAACCCGCCTGAACGGACAATTCGGGCAAGCCGGTTCGGGGTCCCTCAGGCGTGTGCGGCCGCCGGCTGCCCACTCGTACCGAAGGTCTTCCAGAGCTGGACGGCCAGCCGGACCAGGGCGGCCTCGAGCAGGGCGACCGCCACCTGGGTCAGGATCGTGGTGAGGATGTGCGGCATGGTCCGCCGCCTTTCGTGTGGTGTGCCGGGTACAACTCCTTTGTCCGCTGCGAGGTCGTCCAGCGGGCTGCGCTCAGGTGTTCTGCAGGTGAACTTTTTTCAGCGCGTCGGCGGCGCCCCGGACCGTGAGGGGCACCAGCACCGAGCCCGCCGCCGACGCCAGCGCGATCGTCCAGGCCGCGGGGCCCAGGGGCCGGCTGCCGAAGAAGTGGCTGAGCCCCGGCACGTTCACCACCACGCCCAGCACCACCAGGGACCCCACCGCGGCCGCGGCCACCACCGGATCCCGGCCCGCGTCCTGGAGCGTCTGGAACAGCTGCGAGGTCACCAGGGCGACCAGGGCGACCGTGTCGGCACGCCCCCGGGTGCCGGTGGCCCGGGCGACGATCCAGGCGGTCGCGGCCGCCGCCGTGGTGACGGCGGCACGCAGTCGGATGTGGCGGATCAGGGCCTTGCCGAGCGAGGCCTCCGGACCCTCCGCGAGCAGCCGGTCGGGGTGGTCGGCGGGCGGCCGGGCGGCGATGGCCATGGCGGGCAGCATGTCCGTGAGCAGGTTGACCAGAAGCAGTTGGCGGGCGTTGAGCGCGCTGCGCCCGGTGAGCAGTGCGGTCGCCAGCGTGAAGGCGATCTCCCCCAGATTGCCGCCGAGCAGGATGCCCAGCGCCCTGCGCACCGAGCCCCACATGGCCCGGCCCTCGACGAAGGCGTCGACGATGGTCTCGATCCGGTCGTCGGTGACGACCACGTCGGCGGCGGCGCGGGCCGCCGGCGTGGCCCGGGAGCCGAGGGCGATGCCGACGTCGGCGATCCGGATGGCGGGCGCGTCGTTGGCGCCGTCGCCCGTGACGGCGACGGTACGGCCGACCGCACGCAGCGCGGTGACGATACGGACCTTGTGCGCCGGGGTGACCCGGGCGAACACCGTGATGTCCGGCAGCGTCCCGGCGAGCGCCGCGTCGTCGAGGGCGTCCAGCTCCGCCCCGGTCATCAGGCGCGGCTCCTCCTCGGGCCGCAGCTCCCGGGCGATCGCGGCGGCGGTGCTGGGGTGGTCGCCGGTGAGCATGACGATGCGCACCCCGGCCCGCGACAGCCGGTCCACGCTCTGCGCGGCGGTGGGCCGCACCGGGTCCGCGAGGCCCAGCAGGCCCAGCAGGCACAGCCCGTCGACGACCTCGTCGCCGAGGTCCCCCGGGCCGGCGGGGGCGGTGGCGTCCTGCGGCGCACCCGCGGGCAGGACCCGCTCGGCGACCGCGAGCACCCTGAGGCCGCGCCGGGCCAGCCGGTCGATCTCCGCCTCCGTCTCCGCGCGCAGCCGCTCGTCGAACGGCTCGGTGGCGTCGTCCCGGCGGACCCGGTCGCAGCGGGCCAGAACGATCTCCGGCGCGCCCTTGACCACGATCCGCGCCTCGCTGTCGGACCGCCCCAGCACGGCGTGGTAGCCGCGCCCCGGTTCGAACGGCAGCTCGGCCAGCCGCTCCCAGACGTCCGTACCGAGTCCGGCGGCCCGGGCCGGGGCGGCGCCGAGCGACTCGGCCCCGCCGGCGATGGCCCGGTCGGTGGGATGGGCGAGGGTCGAGGCCGCGCCCGGCGGGCCGGCCAGGGCGGCCGTGGCGACGATCCGGCGCAGCGCCGGGGTGAGCCGGTCGAGACCCTCGCGCCGCAGGCCGTCGGAGACCTGCCGGAGGCTGATCCGGCCCTCGGTGAGCGTGCCGGTCTTGTCGAAGCACAGCACGTCGGTGCGGCCCAGCGCCTCGATGGTGGAGGCGCTGCGGACCAGGGTGTCGCGCGCGGACAGCCGGCGGGCCGCGGCCAGCTCCGCGACCGTGGCGACGAACGGCAGCCCTTCCGGCACGGCCGCCACGCACAGGCTGACCGCGGATCCCAGGGCGGCCCCCAGAGGCCGTCCGCGCAGCAGGTCGACGGCGAAGAGGGCCACTCCCGCGGCGACGGACAGCGGCAGGAACCACCGGCCCAGCCCCTTCAGCCGCCGTTCCACCCCGCTCTCCGGCGGTGCGCCCTCGGGGCCCGCCGCGGCCGCGCTGCCCGCCTCGGTGGCGGTCCCGGTGGCGACGACCACGCCCAGCACGTGGCCCGCCGCCACCGTCGTGCCCTCGTAGAGCATCGAGGTACGGTCCGCGACCGCCCGGGCCGCGGTCGGTGCCGCGCTCTTCACGACGGGCAGCGACTCGCCGGTGAGGCTGGACTCGTCCACCTCCAGACCCTGCGCCCGCACCACCCGGCAGTCCGCCGGGACCGAGTCCCCGGCCCGCAGCTCGATCAGGTCCCCGCGCACCAGGTGCTCGCCGGTCGTCTCCACCGCCTCCGCCCGGCCGGGGCGGCGCACCCGCACCCGCACCGAGGTGGCCTCGACCAGCCGCTCGGCCGCGTGGTCGGCCTGCTGCCGCTGCACCCCGCCGACCAGCGCGTCCACGCCGAGCACCCCGCCGATCAGCACGGCGTCCAGCACGGAGCCGAGCGCCGCCGAGACACCGCCGCCGATCGCCAGGACGGGCGTGAGCGGATTGGCCAGCTCCTCCACGACCCGGCCGATCAGGGTGCCGGCGCCCTCGTGCCGGTCACGGCCCTCGGACTGCCCGCGCCGGGCGGCCTCGGCCTCGTCCAGCCCCTGGGACGAGGTGCCGACCCGGGACATCACCTGGCGCACCGCCATGGCGTGCCAGGGCGTGCGCCCGGCGGCCGCCGGGGCCGACCGCCCGCTCAGCCGCCACCCGGCCCACAGGCCCGCGGCGACCGAGGCGATGCTCACCCCGTCGGCCACCAGGCGGGCCCGCGCCCAGGCTTGCGGGCGGGGCACGAGCAGGGCGAGAGCCGAACCCGCCACGGCGCCGGCGCCCTCCAGGCGGACACACAGCCGGCCGATCCGCCGGGCCTCCGGCAGGGCGGTCAGCAGCAGGTGGGCGACGTCGGGCGGGGCGGCCACGTCGGCGTCCCACGGCACGTGCCGTGGGACGGTGATCGCTCCGATGCCCAGGTCCGCGCGGGCCAGGGCACGCCGGGTCCGTGCCGAGACCACCACGACCCCGTGCCCCTCCGCCTGGAGGGAGCGCACCAGGGCGGCCGTACGCCGGTGCCCGGTGGGCACGGCCTCCTCGAGCCCGAACCGGAGGTGCAGTCCGGGCGGCCCGCCCACCAGCCGCACCTCACCGCACTCCTGTGCAGCACGCACCAAGTGGTGGGCGAGCGGGTGCAGTTGAGGGACCAGAGCGGCCACGGCCACCGGCGTGCCCGCCCGCAGGACGTGCACGACCTGCGCACCCTCCTCGGCCCACTGCCGGGCCTGCGCGGCCGCCTCCGCGAGTACGCCGCCGCCGAGGGTGTCGTCGGCACCGGTCTCCGGGCCGGGGAACGGCCGTAGTTCCCAGTCGTCCCGCCGCTTCGGCGCCAGGGAGCCGGCGCCGTGCCGGCGACGCCTTTCGGCGGGACCGTCCGGCTCGATCAACTCGTGGATCCGTACGTGGATCTCGTCGTCGTCCGGCCCGTCGTCCGCCGGGCGGCCGCCCTCCGGCCGGCTGCCGGGCGGTGGCAGGCGCAGCACGCCCTCGATCGTCCAGTCGTGGTCGGCCAGCAGGCGGGCGTCGAGGACCACCGTGTCGATCCGGTCCAGGCGGCGCAGCACCTCCGGCCGCAGCACCAGCGCCCCCCGCTCGGAAAGGGCACGGCCCACCGTGCAGGCGAACGCCTCCCGCCCGAACCGGGGGCTGCGCGGCGTCCCCGCGATCAGCAGCGACAGCGCACGGTCCTGGTTGAACGTGCCGACCGACGTCAGACCGTAGGCCGCGAGCGCCACCGGCGCCGCCACGTTGGCGTACCGCTCGCCAGGGCCCGGCGGCAGCGGCGCCGGGCGCTCGTGACCCGGCACCGCGTCGTGGCGGTACGTCCCCTCGTGCCCGCCCAGCCTGCGCGCCCAGTCCGCCCACGCCCCACGGCGTGCCTGCACCTCCGCATACCGGGCGGCGGCCAGCGCGGTGGTCACCGTGGCGCCCAGCGGCCGGAAGGACAGCGCGCTCGCCAGCAGGTTCGCCCCGGCGAAGCCGCGTTCCGTGGCGCTCTCGCCGATCCGGCGGGCGATGCCGTCGCGCAGCGGCGGCGTGGACTCCGCGAACTGGATCACCGACATCACCGCCGGGTGCAGCCCCGGCAGCCTGAGCACGTCGCCCACCGACGCCACCCCCACGGCCACCAGGCCGGCGCCGAGCCGGACGGCCGCGCCGACCCGTGCCTGCGCGGCCCCGGGGTAACCGACCGGGAGCCGCTCCCGGTCCGTCGCCCCGGCCCGCGGGACCTCCTCGGCAGCGGTGTCGGCGGCCGCGACGAGGTCGGCGACGGCCGCGGGGTCGGCCTCCGGCCCACAGCCCACGTACACGCACCCCAGCGTGCCGTTCACCTCCGCGCGGCTCACCCCCGGCAGCCGGCGCAGCATGGCCTCCAGCCCGCGCGCCGCCGCTGCCGTACCGGGCCGGCCCAGTCGCCGGACCGCGATCTGCACACCTCCCGGGGTGCGCCAGAGGCCGGGCGCACGCGAGCCCACCCCCGGCCCGGCCGACGCGAGCGCCACCGGGACGGCGGCCAGCCCCTGCGCGAGGGACCGCACCGCCGACACCGCCGCGGTCACGGCGCCGCGGGTCGAGGACAGGACGGACCCGGCGGACCCTGGGACCACGGAGGACAGCTGTGGCGGGATCACACGGCCTCCACCACCGGCCGACGGGGGCGTTGCTCGCCGCCCTGGAGAACGACACGGTTCTCACCAGTATCAGCACGTTCCGACAGCTTCGCCCGGCGCAGCGAGGCGGGACGGACCGGACGGACGGTGCGGGGACCGGGACGGGAGAGTACGGGAGATCAGGCGGGGGCGTCGGCGGCGTGCGGCGCGCAGCCCAGCACATGCTCCTTCACCAGGCGGCCGATGTCCGGGTCCTGCCGTCGGAACGCCGCGACCAGCTCCTCGTGCTCCTCGGCGTAGGACTGCTGGACCGTGCCCAGCCAGCGGATGGACAGGGCCGTGAAGACCTCGATGCCCAGGCCCTCCCAGGTGTGCAGCAGCACCGAGTTGCCGGCCGCGCGGACCAGTTCACGGTGGAAGGCGACCGTGTGCCGCACCTGGGCCGTGCCGTCGGCCGTGCGGTCGGCCTCGTACAGCGCGGCGACATGCGGCTCCAGCGCCGAGCAGTCCTCCGCCAGCCGCTCCGCGGCCAGCTCCGCGGCGATCGCCTCGAGGCCCGCCCGTACGGGGTAGCTCTCCTCCAGGTCGGTGGCCGAGAGGTTCCGCACCCGCACGCCTTTGTTGGGCGCCGACTCGATCAGCCGCAGCGACTCCAGCTCGCGCAGCGCCTCCCGCACCGGTGTCTGGCTGACCTCCAGCTCGGTCGCGATCCGCCGCTCCACGATCCGCTCGCCCGGCTGCCAGCGCCCGCTGATGATCCCTTCCAGGATGTGCTCGCGGATCTGTTCGCGCAGCGAGTGGACGACGGGCGCGGTCATGAGTGCTCCTTGGACAGGGCTCGTGAATCCGGGGCAGCCGTCCGAAAGGCCCCGTCGGGGGGCGGCGGACGGACGACGGACAGGACCCTTGAGGGCGATCGACCCTTAGACAATACGGCTGACGCACCGTCCCGTAGGGGCGCACGGGGTGCTTTCGCCCAGGTGAGACGAGGCTTACACGGCGCATACGGCGCGGCTCACGCCGTGCCCACGACAGTGCCCCCGCCCGGGAGCCTGGGAAGCTCCGGACGGGGGCACCGGTGACCGGGATCAGCGGCCGTGGATCACAGGCCGAGCTCGACCTCGAACTCGCCCGCCTCCAGGATCGCCTTGACCGAGTTCAGGTAACGGGCCGCGTCGGCGCCGTCCACCAGCCGGTGGTCGTAGGAGAGGGTCAGGTAGGTCATGTCGCGGACGCCGATGACCGTGCCCTCCTCCGTCTCGATGACGGCCGGACGCTTGACCGTGGCACCGATGCCGAGGATCGCGACCTGGCCCGGAGGCACGATGATCGTGTCGAACAGCGCGCCGCGCGAACCGGTGTTGCTGATCGTGAAGGTCCCGCCGGACAGCTCGTCCGGGGTGATCTTGCTCGCCCGGACCTTGCCCGCCAGCTCGGCCGTGGCCTTGGAGATACCGGCGATGTTGAGGTCACCGGCGTTCTTGATGACCGGGGTCATCAGGCCCTTCTCGGAGTCCACCGCGATGCCGATGTGCTCGGTGTCGAAGTACGTGATGGTCCCCTCGGCCTCGTTGATCCGGGCGTTGACGGCCGGGTGGGCCTTCAGCGCCTGGGCGGCGGCCTTGACGAAGAACGGCATCGGGGAGAGCTTGACGCCCTCGCGAGCCGCGAACGAGTCCTTGGCCCGCGCGCGCAGCCTCATCAGCCGGGTGACGTCGACCTCGACGACCGAGGACAGCTGCGCCTGCTCACGCAGCGCCTTGACCATGTTGTCGCCGATGACCTTGCGGATCCGCGGCATCTTCACGGTCTGGCCGCGCAGCGGCGAGGCCTCGAGGACCGGGGTCCGCTTCGTCGCGGCCGGAGCGGCGGCCGGAGCCGCGGCGGGGGCGGCCTTCGCTGCCTCGGCGGCGGCGACGACGTCCTGCTTGCGGATACGGCCACCGACGCCGGTGCCCTTGACGGTGGACAGGTCGACGCCGTGCTCGGCGGCGAGCTTGCGCACCAGCGGGGTCACGTAGGCACCCTCGTCGGTCGGCTGCGCGGCGGCCGGAACGGCAGCCGGGGCCGGAGCGGCCTGCGGGGCGGCGGGGGCCGGGGCAGCCGGAGCGGCCTGCGGGGCAGGAGCCGGGGCGGGAGCCGGAGCCGGGGCGGCCGGCGCGGGCGCCGGCGCGGCCTGCGGGGCCG
>NZ_JAESIF010000105.1:0-15562 GCF_016757295.1 Streptomyces sp. M2CJ-2 | reverse complement strand
CTGGACTGCATCCCCTGCCCCGTCAAGGAGCAGTGCACCAGCTCACGACAGGGCCGCCGGCTCAGCCTCTACCCCTGTGAGCTCACCGAGGCCATCCACGCCGCCCGCGCCCAGCAGCGGGACGGCACCTGGCAACGCGACTACGCCCTGCGGGCCGGGGTCGAGGGAACCGTCCGGCAGGCCACCCACACCACCGGTCTGCGCCGAGCCCGCTACCGCGGCCTCGCGAAGACTCACCTCGACCACACCACCAGCGCCGCCGCCCTGAACCTCATCCGACTCCACGCCTGGTGGAACGGCCACCCCCTCGACCGCGTCAACCACAGCCACCTCGCCAGACTCAAACTCCGCCTCGCCGCATGACAGTTGGGATTAGCCACCAAGATCCTGCTCTTGCCGAAAATGTCATCCGTGCAGGTCAGGCTGCATGCTCGTACTCGTGGAGGATGCCGCCGAGGCGGTCGCGTCTGTGTATTCGGTCTGTCCGGGCGCTTGGGATGGGAGGCCGCAGCGTGACGGCGTGCGATCAGGTCGCGGTGCCGGCGCAGCATCGTCTCGGGGCTCACCAGTAGCCGCATGCGGCGGAAAGCGTCGAGTGGCAGCTGATGGAGGAGTACTGCCAAAAACACCCGGTAGCCGGGGGTGAACCGGACTTTGTTCCTGCCGAGTTGGCGTTCCAGCACCGTGGTCTGGGGGCGCAAGGCAAGGATCTCGGCATCCTTCTCGCGGTCGCTCATCGGGAGCAATCGCAGGAGGACGGGGGCATTCATGACGCCGAGGTAGGCCAGTTTCAGCAGCACGGTCGGTCGTCATGCCGCCTTGGTCCACAGGGCGGCCAGGGTGCTGACTTTGGCGCTTCGGGCGACGCGGTCGGCGCCCAGCGGCCGAGGCACACTGCCTCCCACCAGCGCGGACAATTTTTCGGCAGGCGCACGGCCGCCTGCACTGTGGGCCGTGGCCCGGACCGTCTGTGCTCACTCACCCACACCGGAACACACTCGTGCTCAGCCACACTCCAGCAGTTCCCCACCCCCGAGGCTGTCAGCGGGGAGTGCGGGTCACTTGCGTGACCTTGCAGGTCACGTGGCCTCCAAGGGGCAGTATGCCGTCGGCGGTGGTGGTGATCGACTGGCCCGGTTCCAGGGGACTGGTGGCGAGTCCGTGGTCGCCGAAGCTGACGCGCACAGGAGTCACAAACGCGATGTCGAGCTGGTAGGCCACGCGCCACGCGGCGGAGTTGGTGACGGTGATCTCCATCGAGGGCTTGCCCGTGGCTGCATCGACTGCGCAAGCCTCGATCCGGACGTCGTCCTTCGGCTCCGCTCCCTCGCCCGGAGCCGGGCCCTCGGCGTCCCCTGCGGGTGCACCGCTCTCCCCCACCGACCTCTCCAACCCTCCCGGCCAGTGCACGGAAACGAAGGAGGAAGTAGGCAGTACCGCCAGGGCAATCACGAGCCCGAGAACGGCGCCGCGCACCTTCCCTCGCCTGCGGGCACTCCCGCCACCACGCCGGGACGCGGGCTGCTGCGGCGGCACGGTGCCCTCTGCGGCACCGGCCCCTCGCCGAGACTGTGAGCGTGACATGTTCCCCTCCCGGGAGGACTAGGACGGTTCCGACGACGTGATCACACCAGCCGCGCCAGGATCATCTCATCGGGGGCCGGCGGGTCGTGCGGCGTGGTGCTACACCGTGATCCACCCGGTCAGCCACCCCTCGAGGTACTTGGCCAGGCTCGGTGCCACCCAGGTGCGGCTGTCGTCCTCGTGGTTCCAGACGAACACATCGGGCCGCCGGAGCCCGGAAAGGAGCGCGAACAGGTCTCCGTTGCCTGCGTCCGCGAAGAAGAGCAGCGGCTCGAACGGCATGGAGAGGGCCGCGAACCCACTGTCCTCGCGACGGGTCCGGTTCTCGGAGACGATGCGCTCGGCGGACCAGACGAGCCCGGCTTCGTGCTCACCTTCGACGCCGTTGCTCTCGCGGAGCAGGCCCTCGCCCTCATGACCGCCTACACGGGGGTGCGCATCGACGAACAGTGGCTCATCCGTGCCCCCAAGCGTGGAGTGCCCCGCTCCAAAGCGTAGGGCGGCAGCTACGGCACGGGCTGCTCACGGGCAGCTCCCGTCCTGTCCGGTCCGAGGCCGGAACACGTGGTGGCTTGCTCAGCACCCCTGCTCCGGCTCATGTTCATCCTCTCCCATGGCGGCTGCGGCACAGGCCCCGCCTCGTAGGCCGACCTGGACAGGCCGGAAAAGAAGTGCGCGGTGAATTCCGCCTTACCCAGCTCGACATGTACCCGACGGCCTGTAACGACTGACGTAGCAGGACACACGCGCTGCCCGGATCGCCCTCCCCCGTGTTTCGAAGACCGGCGCAGCAGTTGAGGTGCCCGTTGTCCGTCCGTTCCCGTTCCGGTGAGCAGGTCCTGTCCTTGACTGCGCAGGTTGGGCAGGCGAGCAACCCGGGCAGTGCGACGTGGAATTTTCCCCGTTCGCCAGGGATGTTCTGGTCGAGCCCAATCAGTGACGCGGGCCGGCGCCTCGCACGCCGGGTCTCGTCCGAGGGCATCTGGGTCAGCTGACCCGCCGGGCAGGCTTCCGTGCTGCCAACCAGCGGCGCCCCGTACGACAGCACCCCACCGGTCGGGGGATGGACAGCAGGACCGAGCCAATACCCAAACTGCGCCCAGCCCCGACAGAGGTCGAAACCGTCCGCGGCTTCCCGTATGAGCTCACCGAGCGGGGAAGGGCAGCCGCAGAACGATCT
Source organism: Streptomyces sp. M2CJ-2 (assembly GCF_016757295.1). Classification (NCBI taxonomy): domain Bacteria; kingdom Bacillati; phylum Actinomycetota; class Actinomycetes; order Kitasatosporales; family Streptomycetaceae; genus Streptomyces; species Streptomyces sp. M2CJ-2. The sequence continues at coordinate 12,798 of NZ_JAESIF010000105.1, read as the reverse complement.
CGCCGTCGTCGATCTCCCCGGTGGGCTCGAACCCGAACTTCCGGTAGAAGGGCCACGGTTCGCCGTCGCCGGGCTCGTAGCTGGTCAGCAGTTCGGTGGCGCCGTCCGCGCGAACCAGGGCGACGATCTGCGTGAGCGCCTCTCGGCCGATCCCTCGCTTCTGGTACCGCTTGTCGACGAGGAGGCGCCAGAGGAAGTGCCGCCCTGTGAAAGGACCAGCCGACGGTTTCCACGACAGCATCACGAAGCCGACCGGCTCGTCGCCACGGTACACGGCGCGGTACCAGGGATTGGCCTCCGGCGTCCTTGCCGCCTCCTTGAGCGACGTGGACACGGAGGCGACGAACTGCTTCTGGTCACGTCGGACGCGGAGGGCACGAACGGCATCCCGGTTGTCGTCGGTGATCTCCCGTAGGTGCACGCCTGGGGGCCTCATGCCACACCCTTTCCCGCATCCGGCGGCCGCGCCGTCCGAGCCGACGTGAAGACCCGCCGCCGGGCGGCATTCCCTGGTGCGCACGCGTTGTCAAGGACGTCGGGTTGGACGTCTGCGCAGTGTATCCGACACCGGCGATCTGGAACGGGACTGGCACGCCGGACTGTGACCGCGTCCGAGGCAGCTCCTGGTGAAGAGCAACTCGGCCTGACGCGGCGATGCTCATGCCCAGAGTCCCCGGCCTGGGGTGGGACCCCGCACCAGTCTGGAAGATCGTGTACCCGGATCCGGTCTGACGTGGGGAAACACTGACCTGACGGCGCGCGGTGCGCTGCCCGGTGTTCCCCGTGGCTTTCCCTGGTCTGCCTCTGGAACGGGCACGCCAGGGGCCGACGACCGTTATTGCGGGGTTACTCCCCTTCGCGGCCACCGGGCCTGCACGGTGATCCGCGACGCCCCCAGGGCCAGGGGACCCCGTACCGAAGAAGGGGTCCCCGTGCAGCAGGCGTCGGCTCACCTGGTGGGCCGGCTGCTCTTGGTCTAGATACTGAGCGTGATCGCGGCGGCGGCACCGCCCAGGCCCAAAGCGAAGGCAGCGGCTTTCCAGCCGCCCGTGCCCCAGCGGAAGAAGCGGTCGGCAGCCAGCCGACCCGGGCCGATGGCGGCGACGGCCAGGGCGACGACAGCGATGCACACGCTGTATTCCACGCCGCCGTCGGTCTCCCACAAACCGTGGGCGCCGGTGACGGTGGCCATCGCGTTGATCATGACGCCGATCAGGGCGGCGGCCGCCAGCGGCGTCAGCAGGCCGATGGCCAGACCGAGGCCACCGAGCAGCTCGGACAGCCCCCCGATCACGGCGAACAGCTCTCCCGGGTGATAGCCCAGGGCCGCGAACCCCTTGCCGGTCGCCGTCAGACCCCCACCGCCGAACAGCCCGAAGACTTTCTGGGCACCATGGGCGGCCATCAGCAGGCCGAAGGTCAGCCTCAGGAGCAGCAGCCCCACGTCGGCGGCGGACACCGCAGGGACGGTGGCAGGAGGGGAGGTGGTGAAAGGCGCTACCGGTTCCGTGGAACGGGCAGGACGGTTCAGGACGCGCTTGGTCAACATGGCAATGCTCCGGTTGAACGCCAGAACGGGCGTTTTCCCCAGCTCGGCCGGAGGCCGAGCGACCGGTGATGTGGGCTCCGCACAGCATCGCGGAGCGTCCCCTCCGCCGGGGCAGCGTCGTGCTGGGCGGTGGCCCGCGGGGGCAGGCGGCCGACGTCGTCTCAGCGGTCCTGGGCCGTCTGGTCATCACGATCGGTGTCGCTCGTGCCCAGCCGCACGCAGCATTCCCCGGGCTCGGGAGCCAGGACCGCCTTCACTCCGTTGACCTTGAGGCCGTCGAGGTAGCCGGAGAGGAAGGCCTGGTTCATCCCGCACACCAGTTCCGGGGCCCTGGCGGCCAGCGGGTGGAAGGGGCAGTTGCGCAGCCGGAGCCGGGTCGGGGTTTCCCGCACGGGTTCGTAGCCGTATTCATCGAGCAGCCGCTCGCAGGCGGTCAGCCCCCGCTCGGGGCCCAGGCGGCCCGGGCGGGTCTCCTCCCGCGCGGTTTCGCCCAATTGCCGGCCGCGCTGTTCCGCGGTCCGCACCGCCGCCTGCGCGGCGCTTTCGTCGGCGCCCTCGGTCAGGACGGCATCCAGGAGAAGGTCCGCGAGAAGTTCGTGGCGCCGCTCGGGGATGCTCACGGTGATCTGCGCGTCGGTGGGCTCGTACACCTTCGGCCGCCTGCCGACCTTGCGGATCCCGCCGGGCGTCTCGTACCGGGCGCGCAGCAGGCCGGCGTCGACGAGCTTGTCGAGGTGGAAGGCGGCGAGCTTGCGGGATATGCCGACACTGGCGGCGGCCTCGTCCCGGGTGACGGCACGACCAGCGCGGCGGATGAAGGTGAACATGCGCCGCCGTGAGTCCTCGCTCAGGACACTGACGGAGTCGATGGCGCTGTCAGCCGCGTCGGCCTGCACTGTCGGATCAGAAGCCACAAGACCACGGTAACTCCCATTCCTGTGGGCACAAGTATTCTTTCGCTCCTTCTTGCTGCCCCTCTTGACGCCTTCCCGCAATAAGACCAGGTCTTATTGGTGGAATTAGTGGGAGGTTGCGATGGCCGGTGAATCACAGCTGCAGGCGAAGCGTCCGGTCAGCGCCTCGCTCGCCGGCCCGTACGGGCACCCGTTCCACCCGATCCTGGTCACGGTGCCGATCGGCGCCTGGGTGACCAGCCTGGTGTTCGACATCGCTTCCCACGTCGTCAGCCGTCCGGGATTCCTGGCCCGGTCCTCGCAGGGGCTGATCGCGGTCGGGGGGATCGGTGCGCTGCTGGCCGCCACGGTCGGACTCCTCGACCTGTTCGCGATTCCGGCCGGCACCCCGGCCTTCCGGACCGCTCTGATCCACATGACGCTGAACCTGCTGGTGACCGCCGCCTACGTCGTCAACTTCCTATGGCGGCACGGCGACTACACCGGCGGTGGAAGTGTCGGACTGGGCAGGCTCGTCCTGTCCGCACTCAGCGTCGCGGCCCTCGCGGTCTCGGGGTTCATGGGCGGCAAGCTCGCCTATCGCTACGGCGTACGGGTTGCCGACGGGAACACCCAGGCCGAGGGATGCACGCCCGGCCACAGCCAGAGCGGCACCCGCTCGGCCGTGCAACCCGGCCCGCGCCCACCACGGCAGCCGATGTCCTGCGGCTGCCCCGCTACCGTCCCCCTCGGGAGTTCCCCATGGACATCGCCGCACTGATCACCTGGGTGGTCACCGCTCGGCGGTTTCTACATGCTCGGCACCTGGATCCAACGCGGCGGCATCCGCCGGCGGCAGACCGGCGCCGGCCGCCTGCCCGCGCCCGTCGTCTTCGGGCACTTCGCCTTGGCCGCGATCGGACTGGTGGTGTGGATCATCTATGTCGTGGCTGACAAGAGCGCCCTGGCCCGGACCTCGTTCGGTCTGCTGCTGCCGGTCGCCCTGCTGGGCTTCGTGATGCCGGCCCGCTGGATCCCCGTCCACCGCGATCACGGTACGGCTGGGGCGGTCGCCGCGGGCCCGGGAGCCGAAGGCGCCGTCCCTGCCGAACGGTATTTCCCGGTGGCGGTCGTCGTGGCACACGGTCTGCTCGCGGTGGTCACCCTGGTCCTGGTCCTGCTGACTGCCCTGGGGGTCGGGGGCAGCTGACATGACCGAGCGCACCCACCGCGCCACCGCCCGAACAGAGGCGCACGGCGAAGAAGAGAAGACGCCCGCACGACCCGCCCTGCGAGTCGTCCACGAGCCCGAGGCGATCGACCTGGCCGCAACGGAAGCTGCGGCCGGACAGTTCCTCTCCGCCCTCGGCATCTCCACCGCCTCGGAGAGCCTGCGCCGCACGCCGGGCCGGATGGCTCGCGCGTACGCCGAGCTGTTCAGCCCGCGCCCCTTCGACCTGACCACCTTCCCAACGGCGAGGGCTACGACGAACTCGTTCTGGCCCGCCGCGTCCTGTGGGGGATCGGAAAGTCGTCGCCGCAGGTCAGACCGCATATCGGTACTCGGTGATGACGCCGCCGAGGACGCGGGTACGCAGGAGTCGGCGGCCTTCGGGGTCGTGCACGGCGTTGGACTGCTGGTCGGCGCCGGACGGAAGCTGGTTGAGGGTCCGGCGGGTGCGGCGTTCGTTTCGCCGTGAGCGTTCATCGGTCGGAGAGGTCGACCATGGACTCGAAGAACTGTCACCCCTCCGAGGGATTCCCCCCTTTTGGGCCGCATTGCCATAATCCAGGACATATTCAACGGATCTTGTCTGCGCACTCGCGCAGCGCACCCGTGAAGGAGCCTGGATGAACAAGGTCTGGTCTGCCGTTGCTGCCGCGGCGATGAGCTCGGTTCTGCTGTCCGCCGGCGTGGCGGAGGCGGCACCCGCGAAGTACGCCCGGCACAACGACGCGGCGGCCCAGTTCCGCAAGGCGGGCGTCTCCTGGACGTCCAGCAAGAACTGTGCGAACTGGAACACGCGGGGGTGCACCTCTTTCACCAACATCAACAAGGCCACCGTCGCCGGCGCGATCGCCTTCAAGAAGCTCAGCAAGTGCCGGGTGATCATCACCGCCGGCACCGAGGTCGGTCACGCCTCGGGCGCGTACTCCCACCGCAACGGCTACAAGGTGGACATGTCCAAGCGGGACGGGTGCCTGGACCGGTACATCACCAGCCACTTCAAGAAGGCCGGCGCCCGCAAGGACGGCACGAAGCTGTACAAGTCGCCGGCCGGCAACGTATACGCCCGCGAGGGCAGCCACTGGGACGTCCTCTACTACAACAGCCGCGCCTGACCCACACAGCACCCGCGCTGCGGGCCCGCCCCCTCTCCCGGGGCGGGCCCGGAGCGTCTTTCGCCCGCCTCCGCAGCCGAGCGGAGCACGGCCGGCGGTCGTGTCCCACGACATGGTGCAGGGGATCAGGCTCTTCGCGTTCCGGTTTGAGGCTCATGGCGGTCTTCGTAGAGGCGGCAGCCCGAGAAGTGTCCCGTTGGGGCGGGTTGAACACCCGAACCGGCGGGACCGTCGTCCCCGGCCTGCGGATTCCGACGTCTTGGTCCCCCTGCACCTCCTGGCGGGCCACCATGCCAGCCGCGCGCAGCGGTCCGTCCGACTCACGCGCTCCCGCCAAGCCACGACTGTCCGACCGCTTTCTGCCGGCGGCCCCGTGAAGCTGCGCAGCAGCCGGTACCGCCGCGCTGCCAGACGCTCGGCATCGTTGCCCCGTGGTGTGCCGTTCGAAGGCAAGTGCGCCCTGCAGCGATGTGCCGCAGGGTCTCCTGCTCACGCGGGGCCGCGCAGGCGCGGGCGCCTCGGCGCGTGGCATGAGGTTGAAGCTCATGGACTGCCTCCGACAGATCGGCTCCGCCCTCACTGCTCACACCTTCGAAGCAGAGAACGAATGCAGAAATTGTTCTGTCCAGACCGTGTCCTATGCGGTGAGGGGGAACATGCCGCGGTGGTGGGCGCGCGCCTGCCGCGGCCTGCGGGCCGCGCCGGGAAAGCCGGGCGATCCCGGCCCGGTCATCGTCGATCTTCACGTGCAGTGCGGGCACCAGGGTGGTCAAGTTCGTCGTCACAAACGGATCTTGAGCACCTTCGCTCCGTGCCCGTAGGCATACGGAAAGACTCGTCCAGCCGAAGCACGGGCCCGGGCCGAGGCCCCGCTGCCCGGGAACTCCTGCGCCATGGACCCCGCGTGCCTCGGCGACTTCGGGGTAGTCGGGTCATGTCCGATATTTGACTGCAACGTTTGAACGGAAGCCCGCTCGACGGGTGGTGAAATCCCGCAGCAGCAGGGGTATTGGTTTCGATATTTGAAGACATGGTCTCTGCAGCGTTGCTTTTGTCTTCAGGTTTCACCTGGAAGGGCTGACCCCACCCCGGCAGCGTTGCCGGTGCGCCCGAGGAGTACACGTGACCAGCACAGAGCAGGCCCCCAGGCCAGGAGCCGGTACGGCTCGTCCCGAACATCTCGGGCACGTCATCTTCATTGCGGCATCGGCCGCCATGGGCGGTTTCCTCTTCGGTTACGACAGCTCCGTGATCAACGGCGCCGTCGAGGCCATCCGGAGCCGCTACGGTATCGGCTCCGCGGAGCTGGCCCAGGTCATCGCCATCGCCCTGATCGGCTGCGCCATCGGCGCCGCGACCGCGGGCCGCATAGCCGACCGCATCGGCCGCATCCGGTGCATGCAGATCGCCGCGTTCCTGTTCGCCGTCAGCGCCATCGGCTCGGCCCTGCCCTTCGCCCTGTGGGACCTCGCCTTCTGGCGCATCGTCGGCGGCTTCGCCATCGGCATGGCCTCGGTGATCGGCCCGGCCTACATCGCCGAGGTCGCCCCGCCCGCCTACCGCGGCCGCCTCGGCTCCTTCCAGCAGGCCGCGATCGTCGTCGGCATCGCCACCTCCCAGCTGGTCAACTGGGGTCTGCTCCACGCCGCCGGCGGCGACCAGCGCGGCAACCTGATCGGCCTGGAAACCTGGCAGGTCATGCTGGGCGTGATGGTCGTCCCGGCCGTGCTGTACGGGATGCTCTCCTTCGTCATTCCCGAGTCCCCGCGCTTCCTGCTCTCCGTCGGCCGCCGCGAGCGCGCCCGCGAGATTCTCGCCGAGGTCGAGGGCAAGGGCGTCGACCTCGACGCCCGCGTGGCCGAGATCGAGCACGCCATGAAGCGCGAGCACAAGTCCACCTTCAAGGACCTGCTCGGCAGCAGTTTCCTCTTCAAGCGAATCGTCTGGATCGGCATCGGCCTGTCCGCATTCCAGCAGTTCGTCGGCATCAACGTCGCGTTCTACTACTCGGCGACGCTGTGGCAGTCGGTCGGCATCAACCCGACGGACTCGTTCCTCTACTCGTTCACGACATCGATCATCAACATCATCGGCACCGTCATCGCGATGATCTTCGTCGACCGCATCGGCCGCAAGCCGCTCGCGATCATCGGCTCCTCCGGCATGGTCGTCGGCCTCGCCCTGGAGGCCTGGGCGTTCTCGCACCCGTTGGTCGACGGTAAGCTGCCGGCCACTCAGGGCCTGGTTGCCCTGGTCGCCGCCCACCTCTTCGTCCTCTTCTTCGCCCTGTCCTGGGGTGTGGTCGTCTGGGTGCTGCTCGGCGAGATGTTCCCGAACAAGATCCGCGCCGCCGCCCTGGGCGTGGCCGCCTCCGCCCAGTGGATCGCCAACTGGATGATCACCGCGAGCTTCCCGTCGCTGGCCGACTGGAACCTGTCCGGCACCTACCTGATCTACACGTTCTTCGCGGCGCTCTCCATCCCGTTCGTCCTGAAGTTCGTCAAGGAGACGAAGGGCAAGGCGCTGGAGGAGATGGGGTAGCTCCCGGCACAGTCCCGAGGAGGAGGGCCCAAGCCCCCACCGCCCTTCCGCAGGTGTCGGCATCGCCGTGATCGGCGATGGACCAGCCGACGGCCTTGCGGCTGAAGCAGTCCAGCGCGGTCGCCGGATAGGCGAACTCCCGCCCGCGAACGGGAGATACGTGATGTCGCCCACATATTTCCGCCCCGGCTCGGTGGCGGTGAAGTCCCGCTGGAGCAGGTCCGGAAGAACCTGTGAGGCCGTCGGGTCCGGGACGGTGGTGTGGACGCGTCTGCGCAGGCGGATGTCGCCGACGCCGATGAACCGGCCGGATCCGTAGGCCCGTCACCAGGGTGTCCGGTGGCCTCGGGGCTTCCGCCGGCGGGCGGGGCACGGTGCGCGGCCCGGACGTCAGCTGGTCAGGTGGGTCACCACCGAGCGCATCGCGTGGCGCAGGGCCGGTCGGGTCTCCTCGGGCGCATCGAGGGTCTCGAAGCCGTGGTGGCCGTTGGGGACGTCGATCAGTTCCAGGTGCGCTCCGCAGTCCTTGGCCGCGGTCACGAACGCCTCCACGGTGGCGGCGATCTCGGGGGTCTCTCGCCCCGCACGGAGGAGAACGACGGGCAGGGTGCCCGCGTGCGCGACCGCCCGGGCCGGGCGGAACCGGCTGCCGGTCAGCCCCCAGTTGGGCAGCGGCGCCAGGATCGGGTAGGAGGCGGCCAGACAGCGCAGCCAGGCCGGGGGCTTTGTCAGCCAGTCCGCAGTGAGCAGGCCGCCACCGGAGAAGAACCACAGGGCGACCCGGTCGGCGTCCACTCGAGGATCGGTCCGCACCAGTTCCACCGCGGCGGTGACGTCCGCGGTGGCGCGCTCGTAGTCGGCGACGTCGTGCAGCCGGTGGTCGAGGGTCACTCCGACCATGCCCATGGCGGCCGCCAGGCGGGCGTACCCCACCAGGGTCGGCCAGTCGCGCGGGGTCGGCCGGGCCCCGGCGGGCACCGGGCCGCCGTGCACGAGGACCACGGCCGGGCGCGGACCCTCGGCATCGGGGACGTACAGGTCGACATGTCCCTTGCGGTCCCGGGGCAGCTCGGGCACCTCCAGCGGGAACGGGCGCAGATGGGCGGGCGGGGCGCCGGCGCCGACCGGTCGCAGGTGGCGCCCCTCGCCGGCCGCGGCCCGCAGCAGGACGTCCGCCAGTCCGGCGGGGCAGGACAGCATGGGCCAGTGCCCTGTGGACAGTTCGAAGAAGGTGTCCTGAGGGGTGGCCAGGGCCGTCAGCATGGGGTCGCCGAAGTCGACGAGCCGTTGCACCAGGTCGATGCTGACGCCGTTGCGGGTGCACAGCACTCCGGTGGTGGGCACCGCGACCACCCTCCCGGTCAGCCGCAGCGGCTGGAGCAGGGTGCCCAGCGGCTGCGGCGCGGCGAGGGCGGTGAGCCGGTCCAGTGCCGCGTCGGAGACTCCGGCGGTACTACCCCAGCGCTGCCACTCGTCACGGGCCGGCGGCGCCAAAACACCCTCACACTCACCGCGTTGGGCCTGCTCAGCCAGCTGCGCGCGCAGAGCCTGGTCCGGTACGGTGGCCAGGGCCGGGACGCCGTTCTGCGGCATCCCGCAGTCCAGATACACCACGCGGGCAACGCGCTGTGGCCGCCGGTCGGCGGCACCGAGCACCGGATGGATGCCGTACCCGTGGCCGACGAGTACGGTCTCCCGACCGGACGCCGCGTCGATCGCCGCGATCACGTCCGCGATGTGCGTCTCCAGATCGACGCGGGCTGACGCGGCGGGGCGGCCCGGGTCGACCCCGGTGAGCGGGACCGCATGCACTTCGCTGCCCGCCGCGGCCAGCCGCGCGGCCGTCTCCTGCCACACATGGGCGCCGGTGAACACGCCCGCCACCATGATGAACACGGTCATGGCTCTCTCCTCGGGTCCGTCACATGGCGTTGCGCCGGTCGCGTACGCCGTGGTCCGCGGACCGGGGCGTACGCCCGGCCCGCGCGCCGATACCGTAGGAACTCCCCCAGAGGGAGGTTCAACTGTCCACGTCGCACGAGGTTTTCTGGAGCATCGGCGAGCTCGCCGAGCGCGCGGGTGTCACCGTGAAAAGCGTCCGCTTCTACTCCGACCGGGGCCTGCTGCCTGAGGCTTCCCGCAGCGGCGGCGGACACCGCCGGTACGCCCCCGAGGCACTGGAGCAGCTGCGGCTGATCCGCTCCCTGCGCGCTCTCGATCTGCCGCTGCCCGAGGTGCGCCGCGTCCTCGAGGACGGGGACGCGGCAGGCCATGCGCTGGAGGACGCCGTCGCGGGCCGCCTACGGGAGCTGGGCAGTGAGCTGAAGACGTTGCGCTGGCGGGAGGCGGCACTGCGGCTGGTGCGGGAGTGCCCGCCCGCGGAGCGGGCCGACCGGCTGCGGCTGATCGGCGCGTTGAGCACCCCGCCGAGCACGGCACCGCTGGCCCGGTTCTGGCGTGCCTGGCTGCCACCGCGGATGCCGGCCCCGGCTACGGCGGCTTTTTTGGAGGTGGCCGTTCCACAGCCGCCCGACGAGCCTGATCCGGCGCAGGTGCTCGCCTTCGCCCGGCTGCACGCGATGACGACCGCCCCCTGCCCGGACGGCCGGCAGCCCCAGCCGGAGGTGCACCGGGTGGCCGGGGCCCGCGGGGCGGCCGCGTTGTACGCGGGCCTCGCCGAGGCGTACGAGATCGCTGGCCCGCAGCTGCGCCGGGCACGGAATCCGTACCCGGGTGAGGCACTGGACGCCTACGTGGCGGCGTACGCGAGCGCTTACGGCAGCAGGGACACCCGGGAGTTCCGCCGCCTGCTGGCCGCGCGGCTCGCGACCGGGCCGCGTCTGAACCGGTACTGGGAGCTGACGGCCGTGGTGCTCACGCCGCCGGGCGGCCCGCCGGAGCCGACCCCGGGCTCCGCGGACGACTGGCTGCGCGCGGCACTGGAGCAGGACAACGCCGAAGCGGCGTAGAGCGGTCGAATGTCCGGCAGCGCACCGGACGGCCCGGTTCATGTTTCGGCAGTGCCGCGGCGGAGATCTTCTTCACCGTACTGAAATCCGAGATCGGCACGGCACTTCGAAAAGCCGGGGCGGGGGCGCGGGTCCGCTGTCGTCGGCGACCGGGCTTCGCGGCATGAAGCGGAAGTGTCGGGACCTGAAGGGTCGCTTCAGTCCGGCGGTGATCCTTGACCTTGGCACGGTGGTGCCGCGTCGGCGAGGCTGGTCGCAAGCTCTCACGTGCCCTCTCAGCCACGATCAGTCACGACGAACCCTCGCAGCGGAAGGATGTCAGCTGCTCATGGTCAAGTCTGCGCAACGGGTCACGACATGGGCGAGGCTGCCCTCCTCAGCCAGCAGTCGGCGTTGCGTACGCGCCCCGTTGCCCTGTTCCAGGAGGCGGGCGATGCCCTCACGAACGAGATCCTCATCGCCGTGGTCCACCAGCGTCTCGCGAACGTACCGGTACATCGCCTGCACCGCGCCGGCAGCGGAGGTCTCGCGCATGGTCTCGGGGTGCAGGAGGGGACCGTCGAGACCCGAACGCCCCGCTCGCCACGAGGCGAGGCGCAGCAGGCCCGCCCCGACCCTGTCCGGCGGTACACCGTCCTGCCAAGCCCGGGCGGACGTCTCCACCAGGGCCCGCGCGAGAGCGGCCATCAGCACAGGCCCGGACGCGTCCAGGCACACGTCCGCCACACGGATCTCCACGGTGGGATACGAGGCGGAGAGCCGGGCATCGAAGTAGACCATGCCCTCGTCACGGAGAACCCCCGTCTCGACCATGGCGGTGACCTGTTCGTGGTAACGGTCGGCGGACCCGAAGATCTCGACCGGGCCGGCGGACGGCCAGCGGTTCCACACCCGGCTGCGATAGCTGCCGTAGCCGGTGTCCCGCCCCTGCCAGAAAGGCGAGTTCGCACTCATCGCCATCAGAACCGCCAGCCATGGGCGTATACGGTCAAGAACAGCCACACCCTCCTCGTCGGAGTCCACCGACACGTGGACATGGCAGCCGCAGGTCAACTGCTCCTGAGCCGTCAACCCGAACTGTTCACCCAGCCACCGATAACGGGTACCGGCACTCAACGAGGGCTCGACAACCAACGGCGAGGTCGCCACAGCCACCACCACCGCCCCGGCAGTGTCCGCGTGCCGCGCCGCCTCCCTACGGCAGCGGGTGATCTCCTCCTGGAGCCGGCTCATTTCCGTCACCGGCTCAGTCGCGAACTCCACCTGCTCCTGTTGAAGTTCCTTCTCGAACCGGTGTCTCTTCGCGCCGGCCCTGCCGTGCTGCCAGGCCCGGCGGTCGGCAGCCGCGAGCGCCGCGCCGGAGACGGCGACCGGCACACCACTGTTCGGGTCCACCAGCAGTAGTTCCTCTTCCACACCCACACTTCGCACGCCGTCGCCCCTTGTCTCCTGCTCGTCGGTTCCGGCTCCCGCCCGGATCGTGGCAGGCAGGAGCCCCCGCGACGACGCGCCGTGCCCGGAGGAACCGCCGGGCACGCTGCCGGCGGCAGTGGGGCCTCGAGGCATCCGCCGGTGGCCCGGGACTCGGAGGCAGGCTGCTGAACGGTTGCCGGGTCGGGGACATTACAACCCAGGGCAGCCGGAAGGCACCACTGCTCCGGAAGACACAAAGCGACAGCGTCCCAACCGGCCAGCAACTGCCGATCTCGCCACCGCGTCCGGGGCGGCGTCGATACCCGCCTGACGCGGCTGCTTGCCAGGAGGAGGGCGGAAATGCGGGCATCGGCGCCTCGGACGGACTGGGCCGTCCCCGGTCCGCCGGTGATGGATACGTGCTCGACAGAGGGCCGAGCCGGAGGCCATCGGGGTGTATGAGTCCACCCGTCGTCACGACCGCTTCTACGCTCTCGTCAGCCACAGCCTCGCAGACCTCCACCGCCGTTTCCCGGAGCACAACCGCAGTAGCACCGCAAGTCGGCCAGGCACTGGCACCCGCCTCCGTCACCGACTGCCGACGCAGCGTCCACCACGGAATCCACAGCGGCTCCGCCACGGTCCGCGCTCAACCGATCAACGTGCTCCGCCCACGTCCACGCGGTTCATTCACCGCACGGTCCTGCACCTGCCCCCGCAGCGGCTCCCGCATTCCGCGATCCGCCCAGCCACCGCACCGAGATCCACAACACGACGAACGTTCCTCGGGAACCCGTTCGGTGGATCCGGGCCGAGCGAAGACACGGCGTCGCGAGCTCCGTCTCGGTAACACGCACCGGCTCCGCATACCGGGCGCCAGGCCGTTGCAACCGAATCCCCCGGCATCGACGACTCCTCGTGTCACGCTGCGTAACCGATTCGAGTGGCACCCCGCCGGTGGACGGCAGAGACTGAAGCGTGATGGTTCTGCGAGTGCTCAAGGAGCTTGCATGCTGGAGAAGTCTGCCGAGTCCCTGACGGATGTGCCGGATGGATCTGGAGCCGCCAAGCACAGGACGCACGCCCCGCC
>NZ_JAESIF010000104.1:0-15693 GCF_016757295.1 Streptomyces sp. M2CJ-2 | reverse complement strand
GGTACTTGGCGAGGAGCTCACCGGGCAGGGACATCCCGTGTCGGCGCCCACCGCGGGCCGGCTGCTACGGGAGAACTGCTTCCGCCTCCAGGTTAAAGAATCACCATGTTGATTCTTTACAAGCCCCGGTACTGCGGAAGCCCTTCATCGCGCGTTCCCGCTGCCGCGTGGGCTGGTGGGAGTCCTCCGCCCGGTTGTTGAGGCCCTGGTGGGAGCGGTGCTCCACCGACGGCATGACCTCACGGTGGGCCGCGCCGTAGGAGCGGAGCCTGTCGGTGACGACCACCCGCGGCACCGCACGCGTCTTCTTCAGCAGGCAGCGGAAGAAGCGCCGGGCGGCGGCCTTGTCCCGCCGGTTCTGCACGAGGATGTCCAGGACGGTGCCGTCGGCATCGACGGCCCGCCACAGGTACTGCCGCTCGCCGTTCACCTTGATGAAGACCTCATCCAGATGCCACGTGTCCCCGGCCAGGGGGCGGCGCCGCCGCAGCCGGCGGGCATAGGCCGGGCCGAACTTCACGCACCACTGCCGGATCGTCTCGTAGGAGACGGCCCCACCCCGGGCGAGCATCAGTTCCTCCACCTCGCGGTAGCTCAGAGGGAAGCGGTGGTAGAGCTATACGCAGTGAGCGACGATCTCCGCCGGGAACCGGTACCCCTTGTACGACGGTGACACAGCAACCCTCCCGACGGCCAAGGACTCGAGAATCGTCCCAGGCACTCGACGTGTCAGCCAAGTTGACAACGCCGTTCAAGGGCCAGCTGGACCTGGACGACAACGGCTGCATCAAGGTCGTCTCGCCCTCCACCCGTACGAACATCCCCGGCGTCTTCGCTGCCGGCGACGTCGTCGACCACACCTACCGCCAGGCCATCACCGCCGCCAGCGGCTGTGCGGCTGCCCTGGACGTAGAGCGGCATCTCGCTGCGCTCGCCGACGGCAGCGAGGAACTGGCTTCGGCCGCCGCCGTGGCCTGACGTGCGGGGACTCAAGGCGACCCGCAGCACAGAGCCGTCCCGCCCTCCGCGCTGCACTGATCGACTCAGGTTCGAGCCCAACACCCCCTTCACGGAACGTACGTTCGACATGTTGGACGGCATCGGCTGGGTCATCGCAGGTGGGGAGTCCGGACCCCGATATCGGCCCGTGCAGGAGCAGTGGCTGGTCGACATCCGCGACGCCTGCAGCAAGGCCCGTGTGCCCTTCTTCTTCAGGCAATGGGGCGGCCGCTCGCCCAAAGCAGGAGGTCGCGAACTCGCCGGGGCCACGTGGGACGAGATGCCTCCTCGGCCGGCGGTGACAGCGTAGTAACGGCCAATCTTCAACAGGCGCTATACGCGCTCTGGTGGCGTATGGCAACGGTGTGTGACGCTTTCCCCGGCGAGTCGTTCGGAGCGGGAGAGCCGTCATGGCCGTGTCGAAGGACGCCGTGTGGGAACGCGATCCGCACACGGCAGCCAAACACGACTTGCTCAAGCAGTACCTGGAGGCATGGGCGCCGATCCTGCTGTCTCGGAACGATGTGATCACATACGCCGAGGGCTTCGCGGGAGCGGGCGTCTACCAGGGAAGCGACCCCGATTCTCCGGTGATCGCTTACGACGTCTTCGCCGAGGCTCTCGAGGAAATGTCGAAGCGCATGCGCTTGATCCTCACGGAAGAGGATCCTCGGCGTGCCGAGGAACTGAAGCGCCGGATGGCACTCGTCCGTGCGAAGCACACAGGCGACATCGCCAAGCGGCTGCAAGTGGACATACAGCACGCCGATTCGCCCACGACCTGACGCTGCTCACCAAGAACGCGGCCTGCAACAGCAACGGCCCCGGTCCCGCGACTCGCGGGACCGGGGCCGTCAGAGACGTTCCGGCCGGTCAGCAGCAGTCGCAGCCCGTATGGCAACCGCAGGCATCCTCGTGAGCCGAAGGCGAGCCGGGGACAGCCACCGGGTGGGCAGCCGGTGCGCAGCAGCCCTTGCCCTGCCAGGCGTCGCGGCCTTCCTTCAGCGCGAGGGCGGCGATGACCAGGGCGGCGACCGGGTCGGCCCACGACCAGCCGAGCGTGGCGTTCAGCACCAGGCCTGCCAGCAGCACGGCGGACAGGTAGGCGCACAGCAGGGTCTGCTTGGAGTCCGCGACCGCGGAGGCGGAGCCGAGTTCGCGGCCGGCCTTGCGCTGGGCGGCGGACAGGAACGGCATGATCGCCAGGGACAGGGCGGCGATGACGATGCCGGGGAGGGAGCGCTCGGCCTCCCCGGTGCCGGTCAGGGCCTGGACGGCGTCGACGGTGACGTAGGTGGCGAGGGCGAAGAAGGAGACGGCGATGATCCGCAGCGTGGTCTTCTCCCGCGCCTCGCGCACCGCGTGCTCGCGGGCGGAGAACTGCCAGGCGACCGCCGCGGCGGAGGAGACCTCGATGACCGAGTCCAGGCCGAAGCCGATCAGCGCGGTGGACGACGCGAGCGTCCCGGCGGTGAGGGCGACGACCGCCTCGATGACGTTGTAGGTGATGGTGGCCGCGACCAGCAGGCGGATGCGCTTCGTCAGGACGTCGCGACGGGCGGGGCTGGGACGGAGGGATATCACGGTCATCAGCAGCAGCCCTTGTCGGCGGCCTCGGTACAGGTCCGGTCGCTCTCCACGGCCACGACCGCGTTGCGCAGATCGTCCAGGGCGTGCCCCAGGCGCTCATCGGCCAGCTCGTAGCGGGTGCGACGGCCCTCTGGCACCGCGACGACCAGGCCGCAGTCCCGCAGACAGGCGAGGTGGTTGGACAGCCGCGTGCGGGAGATACCCAGCACGTCCGCCAGGTCGGAGGGGTAGGCAGGGGCATCGCGCAGGGCCAGCAGCATCCGGCAGCGGAGCGGGTCGGCCAGAGCCCGGCCGAACCGGGTCAGCGCGTCGAGGTCGGTGGCAAGGCTCGGCATGGACACCATGATACACGCATGCTTGAATTCAGGAAACAATGAACTATTGAAGGGTTCTGCCGTGCCCCGCCGTACCCCCATGCCCGCAGCCCTGCGCGCCGCCTACACCGCTGAGATGACCACCGCTCGAACGCCGGGGCCGATGTTCCGACGCTGGCGTGCCGTCGAACGCGCCCACATCCTGTCCCAGCCCTGGCCCGGTGCCCACACCCGCACCCACGCCGTGATGCTCCGCCTCGCCCTCCGTGACCGCGACGCGCTCGAGGTCCTCGGCCAGCTCGTGCGGCTGATAGTCGCGGCCCCCGGCTCCGCGGCGGGCCAGTACCCGACCGGCAACACCGGCCGCACCCGCGTCGGACTCACCACCCCCATGCCGATCCCCGACGACCTCGCCGCGCTCCTGCGGGACGCGGGGGTCGCCCTGGGTGCATAGCGCCCTTCAAGAAACCTTCGTTCTGTCGGGGCGGCCGGGGCCGCGGTCGGCGGGTGTCTTGACCTCCAGCTCGGCGAGGAGCTGGAGACGAGCGTGAAGCGCGGGGTGTGGTACTTCATGGCGACCTTGCCGCTGCGGGTGTGGCAGATGCTGCCGGAGTCCGCTACCGACTGGTGACATCGAGTTCGGCGTACATGCCTGCGAGGTAGTGGCCGGGGAAGTTGCACACCAGCTCGTAGCGCCCGGGAGGCAGGGTCAGCGTGGTCCAGGCGACCGCACCGGGGGCGATGCCGTCACCGGCGCCTGCCGCGCAGCTGCGGGACGCCTCATCCGGGCTGCCCGCCTCGTCGACCTTCCCGTCAGGACCGGTGGGGCGCTCCCCGGCGCCGTGGCCTGGGGGCAGCGGCAGGACCACCACCTCGTGCGCGAGGGAGCCGGCGTTGAACACCCGCAGCGAGATCACGCCTGCGGGGACCGTGGACGGTTGGAGGGCCAGGCGCATCATGCGCATGCCGTACCCGCCGGGACCGCCGCTCATCATGCCCGTTCCCATGTCGTCGGCAGTCACGTCCACCACATGGCCTGGCAGGCCGGGCGCGCTGCACCGTGCACCAGGCGCCCGCCAGGCCGCCGTGGGAGTCGCACTGCGGAAAGCGCCGGTGGCGGCCAGCAGCGCAGTGGTGGCGATGCCGAGCACCAGCGCGGCGATCGCCCCGCCGATGGCCAGCCACATCCCGCGTCGGCGGTCTGCGCTCACCGGTGCTCCCGCAGCAGCGTGAGTCGTCGTTTGTACTCGTTTTCGTCGATCTCCCCGCGGGCGAACCGTTCGGCGAGCAGGTCCTCGGCCCGTTTGCTTCCCCATCCCGGTTCGTCGGAGGAGTGGGGCCGTCCGGACTGGCGATCGTGGTGGGTGCCGGTGAAGTAACGGACGAGCGCGACGATGCCGGCGATCACCAGCGCCCAGAACAGCACCATGAACGCGGACATGAAGAACCAGCCGCCCCAGCCCCAGCCGCCGTCGTACCACATCATGACGATCACCTTCCGGGCGCGCCTGCCCATCTTCCATCGTGCGCCCGCAGCGGCCCTTGCGCAGGGGCCACGCAGCCGAGTCGGCCGACAGTGGCACGGGCGGCGGCGTCGGTTGCCCGGCGTGGGCCGGGTACCAGCGCCGACGGGGGAGGCCGAGGCGTTCGCCCGCGTCGAGGCGGAACGTTCCACAGGCAAGCATCGCTGCTGCTGGCGCACACAGGGCCTGGCCGTCGTGACGGCCAGGCCCTTTCGCGTCAAGTAGTTCAGAGAAGCTGTCATTTTCCACAACGCCCTGGACATCGCGGAGATCGTGCGGCAGCTGATGGAGGAGGGTTGAGGGATCGAGCCAGAGGACCTGGCCCAGATCTCGCCGTACCTGACCGAACACGTCAACCGGTTCGGCGAGTACTCCACCCACGAAATCGGTATCCCGCCCGAGGCGTATGACCCGCGCCTGGACGTCGACTTCACGGTGCTCAGAGGCAATTCCAGGCACATCACGGTGGCCGGCGCCTCCTCCGGCAACCCGAGCACGGGCGAGGGGTCGCGGATCTCCAGCACGTCGATCTCGAGCGGGGCGAGGATGTCCCGTTCAAGCGCCTCGCTTGAAGATCGTCCGGTGCCCGGACGTCACCGTCGCGCTCGGCTACTCGCTCTTGGGCGGGATCAGCCACAGGGCGACGGCGGCGGAGAGTGCGGCCACACCGGTGGCCACCAGGAACGCGTCGTCGAAGCCGGAAGCCGTGGGGGCGCCGGTGTGGGCGGCGATGCCGGCGGCTGCGGCGCTGGAGACGGCCGCGGCACCGGCCGATGCGCCGAACTCGTGGAAGGTGCTGACGATTCCGGAGGTCACGCCGGCCTCGTGCGGGGCGACGCTGCCGAGCGCGGTGGCCGAGGCGACCACGAACAGGGCGCCCAGGCCGGCCGCCGCGACGCTCACGCCGGTGACCATGGCGGTGGTGCCGGACCAGAGCACCGGTGCGAGGAATCCGGCGGCCGCGACGACCAGGGCCACCGCTGCCAGCGACCGGGCCCCGATGCGGCCGATCACGCGGCCGGCGGCGGTGGCGGCGGCCATGGTCAGCAGCGCCACCGGCAGGAACAGCACGCCGGTCATCAGGGCGCCGTGGTTCTGGTGGTTCTGGAGGTAGAAGGAGCCGAGGAAGAAGACCCCCACCATCAGAGCCGTGGCCACCGCGATCACGAAGATGCCCGCCGAGACCGGGCGCCGGCCGAGCAGGCGGAGGTCCATCAGCGGTACCGCCGCCCGGCGCTGCCGGGCGGCGAAGGCGGCGTAGGCGACTGCCGCGAAGGCGAACAGGGCGAGGGTGCCGGGATTGAGCCAGCCGTGGTCGCCGGCACGGATCAGTGCGTAGACGAGGGCACCGGTCGCCGCGGCGACCAGGGCGGCGCCGGGCACGTCGAGGGAGCCGGAGGCCGCCTGGGGCAGGCGGGGCAGCATCCGGGCGAGCGCGAGAAGGACGATCAGGCCGACGGGGACGTTGACGAAGAAGACCCAGGCCCAGCCCGGTCCGGCCGTGATCAGCCCGCCCAGCAGTACGCCGAGGGCGGCGCCGCCGCCTCCGAGCGCCGACCAGATGCCCAGTGCCCGGTTGCGTTCGTCGCCCTCGAACAGCCGCACCACCACCGACAGCGCGGCGGGTGAGAGCAGCGCGGCGCCCGCCCCCTGGGCGATCCGGGCGGCGAGCAGCAGGGGTGCGCCGGTGGCGAGTCCGGCGGCCAGGGAGGCGGCGGTGAACACGGCGAGGCCGGCCAGGACGATCCGCTTGGCGCCGAACAGGTCGGCGGCCCGGCCGCCGAGCAGCATCAGGCTGCCGAAGGTGAGGGCGTAGCCGCTGACCACCCAGGTCAGGACGGTGCGGTCCAGGTCCAGTTCGGCGCCCATGTGGGGCAGCGCGATGGCGACCACGGTGATGTCGAGGATCAGCATCAGCTGGGCCAGCCCCAGCAGGCCCAGGACCGGCCAGCGCCGCGGATGGGGTGCTCCCGGTGCGTGTGTGCTGGTGGTTTCCGTGTCGCTCATGACGCTCACCCCTTATCAGTAACCCGTACAGACATGTTCAGGTTAAACCGGTCCGAGGCGTAAGCCAAACAGCTTTGTTTGAGTTCTTCGGATAGGGTGGGGGCCATGGGCAGTAGAAGCACCGCCAAGCGCGCCGACGCCCTGCGGAGCATCGACGCGATCGTGCAGGCCGCAGCCGAGTGCCTGGGGCGGAACCCGGAGGCGAGCCTCAGTGAGATCGCGCGCGCCGCGGGCGTGGGCCGGGTGACGCTGTACGCGCACTTCGCCTCCCGGGCGGAGGTCGTCGATGCGGCGATGAGCCGTGCCATCGACCGGGGCGACGAGGCGTTGGACGCGGTCGATCTGTCCGGGGATCCGCTCGTCGCGCTGGCGCGTTACGTCGAGGCCGGCTGGCATCTGGTGGACGAGGCGCGGGCCTTGCTCGTCGCCGCCCAGCGGGAACTGCCCGCGGGGCGCATCCGTGAGCTGCACAGCGGCCCCGCCGCCCGGGTCGAGGCGCTCGTCGCCCGCGGCCGCGCCGAGGGGGTCTTCCGCACGGACCTGCCGATCGCCTGGCTGGTCAATGTCCTGCACTCGGTCATGCACAGCGCCGCCGACGAGATCCGCGCCGGCCGTCTCACCTCCGACCGCGCCGCCGCCCACATCACCGCCACGGCGCTGGCCGCCTTCACCCCGCCGGGAAAGCCGGTGCCGGAACCCGGCGCCGGGGCGTGACGCCCGCACCCCGCCACCCGCTCAGCCGCCGTCCTCCAGACAACTTGACAACGCCTTGTCGAGTCCTCCAGCGGCAGAACGTGCCAGGCGCCCG
Organism: Streptomyces sp. M2CJ-2; assembly: GCF_016757295.1. Lineage (NCBI taxonomy): Bacteria > Bacillati > Actinomycetota > Actinomycetes > Kitasatosporales > Streptomycetaceae > Streptomyces > Streptomyces sp. M2CJ-2. The sequence goes on along the minus strand of NZ_JAESIF010000104.1, from coordinate 8,452 downwards.
GGCGGGGATCGTCACGCTCGCCGCCCGGCGCGTGCGTGGCCTGAGTCCGCGATCGGCCCCGGTGTCGCTCCATGGCAGCCCAGGACTGACGAGACCGGCTCAGCACAGGTGGACGTCGACCAGGAAGGCGGCCGGCCCGGCCGGTAGCGCGTAGGCGGTGGTGCGGCGGGCGGGCTCGGCGCGCAGCGGGCCCGCGCCCAAGGCGAGGGCCGCGGCAGCCAGAGCGCCGGTACCGATGACGACGAGGCGCCGCGGTCGGAGGGCGAACGCGAGCAGTATGGCGGTCAGGAGCGCGGACAGAACGGCGCCGTAGAGGATCTGACCTCCAGTCGATCAAGCCCGTGCCCTGCCCGCCCGTCTGCCGGCCGGCCGCAGCGCGGAGCCGGCCTGGCGGGCGGTGGCCGCCGACTGGCGGACCGTCGCGGCCAACCGGCCGTTCCTGCTCTTCGCCGCCGCCATGTCCGGAAGTTACGTCCTGGCCTTCCAGGTCTACCTCGCCCTGCCGTTCAGAGCCCGTGAACTGTTCGGGGAACGGGCCGGGGTGGTGACGGCCGCGGTCTTCGCCGTCTCGGCGCCGGCCGCGCTGTCCGGCCAGCTGAAGCTGACGGCCTGGGCGAAGCGGAACCTGTCCGGGCCGCGGGCCATCGTGTACGGGCTGGTGGTGATGGGAGCGGCGTTCCTGCCGCTGCTGCCCGCGTCGTACGACCCCGTCGTGGGGGTAGGCATCCTGACGCTGTGCGCGGCGCTGCCGGCCTGGGGCGGGGCGCTGCTCTACCCCTTCGAGATGGACACCGTCGTACGGCTTTCCGGGGACCGGCTGGTCGCGACGTACTACGGCACCTACCACACCGCATCCGGCCTCGCGATCTCGCTGGGAAACCTTGCCGTCGGGGCGTTGTTCGACACCGGGGTGCGCCGGCTGCCGTGGGCGGTCCTGGCCGTGACCGGGCTGGTGTGCGCGGGGTCGGTGGCGCGGCTGCACCGCGCCGGGTACCTGGCGCCGAGGCCGGTTGCGGTGTCGGCGCCGGCGGGAGGCGATGTCAGTGTCGGCTGACAGGATCGAGCACATGACGAACTCTGTTGCCGTCAGGGCGTACTGGGACGCCGCCGCCGACGTCTTCGACGACGAGCCGGACCATGGCCTGCGTCAGGAGGTGACCCGAAAGGCGTGGGCGGCGTGCCTGGATGCCTGATGCTGCGGCGGACATCCTCGATGTGGGATGTGGCACGGGGTCGCTCTCCCGTCTGCTGGCCGAGAGGGGGCATCGGGTCACCGGGGTGGACCTCGCTCCGAGAATGGTCGAACAGGCGCGGGACAAGTTCACGGCAGCCGGCCTTCCCGGCCGTTTCCTGGTGGGTGACGCCGCTGACCCGCCCACCGAGGAGGCCGGCTTCGACGTCGTCCTGTCCCGCCACCTGCTGTGGACCCTGCCCGACCCCGAGTCCGCACTGCGCGCCTGGATCTCACGACTGCGTCCGGGCGGCACGCTGATCCTGGTCGAGGGCCGGTGGCGGGAGGCCGGTCAGACCGGGCAGCCGTACGTGGCGGGCGCCGAGACCCTGCCCTGGCATCGCGGCATCGCCGCCGACGACCTGACCGTAGCCGTCCGGCCGCTGGTGGCCGACCTGCGCGTCGAAGACCTCAGCCGCAAGACCGACTTGTGGGGGCACCCGGTCAGCGACGAACGCTATGCGCTGGTCGCCCGGATCTGATCACGCGACCACTGAGGCTGAGGGGCCGTCGAGGGCGGAGACGCTGCTCGACGGCCCCTCCTCACCAGTGCGCTTGCAGCCCGTCGGCCAGGTGGTGATGACGGTGCCGCCGGCCACCCCGCACGCGTACGGCATCCGCAAGACGCGGGTGGCCGGCATGGAGGTCGCTGTGCTCGTGCTCGACGGGGCCCGGTTCCTGCGCAGGTCACAGCCGCACCGCGAACAGCCCGGCCGTGAGGGCGATCGCGCCCAGTGCCACCACCGCCGACTGCAGACCCGCGACCGCGCCCAGCCAGCAGGCCAGCGAATAGGTCAGCAGCCAGCAGCCAGCAGCCGGGAGAGGGAGAACTGCGCGGCGAACGCGGCGCTGAGGTCGTCCGGGACCGCCGAGCGGCGGACCAGCCGTCCGGGCGGTGTCATGATCGCCGACTCGACCGGCCCGAATGCTCGATCACAGACTCCTACCAGTGCGATCCCCCATGTAAGGGCCGAGGCACTCGGTGATGTCACCGGTGGCCAGGCACGTTGCCGGGGCAGTCTTCGGTTTCGTGCGGACATGGAAAGAAGAAACGGCGTTTCCGTGCCCCGATCATCCGCGTGTCACGCCTGGCCGCAGGTCATGCCGGACACCTTGTAGACGGTGGTGACATCAGCGCCCTGGACGGTGATCGTGTCGTTGGAGCCGCAGGAACCGGTGCCACAGCAGGAGCCGGAGTTCGTCTCGGTGGTCAAGGCTTCTCCCTTGCAGTGTGGATGCGTGGGGCATTGACGGGAGAGGCGCGGTTTCCGGCTCCTCTCGACCCACGGCAACACCATACCCCCCGGGGGTATTCCCTCGGCGTGGCGCTGTCAGAAGCAGGGCAAGCAGGCATGCGGGCCGACCGCCCCGACCTTCCCTTTCCGCGGACCTTCGCGATCACCGCGAGCGGTGCGGGCGGAGACCGTTCGGGTTGCCACTGGGCCGAGCCGCCAAGGAGACCGGGGCTTCACCGTCGATGCCCCCGGTACCTACCTTTCCCCCGCACGCCGGCGTCCAGTTCGACCGCGGCCTGCACGCATCCCTGATCGTCGAGGACCCCAAGGAGACCCTCGCCTACGACGACGAATGGGTTGTCCTCCTCGACGACCGGATCGACGGCCCCCCCGACGAGGTCTTCGCCGAGATCAGGCACGGCATGGGCGGGACGGACATGGGCGGAACGGACAAAGACCCGACGACGAGCCGGCGCGAGAAGGAGCCGCAGAGCGTTCAGGCAACCGGCCCATCTGCCGTCACCCTACGCACCAGGCTCCCGGAACACCGCGAACTGCTTGACGTCCGTCAGGAATTCAGGCGGCCTCGGTCATGGGCGGGTGAGGAGAGGGAGAAAGGGGCGGGCGGGGAGCGGGGGACCCCGTGAGCTCTCAACGAACGTGGTGCCTGGCGAGGTGGCGGACGAAGTGTGGGACGGCCGTGTCCGTCAGGAGGACGGAACGACGATGACGCCGCCGCTGCCGTCATGGCCCCCCGGCCCTGATTGTCTCCGTTTCCCGGTCCGGGCGGCACCACGACTGCTTTTGGCCTCTTGAGAGGGGCCGTCGACTGCGTCGTGCGGGTTGCACGAGAGGTGGCTTCCGCCACTACCGTGGGTTCATGACGGCACCGCTGGACGTTCTGGTGGTGGGCGCGGGCCCGACCGGGCTCGCTCTCGCCGCGCAACTGCGCGCCTACGGGGCCACGTTCCGGATCGTCGACCGCTCGGTGGACCGGGTACGGGAGTCGCGGGCGCTGGCCATCCAGCCCCGCACCCTGGAGGCGCTGGCCGGATTCGGGGTGACGGACCGACTGGTCGAGCGCGGCAATCCGGCGATGCGGCTGCGGATGCACCTGCCACGGCGTGTCGTGACCTTGCCGCTGTTCGACATCGGCTGCCGGGACACTCCGTATCCCTTCCTGCTGTTCCTCTCGCAGGCCGAGACCGAGAAGGCTCTCGCCGACCATCTTGCCGCCCATGACGTGCCGGTCGAGCGCGGTACCGAGCTGGTGGGCCTGGAGCGGGAAGACGAGGGCGTCGCATGCCGCCTGCGGCGGAGGGACGGCACCGAGGAGAGCGTGCGCGCCTGTTACGTCGTCGGCTGCGACGGGGCCCACAGCACCGTCCGCGCCCAGGCGGGCATCGGCTTCGAGGGTTACGCGTATCCGCAGACGTTCGTGCTCGCCGACCTGGAGGTCGACGGTCTGGAACCGGACGCCGTGCACACGTACATGACCGGCGCCGGGATGCTGTTCTTCTTCCCGCTCGGCGCGCCGGCCACCTGGCGGATGCTCGCGATGCGGCCACCCGGAGCGTCGGATATCGAAGTGACGGTGCGGCTCCTTCAGGACATCGCCGACCGGTACACCGCGGATCGGCTGTTGCTGCGCGATCCCGTCTGGATGACCGACTTCCGTCTCCACAACCGCGGCGCCGCCCACTACCGCTCGGGACCCTGCTTCCTGGCCGGGGACGCGGCCCACATCCACAGCCCGGCCGGCGCCCAGGGAATGAACACCGGCATCCAGGACGCGCTGAACCTCGGCTGGAAGCTCGCCCTCGTCCGCCGGGGCAGCGCGCCGGAAGAACTGCTGGAAACCTACGAAGCCGAGCGGGCCCCCGTCGGTCGCGGCGTCCGCCGCTTCACCGACCGCGCGTTCACGATCGGCACCAGCCACAACCCGGCCGTCCGCACGGCCCGCACCCACCTTGCCCCGCATCTCGCGCCCTTGGCGCTGCGCGCAAGGGGCCTGCGCGGACGCGTCTTCCGTACGGTCTCGGAGCTGGACATCCACTACCGGCGCAGCCCCGCTTCCGGCACGGGTCCGCGTTCATCCCGATGGGGGTGCCCCCGGGTGAGCGAAGCCGGGACCGGGGGAGGCCCGAAGGCGGGGGACCGGCTGCCCGATCTGCCGCGCGGCCTTCAGTCGAGAACGACCGGACCGGGGTATCACCTATTGCTGGGCGGGCCGCCCCACCTCTGGCCGGACGAGCGTCTCGCCCCGATCACCCGCGGCCGGGAGAACCTGCTCACCGTCCACCGGCTCGGCGCGCAGAGCCCCTGGCCACACGTCTCCCACGGCCTGGTACGCCCCGACGGATACTTCGGGTACGTGGCACGGGGCGCGCAGTTGGAGGGCCTGCGCGCTCACCTCGACCGCTGGTGCCCCATTTGAGAACGGACTGTGCCGGGCCGCAGGGACCGCTCCGACGCCCCTGGCGAACGGCTGGCGGCGGTGCTGGAACGCTACGCGTTCATCCAGCAGCAGCCCGGCCACGGGGCGGAACTCTCGGCGCTCCTGCATCGAGGGGGCCATGCGGCCCACGCCGAGCAGCATCTGCGTCACTTCCTCCGGGGCCTGCCGGCCGAGGGAGTCCAGGCGGGCGAGGTCCGGGGCGATGTCGCGCCGGACGAGCTGACGGGGTACTGCCTGCACGCACTGGCCGGAGCGGGAGAGCTGTCGTCCAAGGCCGCGGTACGGCGGCTTGTCGCTGTCACCCTGACGGGTCTGCGTCCTCAGGGCTGACGCTTGCTCGACGCCTCTTCGCAGGTGATCTCGTCACGCGGGGTGCGGTCCGGGCGTCGCCACCCCGGCAAGGGCCTGGCGCAGGGCGATGTCGTCCGGCACGCCGGACACGGTGCCGTCGGCGTTCCGGTACAGGCGGCACGACAGGCTCGGCGCGGCACCGGGTGGCGCGAACGGGTCGGTGCCGTCGACCAGGATCGTCGGAGACCCGTACATGCCCAGCCGGGCGGCCTCCGCTTCATCGGATACCTCGAGCAGCTCCACCCGAGCTGCTCGTCCGCCCAGCGCGGCGGTCACCAGTTCCAGCGCGGGTCGTGCGTTCGGGCAGTCCGCCACCGTGAGTACCGTGATCCGCATCCGCCTTGTCCTCCCACATACGGGCTTTCCAGGCCGGCTGCCGCCCTGGCGTACGTGGCCGCGGCCGTCTCTGTCGTGCTCGGCATCCTTGGAGGAACCGTCCTCGGCGTGCTGGACGGTACGCCGGCCCGTTGACCGCAGTGGTGCCGCGAGGCACCGGTGCCCCCTGTCCACTGATTCACCAAGTGGACTGATATGCGCTCAGGATGCGACTCCCCGCACTTGGATCCCTTCCGAGCGCTCAGCGCGACAGGAAGACGGGAGGGAACACGGTGGAGGCGAGGATCACCTGTGGGCTCAGCCGGTACCGGACCTTGTACGGCCCACCTCTCCCGGTGGGTCCGCCACGGCTTCGGTAGGGTCGGAGGCGGAGGTTCCACATGGATGCGAGCAGACGACTGCGAGCAGGCGGTTCCCTGGTGCACCTCCTGCTGGTTGTCGTGCTCGCACTCGGTGTCTTCGTCATGCACACCCTGGGGCATCCGGAGGATGCTTCAGGCTCTGGGATGAGTGGCGTCGACCACACCACCGCCGCGGAACCGGCGCACATCGACGTGCCGGCCCCAGCAGTGGAGCACGACTCCGTCGAGAACAGTCCGTCAGCGGGGCTGCCGCCGCGCGCTTCAAGCGACATCGCGAGCCCGCCGCAGTCGGTGGACCCCCATCCCGTGGGGATGGGGATGGACATGACCGCGCTCTGCATGGCAGTCCTCGGCACCTGGGCGTTCGCCGCTCTGCTGTACGCAGCGCTGATCGGCCGCATTGCCTGGGTAGTCGGCCTTCCCGGGCGGGCCGTAGCGCCGGCGCGGCCCGACCCACCGCTGCCCAGAACAGTCCTCGCTCAGTTGTCGGTCCTGCGGATATAGGCCCCCCGGGTCGCGCGGGCGTATCAGTGCGCTCGCGTTCCCGCTCGTGCCAAGAAATCCGCAAACCTGACCGACCACACGAGGTGTCTTTCACATGACCGTCCACAAGCATGCCCTCGGCCGCCCGAACCGCCACCGGATCGCGCTCGTCAGCGTCGTCGCGGCAGGAGGACTGCTGCTCACCGCCTGCGGCGGAAACGACACGGAGGGCGCGGACCGCGGAAGCGAGAGCTCCGCGTCCGCCACCCAGAACGCCCGGAACGCAGGCGAGCCCCCGGCGCCGGGCGCCTTCAACGACGCCGACGTCATGTTCGCGCAGATGATGATCCCCCACCACGAGCAGGCCCTGGAGATGGCGAAGCTCGCGGACGGCCCTGCCTCCGACGCGGAGATCAAGACTCTGGCCGAGGAGATCGAGAAGGCCCAGGATCCTGAGATCCAGACCATGAAGTCCTGGCTCAAGGCGTGGGGCAAGCCGGAGTCGGCCGAAGAGAGCATGCCCGGAACGGACCATGGTTCCGGCGGGATGGACCACTCGGGGATGCCCGGGATGATGTCCGACGAGGACATGGAGAAGCTCAAGGCCGCCAAGGGCACCGAATTCGACCGGATGTTCGTCCAACTGATGATCGGCCATCACAAGGGTGCGGTCGAGATGGCCGAGGACGAGCAGGCGAACGGCAAGAACGCCACAGCGAAGAAGCTCGCCGGTGACGTGGTGAAGACCCAGTCCGTCGAGATCGAGCAGTTGCAGAAGGTCCTCGACAGGCTCTGATCCTGATCCGCCCCACACCTCGCGGATGCCGTCGCGAGTCCTACCGAGGCCGTGACGGCATCCGCCCCTCCCACCTGGCCCGGCGCGCCCTTCCGCCCGGCCTGCACGAACTCGACGGGACACCATGAGGAAGCAGAACTTCGCCATCGCCGCTTCGGCGGCCCTCGCGCTCACCCTGAGGGCCTGTTCCGGGGACGGCGGCGGCTCCGGAGAGGCCCAGACGTCGTCCTCTTCGACGGTCAGCCACATCCACGGAGTCGGCATCGACCCCGCCGACGACCGGCTGTACGTCGCCACCCACGAAGGCGTCTTCACTCCGGGCGAGAACAACGAGCCGCGGCGGGTCGGCGACAGCCGCGACGATTACATGGGCTTCACGGTCGCCAAGGCCAAGACGTTCCTGGCCGGCGGACACCCGGCGCCCGATGCCGAGGGCCCCGCGAACAAGGGACTGGTCGAGAGCACTGACGCAGGCAGGACGTGGAAGACCAAGTCGTTGTCCGGCGAGGTCGACTTCCACGCGCTCGAGTACGCCGACGGCACCCTCTACGGCTACGACAGCACGAACGGCAAGGTGCGGGTCAGTGAGGACGGCGTGAAGTGGCAGGATCGCGCGACACTTCCTGCCCTCGACATCGCCGTCAACCCCGATGACACGCAGATGCTTCTTGCCACCACCGAAGCGGGCGTGGCGAAGAGCACCGACGGCGGCAAGACCTTTGCCGACGGTGTCAAGCCGGTGCTCTGCTTCATCTCCTGGGGTACGTCGGATGCGTTGTACGGAATCGACGGCTCGGGAGCGCTCCATCGCAGCGCGGACTCCGGGGACACCTGGAAGAAGGTGGGTACAGCCCCCGGTGGCCGGCCGCAGGCGCTGACCGCGGTCGACGCCGAGCGAGTCCTGGTGGCCACGCAGGACGGCGTCTACGAGTCGAAGAACGGTGGCAAGACCTTCACGAAGCGAATGGACGTCACGTCGACGGGCGGTCACTGACTATAACGATCTTGATTGCCGTGTCGACCTGACTGCTGAGGGTGCCCCGTTTCGACAGCAGCGAGACAGGTCAGTAGCCAGATTGAAGTGCTGTACGCGGGCGCCGCAACGCCCGCGTACAGCCTGGGCATGCCCTCTCTGACATCGTCGGGTGAGACGTCCCGAAATGATCAGATATTGTGGGCGGGCACGACAGGAGCATCACC
>NZ_JAESIF010000103.1:0-16142 GCF_016757295.1 Streptomyces sp. M2CJ-2 | reverse complement strand
GTGACGGACGGTGCTACGACCCTGCCGTCCCCGTCACCTCTGCGGCTTGACAACCTCATTAGGAGGTCAGGTCAGCGACCCGTGATCGGTCATCGCTGCAGGTCACAGCGCTGGCTGGTCTCTTCCGGGACATCTGACGCACGGCTGCCGCCGCCCCCTGCCTGACCTGCATCGATGCGGGTCGTGAGCGGGTGCGGCGGCACCTGTGGGACTTCTCCGGGGCTTCGGGCCGGGAGCGAGTCGCTCCCGAGCGAGGCAGGAGGTCCAGCGTCTCCGTCCGGTGGAAGCGGTCGGCGCCTCCCCGGCCGGCGAGAAGCTCAAGCTCCGGTTCTCCGGCGCGTCACCCTGGTCCCGCGAGAGGGAGCCGTCGTGCGGTCCTGACCGGTGGGGGGGCGGTGTCCTAGCGGCTCACCTCGTGGTGGCGGCCGTCGGGACGGGGAAGGGGCTTGAGGGCGACCTCGATGCGGTGCGTGGAGTCATGGCTCACCGAGCCGCCCAGCCGCGCCTCGACCACGCCCAGGCGCAGGCCCGCCCCGCCCTCGCCGGCCCGGTGGAACTGCACCGAGAACTCCAGACTGACCTGCTCCACGGTGAACCGCCAGTCGCTCTCCGCTCCTTCCGCCTGGGCCCGCGCCAGCTCCGCACGGACCGAGCCGATGGCCTCCGCCAGACCGATCGGTTCGATATCCCTCATGTCAACACGCCCCCGTCTTCCGTTGGTTGGCCGATCCACTCTGCTCACAAGTCTAGGGACGCACCATGCTTTGCGCGTAGTGTGAGGCGGTATGGGGGAACTGCGTGCGGACTGGAGGCTCAGGCTGCGGCGCGAGGACGCGCACGGCCCCATCTGTGGTGCCGGCGTGCTCGTCGACCAGTACACGGCACTGACCTGCGCACACGTGGTGCGCCACCCGGACACCGTCATGTGGCTGGAGTTCGCCGAGAACAGCGGGCTCGAACCGGTCTCCGCACGCGTCCTGCCCGGCGGCTGGCTTCCGGAGGGCGAGAGCGGCGAGGACGTCGCCGTGCTGCGCCTGGACAGCCCTCGCCCGCAGGCGCGTCGCGCCCTGCTGGAACCCAGGCTGTGGGGCGGGCTGGAGGTGTACGCGACCGGTTACGCGGAGGGCTTCGACGACGGCATGAGCCTGTGGGGGCGCATCGGCGGCGCCAGCGGTGAGCGGGTGCAGCTCGACGCCGTCACCAAGTCGGAGGTGGTGCGCGCCGGCTTCAGCGGCGCGGCCGTGTGCACCCGGCCTCAGGAAGGTCGTCCCGCCCGTGTGGTCGGCCTCGTCGTCAGCTGGCGCGGCGATCTGGGCGAACTGCTGCCCGAAGCCAACCGGATCTCCTTCTCGTACCTGATCCCCATCGGCCGCATCGCCGAACTCTCACCTTTGATCAGGGAGTTGATCAGCCCGCAGGCCTGGGATCACGACTTCGAGGAGCGGTTGACCCGGTGGTTCGACGACCCGGACGAGGACCCGGTGAAGATCACCGTGGTGCCTCCGGGCAGCGGAAAGGACCGCTCGCTGCGCCATCTGCTGCACCGCGCCCACGTCGTCCATCGCGGCGGCGCCAGCAGGCCGGACCTCGTCGACCACGCCTTGGACCAGGTCACCTTCCCGGCCGGCGAATACCTGGCGTACTGGGACTGGCTGCGCGGCGCCAAGCCCCCACCCGCGCAGTCGGCCGACCGTGCGCCCGTCCGGCCCGTCACGGTCCTCGTCGACGGCCTCGACGAGGAGCCCCGGCCGGGCCCCCTGATCGAACTTCTGGCCCGGCTGAGGGTGTTCGGCTTCCGGCTGCTGCTCGTCTTCCGCCACGAGGGCGGTCCCGGCTGGGCCGGGTCCCGCGACCGACTCCTGCTGCCCGCGCTCCTCCACCACGCGGACACACTGCTCGAACGTCTGGAGCTCGTGGAGTTCAGCCGGGCGATCCGCCGCGACATCGTCGACAGTGCCTCCCTCGGCTCCGTGACCGAGACGGCCGACCGGCACCGGGCCGCGCGCCGCCTGATCGACGAGGTGCGGGACCCGCAGCAGCAACTCGCCCGGCTGCGCGCACTGATCAGGGCCCTGCGCGCCGACCTGAGCCGCCATGGAGACCGGTGATGCGGTGCTCCGCCAGACCCGGGCAAGGAAGGAGGACCACGAGAAGATGACGACCTGCCCGCACCGGCGCTTCACCGGAGCCCCCTGCGGCGGCACCGTGCTGCCCACCGGCCACTGCGCCGCGTGCGGCCGCGCGGAGAACGGCCCCGGGCTGCCCGCTCTTCCCGAGGACCCCCGGGAACACGGCCCCCGCGAGCTCCTCTCGCTCCCCGAGCGAGAGCCACGCCCCGCCGAGGAACGCCTCGTCCGTCCCGAGGCGCCACTGCGCATCCGCATGGACTGCTCGTCCACCGGGTGCGGCATCACCTTCGCCCCGCCCTACACCGAGGGCCCGGTGCCGATCAAGGGATTCTGCCCGGTCTGCGGCGAGCGCTACTCGTACCAACCCGAACTCGTCAAGGGCGACATGCTGCGCGACCAGTACAGGATCATGGGGCCCATCGCGCACGGCGGACAGGGCTGGGTCTACCTCGCTGAGGACACCCATCTCGGTGACGTCGTCGCCGTCAAGGGACTGCTCAACCGGTACGAGCACGACGGCGCCCGGCTCGCCGACGTCGAACGCCGCAACCTCGTCGCCATCCGCCACCCCCGCATCGTGCAGATCCGCGACTTCGTCGCCCGGAGCGACGACACCGGCCAGGTCACCGGCGGCTACATCGTCATGGACGACGTCGGTGACGGCACCCTCGCGAAAGTCGTCGAGGACGTGCGGCGCGGTGAATCCGTCCTCGACATCGAGCACGTCGCGGCGTACGGCTGCCAGATCCTCGAAGCCTTCGTCCACCTGCACGCCGACGGCGAACGGGTCTTCGTGTACGGGGACATGAAGCCCTCCAACGTCGTGCACCACAGGGACGGCATCAAGGTCATCGATCTCGGCGGCATGCGCGAACAGGGCCAGAGCCAGCCGCCCGCCCATGTCACGGCCGACTACACGGCACCTGAGACCGAAACGTCGGCCATGCCCACCGTCGCCCACGACCTGCACACCGTCGGCGCCACCTTGCGGGAACTCGCACGCTGGGCCGTCGCCGAGGTGCCCGGCCTCGGCACCGCCTCCTTCCAACGGGTCGTCGATCGTGCCGTCCGGCCCTCCCCGTACCGGCGCTTCACCGACGCCCGTGAGATGGTCGGCCAACTGCGCGGCGCCCTGCGGGAGATCCGCGCGCTGCGCGGCAAGAGCGATCCGCCCGAGCCCTCCGACTACTTCCGGCCGTCCACCCGGTTGCTCGGCGCCCGGCTCGGCACGGTGCCGGGCATCGAACACTGGCTGGACCGCCCCCGCCGCGACCGGTACGAGCCGCCCCTGGCACCGGCCCTCGACCTCGGCGCGCCCACACCCACCGAGATCGCCGCCTGTCTGCCGGTGCCGAGGCCGTATCCGGGCGATCCGCAGACCGCGCGGTTCGAGGTGAGCAGCGGCTACGCCCCGGGCCAGCTCCTCGAGCAGGAGGACGAGAAGCCGCGCTCGGTGGAGATCTGCCTGCACAACGTGCGCGTTCTGCTGGACCGGAACACCGGGGAGGGCCTGGAGCGGGCCCAGGAGGAGCTCGACACGGCCGACTCCATCCCCGGGCCGCCCGCCGTGCGCCGGTGGCGGCTGGAGTGGCATCGCGCCCTGCTCGCGCTGCGCAGCGCCGATCTCGACGACGACCCGCGGCAGGTCGTCGAGGCCAGGAGGCACTTCACTCAGGTCCACCTCGAACTGCCCGGCGAGTACGCGCCCAAACTGGCCCTCGCCTACTGCGCGGAGCGGCTCGGCGACGACACGGCCGAGCCCACGGCCAAGGAGCTGTACGAGGTGGTGTTCGCCCGCAACCCCGCGCACGGCGGCGCCGCCCTCGGCCTGGCCAGGCTCGCACTCCGCGCGCGCGACCGCCGGGCGGCCATCGATGTGCTCGGCCGGGTCCGGCAGGGCACTCTGGACCACACCGTCGCCCGGATCGCCTCCCTGCGCATCCGCGCGGCCCGGCTGCCCGGAGACGGTGATCCGCTGCCCGCGCCCGCCGAGGTCGACGCGGCGCTGGCCGAGCTGCGCGGTCTCGAGGGCGGGAGTCCGGGCGCCGGGGAGCCTCGCCTGTCGGAGGACGAGGCCCTGCGCCTGGGCACCGAACTCCACGAATGGAAGCTGGACGCGGTGCACAGCCTCAGCGACCGGCCCGGTGCGCCGGGAAGGGATGCCGGACGGCTCGACGCCCGCGGTCTGAGACGTCTGAGCACGCCGGAGCGCGAGTCGCGCAAGCAGCTGGAGGCGTACTACCGGCGACTGGCGGCACGCCACCATGAGCCGGCCGCCCATGAGCACCTCGTGGATCTCATGCACGCGGTACGGCCCCAGACCGTGTTCTGACCGCACGGCACGACAGACCGGATCGGCACCCGGCACCCGGTGTGCCGCGGCGACGAAGGCGAAGGAGCGGTGACGTACGACATGAGCAGCCATACTCGGCCGCCGCAGCCGGGCATCCGACTGCACGTCGACCTCGGCGGTGATCCGCGCCCGCACCGGAGCGCGAAGATAGAGGCCCATCTGCGGGTCGACGTGGCCGCCGACGGCGCTCCCACCGACCTGCCCGCGGTCCAGCTCGCCGTGATCATCGCGGTGGACGTCGCCGAGTCCAACCGGGCGGCCGTCCGGTACGCCCTGCCGTCGGCGCTGCGCGCCCTGCCCGACCGTATCTCCTTCGCCGTGCTCGGCAGCGGTCCCGAGCCGGTCCGCTGCTATCCGCGGGGTGCCGACGAGTGGGCCGTCGCCGACCGGGAGGAGAGGCGCCGGGCCGCCTTCGTCGCGGGATCGCTCCCGCTGCACCGGGAGGGGCCGCGCCCTGCCGGGTACGCCCCCTGGGCGGCCCGAGCGCGTGCCCTGCTCGCCGGTCGGCCGGTGTCCGTACGCCATCTGGTGCTGATCACCGATGGCAGCAGCGCCGTCGGCGAGACCCGTCTGGAAGAGGAACTGGAGGCGTACGCAGGGCAGTTCACCTGTGATGTGTTCGCCGTGGGCACGGACTGGGCCCCCGACCCCCTGCTGACCCTCGCCGAACGGCTGCACGGCACGGCCGAGTTCGTGGACGACGGCGAACTCGGCCATGCGGTCACTGCCGCCGTCCACCGGCTGCGCCGGGTGCACACGCCCCAGCTGCCGATCGAAGTGACCGTGCGGCCCTCCGTGCGCCAGGTCTCGCTCAGCGAGAAGGCGCCCCGGCCGCACCGCCTCGGCAGGCTGCCCCAGCCCGGCCGGCCGCACCGCTGGAGATTCCCGACCTACCAGTGGCAGCAGGGCAGACGCGACTACCTGCTCACTCTGGTCGCCGACTCCGACGCCGACCCGATGGAGACCGAGCTGCAGTTCGCCATGGTCTCCATCGGTGATGTCCACGCACCCGTCATCGCCCGCTGGCACCTCCCCGAGCAGTCCCCGCCCCACACCCCGACGGGCACCGACAGCGTGCGTGACCTCAACGCCACCGCCAGGATGCGGAAGGCTCTCCGTCAGGGCCTCACCGCTCTTCAGGAACACCGACCGGACACCGCCGAGGACCGCCTGGGACAGGCCGCCCGGCTGGCGGCGCAATTGGGAACGGACTGGGTGCTGGACGAGATCCGCACGGTCGCCGACATCGAGGACGCGGCCGCGGGGCTGGTCCGGCCGCGCGCCGTCGACGCCGGTGCCCTCGGCCCGCTGATCCTGCGCGCCGGGTCCCGTCCCGGCGGGCCCCTGGCCGACGCCGTCGGTGCGCGGCCGGGCCCGCGCTGCGGCGGCTGCGGCACCCCGGCCGGGAGCGAGGCCCGTTACTGCATCGCATGCGGGGAGAAGCTGCTGTGACGGCCGGACGCGCCGCCTCCTGGTACCGGTTCTCCCCCGCCGCTTTCTGGCGCCGGCGGCTGAGCCCCTGGCGGACCCGCCGGCTGCTGGAGGTGCATCTGGTGGTTCTGTTCCTGCTCACGGCCGTGGCGTCGACCGCCCTGTTCCTCTCCTGCCGTCAGGTCCAGCACAGCGCCGAAGCGCTCGCGTCCCGCGAGGCGCCGGCCGTGCAGGGGCTCGCCGCCACCCGGCTCGCGGCCCTGCGGGCCGACCAGGAGGTCAGCGCCCTGGTGGACATGGACCTCATCGACGTCACGGGCTCGGGCGAGGCCTACCGGTCCCAGCTCTCGGCCGCCGACCAGGGCCTGTCCCGGATCGCCGACCGCACGGACCAGGACCTCGGCACGGTCAAGGGCCTGCTCGCCACCTACAGCGACTCGCTCGGCCTCGGCACGTCCCCTTACCCCGACCAGTCCCTCATGCGGAAGCAGAAGCTCCAAGAAGCGGAATCGCTGCTCACCCGCGAGTCGGTGGGGCTCGTACCCCGCCTGGAGGCACTGCAGGGGGTCCAGCTGAAGCACGCCGAAGCCACAGCCACCATGGGGCAGTGGCAGCGCGGTGGGTGGTGGCTCGCCGAACTCTCCCTGGCTCTGGTGGGGTTGACCCTGCTCTCGGCGCTGTTCGTGCTGCGCGACCGCTGCGGCCGCGACTGGAATCCGTACCTGCTCGCGGCTTTCGTGCTCACCGTGCTGCTCGCGGTGTTTCCGCTGACGGCGATGTCCTCCACCCAGGACGCCCTGGGCGGGGCGGTCAAGGATCTGCGGCAGATCACCTACGTGCCCCGGCAAAGCGGCACGGAGCCGGCCGACGCACAGCAGTACGTCACGAAGAAGTCGGAGCAGGTCCGGCAGAAGATGACCGATGACGCCTGGACCGCCCCGGTGTACCAGGGCGCTTTCGTCGGCAGCCTACTGGCCGTCGTCCTGCCCGCGCTGGGGCTCGGTCTTCGGCTCGACAACGACTACTGGAGGTGACGGTGACCCGGCAATTCAAGATGCTGATCTTCGTCATGGTCATGCTGCTGATCACCGCCGGCGGCATGGTGGTGGTCTGGTCGCAGCACGACGACGAGGAGCCGGTGACCATCCTCGGAACGTGGACGGCCAAGCAGGCGGAGCAGTTCGAAACCCTGCTGCAGGGCTTCGGCATCCCCTTCCGCTACCAGGGCACCGCGGCCCAACGGGATGTGCTGCTCTCCAAGGTGCAGTCGGGGGAGCCCCCGGACATCGTGATCATGCCGGGCCTCGGCGAACTCGCCGAGTACGCCGACCAGGAACTCCTCAAACCGCTGAACCGGCTCTACGAGCCACAGGAGTACGGCGCTCCCTGGAAGCCGACCGGCTCGCCCTCCGAAAACGTCTACTGGGTCCCGGTCAAGGCGGACCTGAAGAGCATCGTCTGGTACCGCCAGGGTCACGAGCCCGCCCCTGAGCCTGCTCCACTGAGGAGTTGGTGCATCGGCATGGGGGACGACGGCGCCTCCGGCTGGCCCGGCACCGACTGGATCGAGGACCTCGTGCTGCAACGGGAGGGCCCGGACGTCTACGAGAAGTGGGCGCTGGGCATGGGCGAGGTGCAGTGGTGGCGAAGTGATCCGGTACGCAGGGCCTGGGAGGCGTGGGCCAGGCTGCTCCGGCAGGACGAGAAGGCGGCCAAGCACGCTCTGCTCACCGACCACCGCGGCGCCCCGGACGGCAACGGGCTGCTGTTCGACGGCCGGGGCGGGTGCACCCTGGAGCACCAGGGCTCCTTCGCGCTCTCCTTCTACAAGGACGACGCGCAGCACGCGGACCTGATGGACTCCGCTCGGCTCCTGCCCGAAGGCGGCAGCCGGGTCCGGGCCCACGAGGTGACCGGCGACTTCGCGGCGCTGTTCAGCGACCGCCGCCCGGCCCGTGAACTGATCCGCCGACTGGCCTCCGAGGAAGGCCAGCAGAAGTGGGCCGATCTGGCGAACGTCTTCTCGGCGAATCGCCAGGTGGAGCGAGAGGGGCCACAGGACGACGCGGTCGAACGCAAGATCGCACGACAGCTCGGTGAAGGCCCCCGCTGCCTGGACGCCTCGGACGTCATGGCGCCCGCCGTGCGGGACGCCTTCTACGAGGCCGTCCTGCTGACCATCGCAAGGGTCGCCGCCGGTCAGGACCCCGACATCGAGGGTGTCCTCCACGATGTGCAGAGGATGCAGGACGCGCAGTCCGCCCGAGGCGCCGACAGCAGGGCGGCGCCGAAGACGGTGTGCAGCAAGCAATGAGCGAGGGGCCGGCGCCCGGGCCCCGGCTTCCCCACCGGCCACGATCCGCCCCAGAGGCGCGCGCCGCCGTTCGTCCGGACCGGGCGCGCGCCCCGCTGTGGCGAGTGCGGACGCGCCTGCCGCTGCGATACGAAGGCCGTGGCCAGAGCCTGGGTCAAGGCCCGGCTTCTGCGGCCGGGCGAGGCACCGGTACGGGTCGGGGTTCGCCGACCGTCGGCGTCGCAGGGATGCCGATCCGGTGTTCGGTGCTGCACGTGCTGGTGCGCGAGGGTCACGACGACGGCCGCACCCGGGTGTTCGCGGCAGACGCCCCGGAGGGCCTTCGGCCGATTCTGCACTTTCACTCGCTGCCGCGCTCGACGAGGGGCTGTCGTGGAGCCGGCTGTGGCCGGCCGTGGGTCTGCCGTGGCTGGTGACGGCCGTAGTGCCTGCGTTGACGGTGCGTCTCACCGGTCCAGCTCGGCGAACATCTCCACCGCCCGGGTCCTGCCCGTGACGATGATGACGTCGCCGGGATGGACGACCGTCTCGGCGGTGGCGTGGGTGAAGTCGGCGCCGGGGCGTTTGATGCCGACGACGGTGACGCCGTACGTACTGCGCACCCGGCTCTCGCCCAGCGGGATCCCGCCGACGACCTTCGGGGCGAGCGTCTTGATCAGCGCGTAATCGCTGTCGAAGGCGATGAAGTCCAGCATCCGGCCGGTGACCAGGTGGGCCACGCGCTCGCCCATGTCGTGCTCGGGCAGGACGATGTGGTGGGCACCGATGCGTTCCAGGATCTGGCCGTGCTGCCGGCTGGTGGCCCGGACCCAGATGGCGGCCACGCCGGCGTCGACGAGGTTGGAGGTGGTCAGGATGCTGGCCTCCAGGTCGGTGCCGATACCGACCACCACGCGGGAGAACTCGCCGACGCCGAGCTGCGCCAGCGCAGCGGGGTCGGTGCAGTCCGCGGCGGCGACCTGGGTCAGCTCTTCGCCGACCTTCTGGACGACGCCGACGTCGGCGTCGACGCCGAGCACGTCCCAGCCACGCCGCATCAGCTCCGCCGCCACGGACTGCCCGAAACGGCCGAGACCGATCACCGCCACTCTGGAATCGCGGGCCGGGCGACGGTCGGCGGAACCCCGACGTCGGTGTGGACGCAGTGACTTGAAGTGGTCAGCCAATGACGGGTCGCTCCTCGGGCAGGGTGTACCGGCGGTCGCGCTGCCGCAGTGCGAGCGCGCTGGCGAGGGTGATCGGGCCGACGCGCCCGACGAACATCATGACGATGACGGTGAGTTGGCCCCCTGCGGGAAGGTCCCCGGTGATGCCGGTACTCAGGCCGACCGTGCCGAAAGCAGAGACGGCCTCGAACAGGATCGCCAGGACCGCGTCAGCTCTTTCCTGGGTGACGGCGAGCAGCACCAACGTGCCCGCCATGACGAGACCCACACCCAGCAGCGCCACGGTGAGGGCCTGGCGCAGCGTGGCCGCGGAGACCCGGCGGCCCATGATGTCCGCGTCGGTGCGCCCGCGGACCTCGGCCAGCATCGCCGCTCCCAGAACCGCGAACGTGGTGACCTTGATGCCGCCCGCGGTGCCCGCGCTGCCGCCGCCGATGAACATCAGCACGCAGAGGCCCAGGAGGGTGGCCGGTTCCATGGCACCGGTGTCGACGGTGTTGAAGCCGGCGGTACGCGAGCTGGCGGCGGTGAAGAACCCGTCCAGCAGCTTGTCCCCCCATTCCAGGGATCCGAGAGTCCTCGGGTTGCTCCACTCCAGCGCGCAGGTCATGACGGTGCCGACGGTGAGCAGGACCGCGGAGGTGAGGAGGGTGAGCCGGGTGTGCAGGGACCAGCGGTGCCGGGTGCCGCCGCGGGCGCCCGGGCGGCTGCGCAGCAGTTCGAACAGTACGGGGAAGCCGAGGGCACCGAGCACACAGGCCGCGGCGATCGGCAGGACGATCCAGGGATCGTGCGCATAGCCGACGAGGTTGTCGTCGCGCAGCCCGAACCCGGCGTTGCTGAAGGCGGAGATCCCGTAGAAGATCCCGTGGTAGACGGCGTTTCCGGCCGTCAGGCCGTAGCCGATGTGGAAACGGACCGTGAGCACGGCGGCCGTGGCCAGTTCGATGGCCAGCGTGATGCCCGCGACTCCCAGGACCACCCGACGGATGTCACCGACGCTGAGGCTCCTCTCCGCCTGCGTGGCGAGCTGCGTCCGCAGTCGCAGCCGACCGGAGACGAGCAGGGTCAGCAGCGACGCGAGCGTCATGATGCCGAACCCGCCGATCTGGATCAGAGCCAGGACCACGCCCTCGCCGAACGCGCTCCAGTGGCTGCCGGTCCCCACGAGGGGCAGCCCGCCGCTGACCGCTCCCGCG
This sequence comes from Streptomyces sp. M2CJ-2, assembly GCF_016757295.1. Classification (NCBI taxonomy): domain Bacteria; kingdom Bacillati; phylum Actinomycetota; class Actinomycetes; order Kitasatosporales; family Streptomycetaceae; genus Streptomyces; species Streptomyces sp. M2CJ-2. The sequence goes on along the minus strand of NZ_JAESIF010000103.1, from coordinate 5,550 downwards.
GAGGTGAACAGGGCGGTCAGTACGTTGGTCTCCCTGCCGGGCTCGGTGGCGGCCGGCAGCATCAGCAGGGCCGCACCCAGCACGACGACGAACGCAAAGGCCAGGACGACGCCACGGGCGGGATAGGCGGCCAGCCGGGACCACCAGGCCCGAGTCGTACCCACGGCCACCAGCAACCTCCGATGCCCCTCCGCCGCATTTCCTGTCTGTCGTGCCCCGTTGCACGAGGAGGCCGGTGAAGGCGGCCACCTGCCACAGCATCCCTCCCAAAGCGGGCGTACGGAACGCGCCACGACGTCAAGAAGGCGTGGGAACCGGCTGATGGCGGTGCGCCGTGTGCGGGTCACCGTGTGGCGTCACGGGTTCCGCGGGCGCTCGTGCGCCGGTGCGGGAACCGGCCGTGCGCGGCTTCGGAGTGGGTCACCACATGGACGTCGATGTCATCGCCGGAGCCTTCGATGACGGTCTCGCCCACGCCCCGATGGCCGGGCCACCTGGCCAGGGGCACCCCCTCCCCCTCCACGGTGCCGCCGTCGGCCTGGTGCGCTCCGGAGAGGATCTGCACCAGGGTCGGCCTGCCGACGCCGTTCATGCCCATGAGGGCGTGGATCTCGCCGGGGTGGAGGTCGAGGTCGACGCCCTTGAGAGCCGCCGCGCCGCCGAAGCTCTTGGTGACGCCCCTGACGCGGAGGACGGCCGCGGAAGGCGATCGGTCGGTGGCGACGGCGCCCTTCTCGGTCATGGCGGTCCCTCCCCGCGTGCTTCCGTCCCCGGGCGGGCTCACGGCCGCTGTCCGCATGTGCCTGATGATTCCTGTGCCTAGACTGGCCTTCAGCGTAAATCACCTCAATTTCCCCAAAAAGCGTCAAGGAGGCGATTCGTGATGGCGAAGGTGCTTTTCGTGGTCACCGGAGCTACGTACCTGGTCCTGAAGGACGGCACGAGGTATGCCACCGGCTACTGGGCGGAGGAATTCGCGCAGCCGTACAAGGCGATCACGGAGGCGGGCCACGAGGTCGTCGTCGCGACGCCCAACGGCGTGACGCCGACCGTCGACATGATGAGCCTGCGCCCCGCCATGGCCGGCGGTGAGGAGGGAGCGCTCGAACTGGAAGCCATCATCCGTTCCGCGGAGGTCATGCGCCGGCCGATCAAACTCTCGGACGTGCGGCTGCAGGACTACGACGCGGTGTATCTGCCCGGAGGCCACGGCCCGATGCAGGACCTGTCGGTGGACGCCGACGCGGGACGGATACTGACCGGGCAACTCGCCTCGGGCAAACCACTCGCCATCGTGTGCCACGCTCCTGCCGCGATGCTGGCCACCAGGATCCACGGCGAGTCGCCCTTCAAGGGCTACCGGGTCACGGGCTTCACCAATGAAGAGGAGGAGGCCGTCGGACTGGCCGACAAGGCACAGTGGCTCCTTGAGGACGAACTCAAGGAGAAAGTGGGCGTCGAGTACAGCCGGGGCGAGGTGTGGAAGCCGTACATGGTCGAGGACCGCAACCTGATCACCGGGCAGAATCCTCACTCCGCCGAAGTGCTCGCAGAACGGCTGCTGAAAACCCTCGTGTGAGAGCTCTCATGGTGTGGGGCGGCGTGTCCATTGAGTGCCGGCCGAGTGCCGGCGCGGGGAGTTCGGGAGGGGATTCCCGCCGCACCGGCTCGCCGTCGGCGTGAGCAGTGCGCTCAGGTCTGTGAGCGCACTGCGGGTACGCGGTTGCCGGCGTCGGACTTCGTCGGCCCCCGCCGCTTCGGCCGAAAGGTGCCTTCTCACGTGCCAACTGGTCTGGAGCACGATGCAACGCTCGGGCCGCGGTACTTCCGCGTCCTCGTCGCTGGAACCGGTCGCTGCCTTCCGGCGGTACCGAGCGCGCGAGGCGTTTCGCAAGGTGCGGACGCGCAAAGCCCCGTGGCACCGTCAGAGGCGGCCTGGGGGCAGCGGCGTTGGCAACAGGCGTATCCCTGGGCCCGCGTTCGGGCGCCTTGGACGCTGGGAGGCCACGTCTTCCACGAGAGAGGAAACCGGTCGTGGCGCGGATCGCCGGGCCGGACGGACAATTCAACGGACCATTCAAGGGTCATCGCGGAGCGGAGCTCCCGTAGCGGTCGGGCGGCGTCCGACCTGATCGCGGCTCCGCTCGGGGGAGACGGATGACCACCGGCGAACTCGCCCTTCCCGTCGTCGCCGGGACCTTCACCGAACGGAGCGAACCGATGCAGGAGTTCCTCGTCGAGATCACCACGACGGTCCCCGAGGGGACCAGCCAGGAAGAGGTCGACAGGCGGAGGGCGGCCGAGAAGGTCCGTGCGGGGGAGCTCTCGGCGACCGGCAACCTGGCCCGATTGTGGCGTCCGGTCGGCGAGTTGCGCAGCATCGGGGTCTGGCGGGCCGCGGACGAGAAGGAGCTCCACGAGAAGGTGCTCGGCACACTGCCGCTGCGCCCCTGGATGACCCTCACCGTCACCCCGCTCGAACCCCACCCCAACGACCCCGGGCGGGCCACCGACGGCACGGAGTGACGGCGGAGCCCCCATAGCCATGGACCGCGGCCGGTCGCAGCCGCCGATCTCCACCGCCGGTCCCAGACTCGCTCTGATACCCGCGGAAACCGCGAGGAACCCGTCTCAAGTGTGCACGCACGGTGCGTCGTCCCTCTCCGGTCAAGTGCCGCGCTGCGGTCCCCTTGGGGGCACGTCTGCCGGTGCCCGCAGGCTCGGAGCGGGGGCCGCGGTACCGTCCGTGTCGGCGCGGTGAGGGCGCCGCTCATCACAGGTCCAGGACGATCCCCTCGGTGGGCTGGGAGCAGCAGATGAGGATGTTGCCGTCGGCGGGGGGCTCGACCGGGTCGGGAGCGTACTGCACCGCCCCGGACATGAGGGCGAGTTCGCAGGTGTGGCAGACGCCGGTCCGGCACGACCATCTGACGGGGACGTCGCAGGCTTCGGCGAGTTCGAGCAGGGACTCCCGGGCTTCGTTCCAGGGGACCTCGAGACCGCTGCGGGCGAAGACGACTGTGGGACCGGTGCCCGCCCGCCCGGCGGGCTGGTGGGGTGCGACTGTCGCCGCGCCGTCGATCCCGGGAGTGAGCGACGGACCCGCGCCGAAGATCTCGGTATGGACACGGGACGCCTCCAGACCCGCGTCGACGAGGGCGGTGGTGACGCTGTCCATGAAGGCCCCGGGGCCGCACAGGTAGACGTCGGCGTCGACGGGCAGCCCCAGGCCGAGAATACGGTCGCCCGACAGGTGGCCGATGTCCGTGTAGTCGACGTCCCGGCGGTCTTCGGCGGCCGGTTTGCTGTAGTAGATCCTCAACCGGGCCCGCGGAAGCATGCCGACCAGTTCCCGGCTCTCCCGGGCGAAGGGGTGCTCCGTGCCGTCATGGGCCCCGTACAGCCACCACACCTGGCGGCTGGAGCGGTCGCGGGCGAGTGCGTGCAGCATCGCCAGCACGGGAGTGGCCCCGACACCGGCCGACAGCAGGACCACCGGATTGTCCCCGGCGGTCAGGAAGAAGGTACCGCGGGGCGCCGCGAGGTCGAGGTGGTCGCCGGTGCGTACGTGGCTGCGCAGACGGTTGCCGGCCGCGCCGTGGAGTTCGGCCTTCACGCTGATCCGGTACGTTCCGGTGCCCGGCTCGCCGGACAGCGAGTAACTGCGGATCAGCGGCGGCGCGTCCCCCTCGGTCGGGACCTTGACCGTGACGAACTGCCCCGGCAGTGCGGTCGGCAGATCCGAACCGTCGGGGGCGGCCAGCGACAGGGAGAACACGCTACGGCTCTCGGGCTGGATGCGGGTGACGACCAGCGGGCGGAAGCCCGGCCAGGCGGGGCGCGGGGCGGTGGCCGCGGCATTCAGCCCGGCGCTGCCGGACGTTCCGGCGGCCTCGCTGTCCTCCTGATCCAGCAGTGCCTCCATGGACGCCCGCCAGCCGGGGCTGAGTGCGGGGATCCGCAGGGCACGTTCGACCTGCCGGCGGGTGTGCCCGGGCAGGTAGAGCACCCGGTCGATCTCCTCGACGGTCATCGCCTCGGGTCCGGTGGAGACCTTGACGATCTCCTGCCCGGCTTCGACCTCGCCTTCCTCGAGCACGCGCAGATAGAAGCCGGGCCGGTGGTGTGCCACCAACAGTGCCGCCATCCGCGGCTCGCCCATCCGCAGGCCGACTCGGTAGCAGGTCACCCGCGGCTGGGTGACCTCGAAGAGCGCGTTGCCGATGCGGTAGCGGTCACCGATACAGACCTCGTTGTCCGGCAGGCCGTCGACGGTGAAATTCTCCCCGAACTGACCTGGCTGGAGATCGTCGCGGCCGAGTTCGCGAGCCCAGAAACGGTAGGAGTCGGTCTGGTACACGAGCACTGCCCGCTGCTCGCCTCCGTGACCGCCCAGATCGCCCTGGCCGTCGCCGTCGATGTTCAGCCGCCGCACCATCCGCGGCCCGGGCACGGGCTTCTTGTAGACGCCGGTGTGCACGGTCTTGCCGTGCCAGGGGACGTCCTTCGGCATCCCCACGCTCAAGGCTCTCAATGTGGCCACCCTGCCACCTCCCTTGCGGGGGATCCGCTCCGGGAACTTCGCCGGAGACCCCCTGCGGGCCTCGCCCGGGCGCCCACTGGCCCCAGGCTCTCGCCCGCGCCGGCCGCCGAACCCATGTCCTTCGAGGAGACATCACGACCCTGTGGCCCGACGCCACGATGACAGCGCGGCAGGCATCCCCGCCGGCTGCACACGGGCCCCACGGGCCCCACGGGCAAGCGTACCCACGCGAACCGGCGCACCGCATCAGACGGACGAGGCGCGCGGAACCTGTCAAAGCGATCAAGGCAGGGTAGAAAGGAGTGTCATGAAGGAGGCTCCGTCTCCATGTGGTAGTGACGGTAAGTAGTTGCCGTGGCCGGCAGTAACACTCCCGGACCAGCACGGGTGACGCGGCCCTCGACACCGTGTCCGCCCCGCTCGACGGCGCGTCCGAGACTGCCCTCCCTGGAGCTCGGACCAGGCACATCAGCGATGACGCTCCGCCACCACCGCAGGTGAGACAGAGCCGTTGACCCGTACAGCCCTCTGGGGACGCGCATGGATCCATGCCGGCTTCAAGTGGCGCATCCACATCCGTGGCCAGTACGTCACGTCCGACAGGTACGGAAACGGTGAATACGGGAGTTACCGCTTCCTTGGCAACGCCGGAGAGGCAACCGGCGGATCGGAATGCGCTGCCCGGCTACCCAGAGCGCGACCCGAAGCCTCACCGAATCCCACACTATACCGTTGACATCGTCAACAGGGCGATCAATCCTCGTTAATTAGGTGAAGGTATACACTCCCTGCGGGACGTACCGCCTTGCACGCAACGGGTGAACGGGGAGGGGCCAGTGGGCCTGGAGACGGTCGATGGACGGTTCCGGATCACGGGGGTCGTAGGGCGCGGGAACATGGGCGAGGTGCACCGGGCCGAGGACCTTCGGGCGGCCCCGGACGGCTGGCCCATCTGGGTCTCCCCGGTCCGGCCGGGCCGCGAGCACGACACCACCTGCGCCCGCACC
>NZ_JAESIF010000102.1:0-17051 GCF_016757295.1 Streptomyces sp. M2CJ-2 | reverse complement strand
TTCTACCAGCTCGGCCGCCCTCGCCGGATGCGGGCATCGGAACCGAGATCACGACCCCGAACAGGCCCTAGTACCGCATCAGACACGTTCACCCCGTTGACGACCTTGCGTAACGGGTGTCGGCGCCGTGGCGATTCCGCACCGTCGGGACCGCATCCTCGCTGCGCGGTTCAGGATGCAGCCGCCCTTGTGGACTGTCAGCCGGGGTTGGCCGGCGGTTCCGCGGTACCGACGATGAAGCCGCCTCCCACGGTCCGGACATCGGCTGACCACCCCAGCGCGGCGAGCTTGTCCGTGAGCTCTCCGGCGTCGTGGAAGACCTTCACGACGCGATACGGGCTGCCGTCGTCGAGTCGGCGCTGCACCGCAGGGATGGGCTGCCGGACGAGAACTTCCTCGCGGGCGGCCTCTGCGGGGCCATCGTCGACGAAGATCGCTTTGCCGTGCGGTGCCAGCGCGGCGGCGATGGTGTTCCAGAAGTCCGGTAGGCGGGACGGCGGGACGTGGGAGAGCCAGAAGGCGAAGAACACGGTGTCGTAGCGGCGCGTCGGCCGCCAGGTGAACAGATCGGCCTGAATGAACTGGACGTCGGGGGAAACGACCCGCGCACGCGCGATACCCAGTGTCTCGTCCGACACGTCGACGGCGGTCACAGAGCGCGCCCGAGCAACGAGCGCCCCGGTCCACTGACCCGTTCCGCAGGCCAACTCCAGCACGTCCCCGACAATCGGGAGGTCGTCCGCCGTAGCCAGCAACTCCCGCAGTTCCTCGCGCTCGACATAGGGCCGGTCGTATCCGCCCGCGTGGGCCCGGTAGTAGGCGATCTGCTCCGTTAAAAGGGCATCCTCATCGCTGTCCATGGCCGCGACCCTACTGATCGTGTCACCCTCCTGTCCCGCCCGGTGCGGCACCGGCGACAACCCGCAGGGCACGCTCCCGTGGTGTGGACCTCCCCTCGCCGCACCCTGCCTCCTGCGGCGGGCAAAGTGCGGCCGCCCGGCGCCCCCGGGAGGGTCGGACTGCCCCGGCCCGGCAGGGCGCGCCCCGCGAGCCCGCGCGTGTTTCTCGAGCGCCCGGCCCGGGGCTGCGGCAGAGGCGCGCCGGGCGACGTGGAGAGGGGCCGGGTGAACGCCTGCTGTGCGGCGTTCACCCGGCCGGGCCGGGGTTGAGTTGCCCGGCGCCAGACCGAACGCTCCGAAGGTGGCCCGCCCTCCACCGCCATGCAGCAACCGGGTATGACGCTGCCCCTGTGAGAGCAAGCCGCTGGACGCGCCACAGGCCGGAAGCGAGGTGTGTGGCGAGGTGGTGGTGATCGATCGTGCCGGGCACCTGCGCAGCGGTGGCGGGGTGCGGATCGGCGCGGGGTCTGTTGCCGTCGGTCGGGATCCGGGATGCTCCTGTGGCATGAGTAGACCCGTGAGACGCACCACCCGTATGCGCCACTGGATCTGGCCCGTCGTCGCCGCCGTGGTCGCGACGACGTTCAGCTGGAGCTCGCCCGCGGGGGCGGACGGTGACCGGACCGGGCTGCCGGAGGCCATCGACACGATCCTCGGCGACGCCCGCATGGACGGCGGCGCCGCGAGCGTCGTCGTCGCCGACGCGAAGACCGGTGCGGTCCTTTATCAGCATCTGCCGAGCGGGCGGCTCATGCCCGCCTCCAACACCAAGTTGCTCACCTCGGCCGCGGCCATGGCGCTGCTCGGCCCCGACCACCGCTTCGCCACCGACGTCCTGTCGACCGGTGCCCGGCACGGCTCCGTGCTCGACGGCGACCTGTATCTGCGCGGCACCGGCGATCCGACCCTGCTCGCCGAGGACTACGACCGGCTCGCCGCCGCGCTCGCCGACTCGGGGGTGCGGCGCGTCACCGGGCGCCTGGTCGCCGACGACACCCGCTTCGACGACCAACGGCTCGGCCGCTCCTGGGCCTCCGACGACGAATCCTCTTACTACTCGGCGCAGACCTCCGCGCTGAGCGTCGCCCCCGACACCGACTACGACACCGGCACGGTCATCGTGCATGCGGCGCCGGGGGACAAGCCCGGCGACCGGCCGCGCACCACCGTCACCCCGGCCAACCACTACGTCCACCTCGACGTGCGCGCGACCACCGTCGACCGGGGCGGCCCGAGCGACCTCACCGTCGAGCGGCAGCACGGCACCAACACCGTCACCGTCAGCGGCACCCTGCCTGTGGGCGGCGCCACCGCCAAGGAGTGGGTCAGCGTCTGGGAGCCCACCGGCTACGCCGCGGACGTCTTCCGCGACGCGCTGGCCGCGCACGGCGTGCGCGTCACCGGGGCGACCCGGCTCGGCGAGGCGACTCCGAAGGGCGCGCGCAGGCTCGCCACGCACGAGTCCATGCCCCTCAAGGAGCTGCTGATCCCGTTCATGAAGCTGTCCAACAACATGCACGCCGAGGCGCTGACCAAGGCGATCGGATACGAGACCTCCGGGCGCGGCAGCTGGGATGCCGGTCTCGCCGGCATCAGCGGCTACCTGAAGCGCGTCGGCGTCGACCCGGGCAAGCTGCGCCAGGTCGACGGTTCCGGGCTGTCCCGGATGGACGGCGTCCCCGCGGACCAGCTCGCCAAGCTGCTCCTGTCGGTGCGCACCGAGCCCTGGTACGCCGACTGGTACCGGGCCCTCCCGGTGGCCTGTGACCCGAACCGCTTCGTCGGCGGTACGTTGCGCTCGCGTCTGTGCGGTACGTCGGCCGCACTCAACGCGCGTGGCAAGACGGGGTCGTTGACGGGCGCGTCGGCCCTGTCGGGATACGTCACCGACGCGGGCGGACGCGAACTCGTCTACAGCGTCGTCCTCAACAACTATCTCGTCGGCTCGGTCAAGAGCATCGAGGACGCCGTCGTGGCCACCCTCGCCTCGTCCGACGAGAACCGGGCGGTGACGGTGCGGCCGAAGGCCCTCCGGAGCACGGAGAGCAACGCGGACCTGGAGTGCTCGTGGCGCAAGCCGGCGCAGTGCTGAGGCACCCCTGGGCGCTCGCGCGGGCCGCCGGGCAGGCCGCGCCGAGCAGGGCCAGGGCTCGGCGCGCGCCGTGCCGGGTCGCGTAGAGCGGCAGCGCGCAGGCGGCAGCGGTGACCGGGGAGGCACCCGGTGGCAGGGCCCGCGTGCTCCACCAGCCGGCCGCCGCCCGCCGCGCTGCAGGCGATGCCCTCGAGAAGGCCCGATCACGGCGAGGGTCATGCCCCCGTTCAACTGCCCCTCGAGGGCGCGGCGCTGCACCAGCGTCACCCCGACGACGAGCGCATCCCCTACAAAGCCCACAGAGGGCAGCCACTTCCCGCGTCGCTGTCGCGGTCCCGAGTCGGCAGCTGTTGGGCATCCTTGCCGGACACCAGCGGTCGGCTCCGGCTCGGCGTGTCGATCTCCAGGCGCCGCTGTCCAAGAACCGATCGGTTCTTGGACAGCGCCAGAGCACGGCCATGGTGGGCGGGTTACGTGGTCCGCGCGCTGCCGACTGCAGGGGGCCCGGTCGGGGCGGAGGACAGGCTGGTCGCGGAGGGGGGAAGGTCCCGCGGCCAACTGCGATGGTGATGGGGCGGCCCGAATCGGGCCGCCCCATCACGTTCGGCGCTCGTGTCAGCGGTGCCCGTGCCCGTGGCCGTGCCCATGGCCGTGCCCGTGCCCGTGCCCGTGCCCATGGCCGTGCCCGTGCCCGTGCCCATGGCCGTGCCCGTGCCCGTGCCCGTGGCCGTGGCCGTGCCCGTGGCCGTGGCCGTGCCCGTGGCCGTGGCCGTGACGGCGGTCCCGGTCCCTCCCGTGGCCGTGGTGGCCGTCCCTGTCCTTCCCGTGCCCGTGGTGGTACCGGGGCCCGTCCTCGCCCCGGTCCCCACGATGGTGGTCATTCGAGGCGTACGCACCGGCCACCCCCGGCACGGCGGCGCCGGCGGCGGCAGCAGCTCCAGCACCACCCAGCACCACGGCGACTGCCACGCCGAGCGCGGCAGCAAAGCGGGAAACACGCATAGCGATCTCCTGTCACAGCAGGCGCCTGGGCGCCTGGACCGATTGGACACGGCAACAGTCGCCCCAAGCGGGCACCGGAAGCCGCGGGCGCGCCCACAAAGGCCCTCAAAGAGGTGGAATTTCCAGGTCCGCGGAACCAAGGCGTGTGGGCAATCCGTGGACACCCTTCTGCGCGACCGCTACGACCGAGGACCGGTGTCAGGCCAGGATCGTGGCGGGCGCAACCGTGAAGACCCAGCCCGGCGTATGCCGTCGACCCCGCCGGAGCTGGGCAGCTCGTCGTACTGCCGCCGTCCCGCACGGGCGAGCGTGAGCAGACCGCACCGTCCGCCGTGGTCGAGGGAACGGCTGCTGCCGCGAGGTGGCCGGGCCCGTCGTGGGCGCTCCGCACAGCGCGGCGCCGTCGCGCCGACCGCGACCGGGAGCGGGTCCGGAGCCTGCAGCGGAGCGTCAAGTAGTCGGGCGGCCTGCTGCCGCCGCCGTCGCGCCTGAGGGAAGGGCCTATCCGGACGGCAGGGCAGCGAGGGAGGGCCCGCAGCGCGGCAAGCGACGACCCGACCGGAGGGTCACTTCTTCTGGGGTGAGGCCGTAGCCGGCGGTGGCTGCCGTGCCCCGCACAGCGTTCAACAATTGATGGTCTGCGATTCCGCTGTGCAGGGTGAACTCGCCTGGACCGCGTACCAGGCCGAACGGCGTCGGCGCACAGAGACCGGCGAAGGCTCCTTCGAGGTGCACAGCCCATTCCGCCAGGGCCGCTGACCGGGGCACCGAAGCGTTCAGGAAACTGAACTCCGTAGCGGTGATCCCTGCTCGGATACTCCCCGAACCCCGAGACCACCGCCCGCCGGACCTGGCTTGGAGGAGGACGACCGGGAGCACGTGCTCACCGTCCGGTAAGAGGGACGGGGTCGTAGGGGCGGAGCCGAACGGCGGCGACCCCACAGGACCAACATCACGCTGAGCTACATGTCACTTGGTTCCCTGTACGTTGACGGCACCCTCGTTCGACGCGCGCCCGTGAGGCGCACATGGGGAGAATGAAGCAAGGATCCGTGACGGGGCACTACCTGAGCCGGGGAGCGGTGGTGGCCCCTCTCGAAGGTGATGACGATGCCGGCGTGGCGATTTCGGGACTTCCACGACGATGATCTGGACCGCGCCATCCAGATCTGGGACCAGAACCAGCAGGTGGACGAGGCTCCTGCCGTTTTCCCGGTATCGGAGGTCGTGGCCGCAGCCAGGGCCGCAGGACCGGCCGTGGTGGCGGTGGTCGGCGACGAGCTGGTGGGCGTCGGCGTGGCGCAGGTCTCCGGCGAGAGGGGCTGGATCATCCTGGTGGCCTTGGCCGGGACATGGCGCAGCCGCGGCATCGGGAACTCCTTGATCGCCGAGCTTGAGCGGCGCTTGCGGTCCCAGGGAGTCCGCCGGATCGGCGCGCTCCTGGCCCCGGGGGCGACGGAAACCGTTGCCTTGGAAAATTCAGGCTACCGGTCCCGGACCGGGCTCGTCTTCTACGAGAAGGTCGAGCAGCTCGGTGCGAGCGATGCCGGCCTCCTGGCGGAACTGGGGGGAAGGATGCTTCCCGGGGATCTGTGGGACGGCCTTGCGGGAATGGAAGAGGTGAAGGAAGCCATCGAGCGACGGATCGTGCTGCCGCTGGCCCGGCCCACGCTGGCCGAGCGGTATGGAGTGAGGCCGCCGAAGGCGGTCATCCTCTTCGGGCCGCCGGGCACCGGCAAGACCAGCTTCGCCCGAGCGGTTGCCTCGCGGTTGGGGTGGCCCTTCGTGGAACTCTTCCCGTCCCGGCTTGCGTCGTTCCGGGAGGGAGGACTGGCGGCCTCGTTGCGGGAGGCGTTCACCGAGCTGGCCGAGCTGGAGACGGTGGTTCTCTTCATCGACGAGGTCGAGGAGATCGCTTCTGCCCGGTCCGGTACGGCTGTCGACCCCAGTCATGGAGTCACCAACGAACTGCTCAAACTGATCCCCGGCTTCCGCGACCACGACGACCGCCTCTTGATCTGCGCCACGAACTCCGTCCGCTTCCTCGACCCTGCGTTCCTTCGGCCCGGCCGCTTCGACTACGTCATCCCGGTCGGCCCGCCCGATCCACAGGCCCGTTCGGCGGTCTGGCGGCGCTACCTCGGGACCGCCGCCGCCCATGTCGATCTCCGCCGTCTGGTGGAGGCAAGCGCAATGTTCACGCCGGCCGATATCGAGTTCGCCGCTCGCAAGGGCGCCCAGACCGCCTTCGAACGCGAAGTCGCCCAGGGGAAAGGCGCGCCGGCCGGCACGGAGGACTACCTGCAGGCCATCGCACAGACCCGTCCCACACTCACCGACCAGGCACTGACGGACTTCGCCGAGGACACCGAGGAGTACGTACGCATGTGACTCTGCGCGTCATCCCGCGAGTTCGCCGTGGTCCTTGGTTCTTCGGCATGGGGCCTGACCAGGCACCTCGTCGCCTTCGGCCTGTGCGTCTGTGCGTCTGTGCGGGGCTCATGACGGTTCTCCAGAAATCCCGAGGGTCCGTCATGACCTATGCGGATCCCTCGCTTCCGTCTGCCGGGCTGACCTGCAGCAACGAGAGACGAAAGCCAGGACGAGCCCGCAGGATGTCGCATGACACACGCCGCTCGCGGCGGAACTTCTTCAACCACTCCGTCCCCCGTTACCGCGACCTCCCGGGGCACGTCCAAGGAGTGCGTCGCGGTGGGTCATCCGGGCACGAGCACGGCGGCGCCGCCGACCCGGTCGGCGGCCAGGTCCCTCAGAGCCTGGTCGGCACGGCTCAACGGATACGGGCTGACGGTGACCCGCATACCGATCCGCGCGGCCGTGTCCAGGAAGTCGCGGCCGTCCTGCCGGGTGTTGGAGGTGACGCTGCGCAGATTCCGCTCTTCGAAGAGGTGACGGCGGTAATCGAGCATGGGGATGTCGGTGAGGTGGATGCCCGCCACGGCGAGCGTTCCCGAACGGTCCAGTGCCTCCAGTGCCACGGGCACCAGATCCCCTACCGGTGCGAACAGGATCGCCGAATCCAGTGGTTCGGGCGGGCGGTCGTAGGCGCCGCCCGCGGAAGAGGCGCCTAGGTCGAGGGCGAGTTCACGGGCCCGTGCCGAACGGGTCAGCACGTGCACGGTTGCTCCTTCGGCCAGGGCGACCTGCGCCGCCAGATGGGCCGAGGCCCCGAAGCCGTAGATCCCGAGCCGGCCGTTGGGTGGCAGGGCGCTGCGGCGCAGAGCCCGGTAGCCGATGATCCCGGCACACAGCAGCGGTGCCAGCAGTACGGCGTCCTGGTCGTCCGGGAGCGCGTAGGCGTAGTCCGCCGGCACGAGGGTGACATCGGCGAAACCGCCGTCCGCGTCCCAACCGGTGTAGAGGGAGGCCGGGCAGAGGTTCTCGCGACCGGCCCGGCAGTAGCGGCATCGGCCGCAGGTGCTGCGCAGCCACGCCCCACCGGCTCGGTCGCCGACCCGGAACTCCGTGACGGACTCGCCGACGGCGGCCACGCGGCCGACGATCTCATGACCGGGAACGGTCGATGCCCGGTGCGGGCGCAGGTCGCCTTCGGCAAGGTGCAGGTCCGTGCGGCAGACGCCGCACGCCTCGACCCTCAGCAACAGCTCGCCAGGCCCCGGCGAGGGCACGGTACGCCGCACGGACATCAGTGGGCCGTCCGCGATCGGACCAGGACTCTCGACAGCCCACCCGGTCAGCATGTTCGAAGCCGACGCGCGCACCATGTTCCCAGCCTGGCGCCGGCCGGCAAGTCCGGCAAACGCTCGCCGCAGAACGGCAGGCCGCAGCCGCACGCCGCTCGGTGCGGCAACGGCCCTCGGCCGTTCGGGCGGCACTGTCATGTTGGCTGGCCGGGTGGGACGATCTTCGGGTTGATCATGGTGGATGGAGTTGTCCGTGGGCAGTACGCCGCCGTCGTACAGGGGGCACCGGTACCCGGCGGAGATCATCTCCCACTGCGTGTGGCGGTACTTCCGCCTCCTGCTCGGCTTCCGCGAGGCCGGGGAGCGAGCGGGGCAAAGACCTCGAGATCCGCGCGCTGCGGCACCACCTGCCGGTCCTGCAGCGCCAGGCCGGCCGACCCGGGTTCACCGAAACCGACCGCGCAGCCCTCGCCGCCCTGCCCCCATCCCCAGGGGCGAGCCGCGGCACCTCCTGCTGCCGGCACGCCCGGACACGCTTCTGCGCCAACACCGCACCCCGCTCCCCCGGAGCCACGCCGCGACCTGCGGGCCCAAGCACCGCGGGCGCCCGCCCACCGTCCGCCCGATCCGCGCCTTGGTGCCGCGCCCGGCTTGGGAGCACAGCTCCTGGGGGTTGTGCTTGCCGGAAACCGCGTGCGTCCAGGTCAAGCGGCATGCTGGTACTCGTGGAGTACGCTGCCGAGGCGGTCGCGTCTTCGTACCTCGAGGTGGGCGAGCCGGTCCAGGTCGGTGATCGGCTCGGGCAACGGGCAGAGCGGGCGGACGTCACCCATGCTCTGATGCGGTCGATGCGAGTTGTAGAAGCGTTCGAACTCGCGTAGTACGTGGAGCAGGTGACGCTGATTCCAGATCAACGTGCGGTCCAGGAACTCACGCCGGCGGGTCTGCACCCACCGCTCCATGACGGCGTTCATCCTCGGCATCCGTACACCACTGAGCGCCACCTGGATTCCCGCGTCCTTGAGCGCCCGCCGGGGCTCGGCACCGTGGGGGTGGCTGCTGGAGGGGTTGCCGAAGTAGTCGGTCAGGTACGGCAGCACCGCTTCGGCGACGCGCGGGTCGACCGGGGTGGTGGCGTTGTAGTCGAGGTAGACCGGGTCCGCCGGCCAGGCCCGGGTGCGGCGGGAGGCCGCCGCCGGGGCCCATCACGTCAGGTCCGAGGCGTCGACGGGCAGCTCCGACAGCCGCCACTCCAGCATGCCGTCGTTGAGGCGGATCGCCCGCCGCCCCAGGTCGGTCAGCAGCCGCACCGCGTCGTGGGCCAGGACACAGTACTCGCCGCGGCAGTACACGACGATCTCGGTGTCCTCGGGCAACTCGTCGATCCGCTCGGCGAGCTCATCGACCGGGATGGAGATCGCGCCGGGAATGTGTCCGGCCTGGTACTCCTCGACCGGCCGCACGTCGAGCACGACGACGTCCCCGGCGGCAATCCGGACCCGCAGTTCCTCACGGCTGAGCTCGGACGCGGTGTCCTCGCCGAGATAGGCATCGCGGGCCGCGGGCACGGCGGCCTGGTGGGCTTCAGCGACCTTGCGCAGCAGCGCGAACAGGTGGGCGACGTCGTCGCCGGCGAGCCGGTAGTGGATGCGCACGCCCTCGCGGCGGGTGGCGACGAAGCCGGCCTGCTTGAGGGTCTGCAGGTGCGCCGAGGCGGTGGTCAGGTTCAGCCCGGCCGCCTTGGCCAGCGCGTCGACGGTGCGCTCGCCCTGGGCCAGCAGATCCAGCAGCTCCAGGCGCTTTCCACTGGCCAGCGCCTTGCCACTGGCCGCGAACGCGTCGTACAGCCGCGCCTTCGACCCGCTCTTCGTGTTCTCCGACATGGCATCCTCCATAAATCCATGGATCATTGTAAATAAGCCTGGGGGAGATGACCACACACCCCCGCTCCGAGAGCTTGGAGGACGCCGTGGGCTTCGCGGACGATCACCTCATCCCGCTCGTCGACGAGGGGCTCGGCAACAGCGCCTACCTGCTCGCCCTCGGCGACGGACGCGCCCTGGCTGTCGACGTAAGCCGTGACCTGCGCGCCCTCCGTGCGGCAGCCGAGCGGCGAGGGCTGCACGTTGCGTTCGCCGCCGACACGCACCTGCACGCCGACTTCCTCTCCGGCGCCGTCCAGCTCGGCCACGACACCGGCGCCACCGTGCTCGCCTCCGCGGCCGGCCGCCGCGCCTTCGCGCACCGGGGCCTGGTGGACGGCGACGAGGTCGACCTGGGCGGGCTGACGCTGCGGGCTCTGGCCACCCCCGGGCACACCGACGAACACCTGTCCTTCCTGCTGCTGGACGGCAGCCGGGAGCTCGGGGTGTTCACCGGCGGCTCGCTGATCGTGAACTCCGCCGCCCGCACCGACCTCCTCGGCCCCGAGCGGACCGAGGAACTCGCCCGGGCCCAGTACCACTCGCTCAAGCGGCTGACCGCCCTGCCGGACGAGACCGCGGTGTGGCCCACCCACGGCACCGGATCCTTCTGCTCGGCCCCTCCCGGCACCGAGCGCACCACCACCATCGGCGCGCAGCAGCGGGCCAACCCTCTGCTCGGCGCACCCGACGAGGACACCTTCGTGGCCCAGCTGATCGCGAGCCTGGGCAGCTACCCGGCGTACTTCGACCGGCTGGGCGAACTCAACCGGCGCGGTCCGGCGGTGCTGACCGCACAGCCGCTGCTGCCCACCCTGTCCGCGCAGCAGGTGCGGGCCCTGACAGCCGACGGCGGGCACGTCGTCGACGTCCGCCCGGCCGCCGACTACGCCGCCGGCCACATCCCCGGCTCCCTGTCCGTCCCGCTGCGCGAGCAGTTCGCCACCTGGCTCGGCTGGCTCCTGCCCGACACCGTGCCCCTGGCGTTCGTCACCGGCGTCGACCAGGATCTGAGCGAGATCGTCTGGCAGGCGTACAAGATCGGCTACGAGCGGCTCACCGGCCGCCTCGCGGGCGGGATGACTGCCTGGCTCGCCGACGGCAACACCCAGACCACCACCGCGTTCGTCACCGCCGACCGTGCCGCAGGCCGCCCCTACCTCGATGTGCGGCAGGAAGCGGAGTTCGCCTCCGGGCACGTCCCCGGCGCGGTGCACATCGAGCTCGGCGGCCTGGCCGCTGCCGCCGGCGATGCCCCCCACGGCCCGGTCGTGGCCTGCGGGCACGGCGAGCGCGCCATGACCGCCGCCAGCCTCCTGGAACGGGCCGGCCATCGCGATGTCGCCGTCCTCGACGGTGGACCGGCCGACTACGCCGCCGCCCAGGGGCAGCGGCTCGTCGAAGGCGCGGAGGGCACCCGCTCGTGAACGCCACTCCTGCGGTCACCGCCCCGACCGACCCCGCCGGGCGACCGGTCCGGCTCGGTCTGCGGGAGAACTGGCTGCAGTTCACCCTGCTGGTCGTCGTCAATGTCTGCGTCGGCGGCCTGGTCGGCCTGGAACGCACCACCGTCCCGCTCATCGGCACCGAGACCTTCGGCATCACCAGCGACCTGGCCGTCTTCTCCTTCATCATCGCCTTCGGTGTCACGAAGGCGATCACCAACCTCGCCGCCGGCGCGCTGACCGCCCGCTTCCACCGCAAGCAGCTCCTCGTCACCGGCTGGCTGATCGGCATCCCTGTCCCCTTCGCGCTGGCCTACGCACCGTCCTGGGGCTGGATCGTCGCCGCCAACGTGCTGCTCGGCCTCAACCAGGGCCTGACCTGGTCGATGACCGTCAACATGAAGATCGACCTGGTCGGCCCCGCCCGCCGCGGCCTGGCCACCGGCCTGAACGAGGCCGCCGGCTACACCGCGGTCGGCGTCACCGCCCTGCTCACCGGCTACCTCGCCACCAGCCACGGCCTGCGCCCGGTGCCCGAGCTCATCGGCGTCGTCTTCGTCGCCGCGGGCCTCGCCCTAGCCCTGGTAGTGCGCGACACCGCCGCCCACGTCGCGCTCGAACTCGCCCAGCACGCGGCGCCCCTGCCCACCGACGAAGACACCGGCCTGAAGGCCACCTTCGCCCGCACCTCCTGGCACAACCGCTCCCTGCGCGGCGCCAGCCAGGCCGGTCTGGTCAACAACCTCAACGACGGCCTCACCTGGGGCGTCTTCCCCCTGCTCTTCACCGACCACGGCCTCGGGCTGGCCGCCGTCGGCCTGATCAAGGGCCTTTACCCCATCCTGTGGGGCCTCGGGCAGGTCGCCACCGGCCACCTCGCCGACCGCATCGGCCGCAAACCGCTCATCGTCCACGGGATGCTCGTCCAGGCCGCCGGCTTCGTCCTCGCCCTCGCCCTGCTCGACCGGCCCCTGCTCGCCGGCACCCTCTCCGCGGTCTTCCTCGGCCTGGGCACCGCCATGGTCTACCCGGCCCTCATCGCGTCCGTCTCCGACCACGCCCACCCGGCCTGGCGGGCCAACGCGCTCGGCACGTACCGGTTCTGGCGGGACATCGGCTACGCCGCGGGCGCCCTGGTGGCCGGTGTCCTGGCCGACGCCCTCGGCCTGAACGCCACCGTCGTCGCGGCCGCCGTCCTCACCGCCGCCTCCGGCCTGCTCGCCGCCCGCTGGATCGAGGGGCACCCCGCGCGGTGACCGGCCGACCGGACACGTCTCGGGCATGAACCCAGCGAGCCGTACCCACACACAACGGCAGGGCGGGCAGGGTCTTGAGGTTGCGATCCTGTTCTTCATCGTCGGAGGGCTTGCTCAACGGTGATGACGCCCATGCCGCTCCCTGGTCACCAGGTGACCGGAAGCTGGACGAGTCCGCTGGTCAGCACGTCGCCACGGACGCGTAGTTCCTCGACTGGCACGGCAAGCTGCATCAGTGGGAAACGCGAAATGAGTTGGCCGAAGACAACCTGGAGTTCCATGCGGGCCAGGGGTGCGCCGATGCAGTAGCGCAGGCCGTGCCCGAAGGTGAGGTGCGAGATCTCCCGCCGAGTGACATCGAATCGGTCGGGGTCGGTGAAGACGGCCCTGTCGTGGTTGGCGGCGCCGTTGTCCAACATGACCAGGTCGCCGGCTTGCTGGATTCGGCCTGGCGGAGTCAGGCAAGGAGATGCCACCGCAGGCGACCGCTCTGGATCCGTACAAGCCGATGATCGACGAGATCCTCCGGACGGACCTTGACGGCGCCACTCAAGCAGTGGCACACGACCACCCGGATCTTCCACCGGCTCATCAGCCCGCTGGACAGATCCTGTCCGGTCGAGCAGGCCTGATCAGCGAGCGGCGTCCGACACGGTCGACCGGCGGGGCGGCCGGAAGGCCCGGTGTTCGCTCGGTGCCGCCGCTCTCGGGGGTGCCGGAGACGGGCCGCACCCTGAGGCGGCCCGCGCCGCCGCGTTGGCAGTGCTTCGGGGCTGTGAAACGCTGGCTTCAGGGCGTATATGTCCGGTACCTCCATATCGATCTCGAACGGGTGAAGCCGGCTGCCTCCCGGGAGCTCCCGGCTCCAGACTCCCGTTCGGGAGTGAGGAGCAGCCATGACGACGACCGAGCACGCTCACGACCGCGGCGAGCACAGTGACCCCACCTTGTACCGCACTCCGGCGGACGCCGTCGCCGCACCCCCGGAGAAGCTCGCCTATGTCGTCGGTTTCGACCCGGCCGCACAGCGCGCGGACGCGTTGTTCACCGTCGGCACCGACCCCGAATCCCCCGTGTACGGCCGCGTGACCTCCCACACCGAGCTGCCCGACCCGGGCAACGAACTGCACCACTTCGGCTGGAACGCCTGCTCGAGCGCGTTGGCGCATGCCGGTCATCATCACGCTGCGCGGCGCTACCTCATCGTCCCCGGACTGCGCTCCTCCCGGCTGCACGTCCTCGACACCGGACCCGATCCCGCCCGTCCGCGCCTGGTCAAGGTGGTCGAGCCCGAGGAGCTGGCCGCCAAGGCCGGATACTCGCGCCCGCACACACTCCACTGCGGCCCCGACGGAATGTTCCTGTCCTGCCTGGGCGGCGCGGACGGGGCGGACGGGCCCGGCGGCGTCGCGCTGCTGGACCACGAAAGCTTCGAAGTGCTGCGCGCCTGGGAGAGCGACCGCGGACCGCAGCGGCTCGCCTACGACCTCTGGTGGCACCTGCGCCAGAACATCGCCGTGACCAGCGAGTGGGGGAGCCCCTCGATGATCGAGGACGGCCTCGTCCCCGAACTGCTGCTGGATCGCCGCTACGGCCACTCACTGCACTTCTGGGAGCTGGACTCCGGCCGGCACCTGCAGCGCGTCGATCTGGGGGACGAGAACCAGATGGTGCTGGAACTGCGCCCCGCGCACGACCCCGAGGCCACGTGGGGGTTCACCAACACCGTGGTCGACGTGGAGGACCTGTCGGCATCGGTGTGGCTGTGGAACCGGGAGGGCGAGGACTTCGCCGTCCGCAAGGTGCTCACCGTCCCGGCCGAGCCCGCGCAGAGGGAGGACCTGCCCCCCGCACTGCAGCCGTTCGGCGCCGTGCCCCCATTCATCACCGACATCGACCTGTCGGTGGACGACCAGTGGCTGTACGTATCCGCCTGGGGAACCGGCGACCTGCTCCAGTACGACGTGAGCGACCCGTTCCATCCCCGGCAGACGGCGTCCGTGCGTCTTGGCGGCGTCGTCGGCCGACAGCCGCACCCCGCCGAACCGGACACTCCGCTGACCGGCGGAGCGCAGATGGTCGAGCTCAGCCGCGACGGGCGGCGCGTGTACCTGACGAACTCCCTGTACGCCGCCTGGGACGCGCAGCTCTATCCCGCGGGCATCGACCCGTGGATGGTCAAACTCGACGCCGACACCGCGCACGGCGGGCTCTCCGTCGACAGCCACTTCTTCCCACACGGCCCGGACTTCCTCGGCCTGCGCGTGCACCAGATACGCCTGCAGGGCGGCGACGCCTCCTCGGATTCGTACTGCTACCGCCGCTGACGGAGCCGGTTCACCCGGGCACTGCGCACACAGGCTCGCCACCCTCGCAGGAAGGGGGGCATGCTCTCCGTGCTCTACGCAGCAGGCGCACACACCGACGGCGGAACCGGGTGGCAGCTGCCCTCCACCGCAACGCTGGTGGCCGTGGTCCTGGTGACTGTGGCCACCGTGGTGGGCGCCTGGCTGGCGCGGCGTGGATTCGGCCGGCCTGCGCTTCTGCTGGCCGCCACGTCAGGGATTTTGCTGATCATTGCGGTCCTCGATCTTCTGCCCGACGCGTGGGACGAGGCCCATGAGGCCGGCGTGCCGCAGTGGACGGTGCCGCTCACCGCGCTCGCCGCGTACGGGGTGATGGGCGCCGTGGTCCGTATGGGCTGCCCGTGCGAGCCGGGTCGTGCGGGCGGCATCGGCGCGGCATCGGGGCTCGCTCTGCACCGCTTCCTGGAAGGAGCGGCCCTGGCGCTGACCGCCTCGGTCGCCGTGGTGGCGGCGCTCCTGGTGCACGCGGCTGGCGAGGGCCTGGCGCTGGCCGCTCTGCTGGGGGCGCGACCGAGGCGGCGCGTGGCTCCATGGATCGGGCTGGCCTGCTTGAGTCCGGTCGCGGGAGCTTTCGTGACGAGCGCTTTGCCGATTCCGGACGGCCTCATGCCGCTGCTGCTCGCCTTCGTCGGCGGCGTACTCGCGCAGGCGGCGTGGGTGGCGCTCAGGCTCGCCCATCAGCAGCGGCCCGCGGACCGGCGAGTCCTCGGGGTCCCGGCTGCGATGGCGATGTCTCTCGCGGCCGTCCTCACCGCGCTCGTCGTCCTTGTCGGGGCAGTCAACCGCTGAACGCGACCGGTCGCACGAGGGCGATGAAGGCCGCGGGAACCGGCGGACGCGGTCGTACGACTCTCTGCGCTCGGCCCGCGAGGTGGTGGTGCTTGACCTTTTGGGCTTGCGCGTGCGCCAGACGCGCCTGCAAGCCGGCGACACCTCCTCGGATTCGTACTGCTACCGCCGCTGGTCGCTTGTGCTCCGCGAGCATCGGCGCCGGCGCTCGCGGCGGTTGCCGCCGCGGTGGCGAGGCCCCTGCCTGCCATGTCGGCCCCTGGGCGTTCCGGGCGGCGGACAGCACGACAAGCCTCCTGGATGCCGGCAGCTTCGCGCTGACCTCGTGCCCCACGACACCAGGCCACGCCGATCTCAGGCGTGGTCGACCCCTGGCAATGCCCACCCGGAATAGCCGCAGCCTGCACAGTGGGCGTCCATACCTGAGCCCGGACACTGCATCGCCGTCATTTCTCGTGAACATCCGAGAGCCCTTGGATCGCCAACCGCTGCTGCAACTCATCGATAAACGCCCTCACTGGAAATGAACGAAGCCACGGGCCGGCCATGGGGTTCCGGATGAGGTCATCCTTCTCGCCGGTCAGAGCGAGGTACGGCTGGCCGTGTGTACCGCTGCGGTGCGGCCGGTTCTCATCTCCGGTGCGACGGCGGGTGCGCTGCCGCTTGTGGGCGCTTCAGCTGCGGCGCAGTCGGGGCAGTGGATGCGCCGTGTCCGCGCCTGGACAGGGCCGATCAGGCCGGTGGGGTGTCCGGGGTGTTGTCGTAGCACGCGTGGTCTTGGCAGACGGCGGCGCCGCGGTGGTGGCAGATGGCGACCGCAGTGGTGGTGTGGTTGTCGGTGGCGCACAGCAGGCAGTTCATGACCGGCCTTTCGGGTGGTGGCGGTGTTCGCTGATCCAGCGGGCGGCGAGCAGGCCGGAGGCGGCGGCGTGACGGCGGCGTGACGGCGGCGTCCAAGGCGCCGAGGGCGGGGTAGACCATGGCGGTGCCGATGCCCAGGGCAACGGCGGAGGCGATGCCGGCGGCCAGCGGGGGGGCGATCAGCGCGATCGCGACGGCGACAGTACTCGCCCATTGCCGACGCCACCCAGGGCGTGAGTCCGTGAGACGAAGGCTTCTCGTACTGTCATCGCGCTGATGAGCTCCCCGCAGCCAACCCCGCTGCTCGGGGGTATGACACTCGGCCCTTCTCTGAGCCAGGTGCGGACTGTGCCGCGTAGCACGGCCAGGTTCTGGGCGACTTGGAAGGTTTGTCGCATCGGTAGCTGTCAAGTCAAATGAAACGAATATGCGGCTATGAACTGTGTTGTTGCGGTTCGTGGCGTCGGGCGGGGTCGTTGATCCATGCCTGCTGGGGGATCTTCGGCGGTACGGGGCGGCAGTTGAAGCGTTCGGGATGCTGCTCGAAGGCGGCGGTGAGAGTCGCCGCCCGCTGCTCGCGAACGAGTTCGGCGGTGCCGAAGTGGACGCTGGCCGGGGTGTGATAGCCGATCCCGGAGTGCCGGTGCACGTGGTTGTAGTGCGAGATGAACGCGTCCATCCACTCACGCGCGTGAGCGAGGGAAGCGAAGCGGTCCGGATAGTCCGGCTGGTACTTCGTGGTGCGGAACTGGCT
>NZ_JAESIF010000101.1:0-17205 GCF_016757295.1 Streptomyces sp. M2CJ-2 | reverse complement strand
TCGGACCCGCCTCCATCGCTGTCGACCAGCACCGCCGACACCGCAGGTAATCACCAGCAACCGCGGGGCCGTTCACCGCAACGAACGGCCCCGCGGGAAAGACGAACACAAGCTGGCCCCTACCAGTCGGCTACCGATGCCCTATGGTCACGTCGCCCCCTCACGCGAACAAGACCGGTCTCCCGTCCACCCACCGCACAACCCGGGCTACAGGGGCGGCCTGGTCGATGACCGCAGCGACGCCTTCGGGGATGCCGGGGCGGAACTGGCGGTAGTACCCGGTGGTTCCGGTGAACAGGCTCACGTGGGCCGCCGTCCCGTGAGGTGCTGGATGGATGCGGCTGACGGTTGCCGCCGGTTCCTCGTGTCGGACTGCCTCCCGCCGCCCCGCTGCTACGGTCGCGTGTATGACGCTCTCGGTCTCCACGGGTCAGGCTGTTGACCTACGGGTGCAGCCGGTTGACGAGGTTCTTGATCGCGTCGCGCGGTCTCTCCAGGTGCGCCTGCTCCCGGATACGGTGGTGCGCAAACGCCGGTCCGTGGGAGCCCGGACAGACCGCGATACCTGGGTCCGGATCGAGCGGCGCTCGCCCGACAAGATCACCGATCAAGGGTGGAACGGCACCGAGTGTGCCGCCCGTCTAAAAGGCGTCGCCCAGCCGACATGGCAGGGATGTGTGGTCTGGTGGGACGCGGACGGGCCGGTGATGTGGCGGGCCGACGAAACCGGCCTCCTGCCGGCCGCTCCCGTCGGAAGCGCCGTCTTGAGCGAAGCCCCGGAACTGCCGGATGAGTGGTGGGAGGCGTTGAACGCCTCGCTGGACGCGCTGGCGGCTCATAGGACGAGGCGGGTCGCCACACCGGACACCGACACCATCACCCAGGAACTGGTCACCGAGTTCATCCGAGGTGTCTTCTCCGGCAACTTCGACACGACCGTCCAGCGATGGGTGCCGGCCCACGCGGACCTGAACTGGGCCAACGTGACCGCTCCGGTGTTCAGCCTCTTCGACTGGGAGGACTGGGGGAACGCACCGCAGGGGCTGGACTCCGCCTCACTGTGGGCGAGTTCGCTTGCCGTCCCCGCTCTGGCCGATCGCGTACGGCAGGAGCGCCGACGCGACTTCGAGAGCCGGGACGGCAAGCTGATGACGTTGTTCGCCTGCTCGAAGATCCTCGGACTGTACGCGCATCCGGAGGACCCTCGGCTGGAACCCGCGCGACGCATGGCCGAGCAGGTCATCGAGGAGCTTCAGGCGGGCTGACCCTGCAAGCGGTCACGAAGGAGTCTTCGGTACTCCTGGATGGTCCGCTCCTCGACCTCGCCGGTCAGGGCGCCGACGAGGTCGCCCAGATGGGAGGGTTCGTCGGTGCCCACCGCAACGGAGCTGACCCGCGGGAGGTGATAGGCCGCCCGGAAGGCTGCCTGCACGCGGGAGAGCCGACTGCTGTCCCGTAGGAAGACGCGCGGGTCGATCCTGGCCCACACCGGGGCGCTGGTGCTGCCTCCGAAGGGGCTCATCCCCCACACCGCACCGTCGCCCAGGTCCCATGCCTTGATGAGGGCATCAGCGGCATCGAGCGTTCCGGCTCCGACCAGCAGGCCGGCGCGGACCATGAGCACCGACGGCCTCGGTGCGGTCGGGTCGATCAGGTCCAGCAGCGGTGCCGGGTCCCAGGAAGCGACTCCCCAGGCGGCACACAGCCCTTTCGCCGCAGCGTCGTCGAGGACGGTGCACGCCTGCACCAGCACGTCCCGGTCATGCGGGGCGCCCTCACGGAGCGAGTGTTCCGGGTTGTGCAGGAACAGCAGGTCGGGCTCCCGCCCGAGGTCCTCGGCCGCCTGTTCCACAGCTGCGCGCAGTCGTACGGGATCCAGGCAGTGCTCCCCGCCGTCCGGCCCCGGGAAGTATCCGACCTTCGTGGAGACCGTGAACTGCGGCAGCAGATCACCGGCCGTCCGCGCCAGGATCCGATGCGAGCGGAAGCCGAGGTAGTTGGTGCTGGTGTCGAGCGCGGTGACACCGAGATCAAGCGCTCCGGTCAGGAGACGGCGCTCGTGACGAGACCGGTGTAGCCCGAGGACAACTCGGGTGTCAGCACCGCGCACAGCTCCTCCTTCACCAGGATCTCGGCCAGCTCCGTCACTTCGGCCCCGACGACGGCCGCGGCCCGCTCCAGCGGGACCGGCCTGCCGCTCAGCAGCGTCCGCAGCGCGGGCAGGGCCTTGACCGTGAGGGTGAGCTTCTTCCCTGCGGCCACCACGTCGATGGTCTCCCCGTTCTCCAGGACCCGGGGAGGGAAGTGGGTGGTGCACACCACGCCGTCGAGCGGCCCGAGGATGTCGAGGAACGGCACGTGGCGCGGCAGCGCCGTCTCCTGCTCGTACGCGGTCAGGAAGTCGGCCGGGGAGCGTTCGCCGACCAGCGTGGTGGCGGCCTTGGTCAGGGCCTCGCTGTCGGGTCCGTGCCAGCGGTCCAGGTCGTGCCGGAAGATCTCGTGTTCGCGGCACCAGTCGGCCAGCCAGGCGAGCCAGCTCGCTCCGGTGCGTTTGGTGATGCCGAACGTGACGTGAAGGCTCTTTCCCGAGCCGCTGCCGGTCCGGGTCGCCTGGTGCCAGTGTCCTCGGGGGATGTGCATGACGTCGCCGGTCTTCAGGAGGCCGGACCAGATGATCTCGTCGCTCGGGGTGTTGTTGGGGTCGGAGTCCCGGTACATGGGGACCTTGCGGGAGGTTGAGCGCACCTCCCACTCCTTCTCGCCCGCGAGCTGCACGATCACGACATCGTGGTCGTCCCAGTGCAGGGGGAAGCCGGCGGCGTCGTTCGTCGTCAGGTACGCGTTGACCTGCACGCGTTCGTGGGACCACCACTGCAGCGCCCGGCACGCGACCTCCATCGTCGGGTCGAAGACGTTGGCCTGGTCGAGGATGAGCGTCGCACCTTCCCGCAGGAGACTTCCGAGGCTGCGCATGTTGACCATGGGGATGCTCTGGCCCCGGGGGCTGACGCTGTCGGTGTAGTAGACGGCCGGGTGCACCTCTTCGCCCTTCTGAAAGCACCGGAATTGCGGGCGGTTGAGGCTCCTGCGCATCGCGATGTCGAGCAGGCGGTTCGGGGTCAGAAGGCGGGAGACGAGTGCGGGGTCGTCCATGCTCCCCCGTACGAAGCTCTTGCCCAGCTCCTCCGCTCCGCTCCACCCGAGCGCTGTCTCGATGGCGCTGATCAATCGATGTTCCATCGCTGTGTCCTCCATGAGTTTCGACCACGTGATGCGGACACGGAGGGGCCGGCACGGCCAGTCGTGCCGGCCCCACCGCTTGGTGCCTACTCGCTGTCGTGCAGGTTGCCGTCGCCGCCCGGCCACGGCGCGTCGCCGGAGCTTCCGGCGTTGTCGGACCGGAGGCTGTCGTACCGATCGTGGACGGCGGTCAGCTCTTCCACCGCCACCAGAAGGCCGCTCCGGGCCGGAGGCGGTGTCGTGCGCTCTGCCACCTCGTACTCCTTCCTCTTCGGTTCCCCCGCCAGGGCTCCGGCGGGAGGTAGTGACCACCCCACGGCCGTGGGAGAAGTGGATTTCCGTGGGGCGGCGGTCATTGGGCGGCGTGATGAGCCGCAGCGCTACACCGGCGGCCGGGCAACCCGGCCGTTCATCGGCAGGACGTCCGCGTCCTGGCGCATGTTGGTCTCCAGGACCCGCTGGTCCAGTTCGTACAGACACGCGCGGCAGGCGTGGAGGGCTGCGTGCATACCGCTCGACCGGACGGGACCGATCCACGTCACCTCGACGTCGTCACGTCCACACCACAGCCAGCACTCACCACGCGCGTGCCATTCATGGCGGTCCCACAGGGCGTAGGCGGTGGGCTCCCCTGTGACGGGGTCGATGTCGCGGCGGGTGGGCCGGAACACCACATCGGGATCAGGAGGCGGAGCCGCTCGTACTGCGTGCCGCCCCATCACGCGACTGCCAGAGTGAGCGACTTGGACTCGGCTGCGGCTCCACGCTTCGGCCGCAACGCGAACAACCTGCGCAGAACGGCAGCGCGGATGGCAGGCGCCGCCGTGGGAAGCACGATCTCCGCCCATACGCGCTTCCCGTGACCGGAGGGCTCCCAGGCACACCGCGCCGCAAGAAGACCGACCAGCGCCAGGCCGCGCCCGCTCTCGTCGTCGGCTTGGGCACAACCCATCTGCGGAGCCGATGAATTGCCGTCGAGGACGTCGATCACCAAGCGACCGGGCCGGTGGTACAGCTCAACGGTGACCGGCACCGCCCCGTGGACCACGGCGTTGGTGATGAGCTCGGAGGCGACGAGACGGATGGCGTCGACTGTCTCCTCGTCCAGCGGCACACCCCACGTACGCACCTTGTCGACGACTATGCGCCGGGCGAGGGGCACTTCCCTTTCCGTACCCGCAAGGACGAACCGATGGACGAGCGTGGGCATGACGGACGCCTCCGAAGAGCTGGAGAGCGGCTCCATCCCCGACGGGGACACGGAGATGGAGCCGCCGGTCTGAGGAGCCGTTCCGAGAGCGAGCGCCCTGGGCGTGCCCCACGGACGGCTGATACTCAGTCAACGGCGCCAGCTCGCACGTCGGAACGTTTCTAGGGGGTTTCTCCTGGGCACGCCCTCCCCGTTCACGGACACGGGAAGTAGCCTCCCAACTACGCCGTGAGGGGATGACGGGAGTGATGACGTGCCTGGTGAGCCGTTAGCAGTTCATCCGCTGAGCTTCGTCCTCCAGACGCGCGGGTGGGGGAAGGCCGAATTCGCCCGGCTCATGCAGAAGCACGGGAGGACGCTCGGGATCCCCCTGGCGACCAACCGGACGACCGTATGGAAGTGGGAGCAAGGACAGGAGCCGGACGCGGATGCCCAGCGTGTCCTCGCCGACCTGCTGCGTGTCCCGGACGAACAGGTGCGCGCGGAAGGATGGCCTCGGTGGCTCCCCGTTTGGGAGGTGACGGGGCTCACCGCTCCGTGGACCGAGGCCGGCACGGTCGAGGCGCTGTCCGATCTGGTGGGAAGCGGCCGCATGGATCGCCGGGGCTTTCTCACCATCACCGGCACCGCCTTGACGGGGCTCGCGGCGAGCTGGGTGGACGCGCCCTCCGCCTTCGCCTCGGCGCTGGGCGGTGACCGGGTCACGGACACGATGGTCTCGACGATCGAGCAGCGCATCTGCACCCTCCGCACGCTCGACGACCAGCTCGGAGGCGCTCGGCTTCTGGAGCAGGCACGCGGCGATCTCGCCCTGGTCACCGGTCTCCTCAGCGGTGGGCGGTACACCGACAGGGTCCGCATCCGCCTGTACGCGCTGGCGGCCCGAGTGTCGCACCTGACCGGCTGGATGGCCTACGACGCCGGCCTGCGATCCGCCGGCCAGCGCTACTACGTCGGCGCTCTGCGCAGCGCCCGTACCGCCGGGGACGACGCCTTCGGCGCCTTCATCCTCGCTGAGATGGGAGTGCACGTCTCCGAAGCCGGACGCACCGCCGAGCGGGTCGACCTCATCTCGACCGCCATCGACAACGCTCCCCACTCCCTGTCGTCCTGCACCCAGTCCTTCCTCTACCTGCACAAGGCCGAGGCGCTGTCACGCGACGGCTACCACCGCAAGGCCGGAACGGCACTGAACCGCGCCGCTTCCCTCTGGGAGCGTGACGCGGCGGAGGAGAACCCGGACTGGCTCGACTGGTTCGGCGAGGCGCAGTTGAGGTCGACCGAGGGCAAGGTCCTGTTGCGCTCCGGGCAGGTGGAGCGCGCGACGAGTTCCCTGGAGACCTCCGTGGCGAGCGCGGCTCCCCGGGACAAGGCCGTACGGTCCAGCAGCCTGGCCGAGGCGCGACTCGCCGGCAGTGACCTGGAGGGAGCACTGGACGCCGCGAACTACGGCGCCGGACTCCTGGAAGACAGTGTCAGCTCCGTACGAGCTCTGGACCGCCTGAAGGAGTTCTCCACGCGGCTCGAACCGCACAAATCCGTCCCCTCTGTCCGCGAGTTCCGCGAGCGCCTACAGGCACTGCCCGTCGCAGCCTGATAAGCACCGCCTCGGACGCCGAGGGCGAGCCCGCCCCGCCGGGGAGGGCAGCCAAACTGCCAGGATGAGCGGCATGACGACGATCGACGGTGAGGTGGCGCCCGGGTTCGAACCGGTGCGTGAGGCGTTCATGGCGAACTTCGTCCGGCACGGGGACATCGGCGCGGCGGTGTGCGTATATCAGTACGGTCGGCCGGTGGTGGACCTGTGGGGCGGCGTCGCCGACCCCGAAACCGGTCGTCCGTGGACACGGGACACGCTGCAACTGGTCTACTCGGCGACCAAGGGAGCGACCGCGACCGCGGCGCACATGCTGGCCGAGCGCGGCGCGCTGGACCTGGACACACCGGTGGCGAAGTACTGGCCGGAGTTCGCCGCGAACGGCAAGGCGGACATCCCGGTGCGCTGGCTCCTGTCCCACCAGGCTGGCTTGGTCGCGCTGGATCAGCCAGTGCCGTTGGAGGAGGCGTTGGCCTGGCATCCGATGGCAGCAGCGTTGGCCGCCCAGCGCCCCCTGTGGACTCCGGGCACGGCTCACGGGTACCACGGCCGGACCTGGGGCTGGCTGGTCGGCGAGGTGATCCGCCGAGTCTCCGGCCGCTCGCCGGGCCGCTTCTTCGCCGAAGAAATCGCGGCCCTTCTCGGGCTGGACTTCTTCATCGGATTGCTGGCGGGTGAACGCGACCGAGTCAGCCGCATGGTGTACCAGCGGCCGGACGTCGACCTCACCACCGTGCCCGCCGAGTCGCTTCCCGAGGAACTCCGCGAACAGGTCGCCGCCTGGCGTGACCCGCACTCCTTCAGCAACAGGGCGTACGCGGTCACCGCCCCCGCCGAGATCGACTTCGGCTCACCGGAGGTGCAGGCCGCAGAACTCCCAGCTTCCAACGGCATCGGCACCGCACGCGCACTGGCACGCATGTACGCCGCGCTGATCGGCGAGGTGGGCGGCGTTCGCCTGCTCACCCCGGAAACCCTGGCGTCAGCGACCAGAGAGCAGGTCGGCGGGAAAGATCAGGTGATGCTGATCCCAAGCCGATTCAGCACCGGCTACATGCTGCCCACCGAGGCCAACCCCATGACCGGCCCGAACGCCTTCGGCCACACGGGCCGAGGTGGCTCACTCGGCTTCGCCGACCCGGAGCACGGCATCGCCTTCGGCTACGTGATGAACCACATCATCGGGGGGCCCGATGATGTGCGTGCGACCTCGTTGGCCGACGCGGTGCGAAGGTCACTGGTGTAACTGGTCGAGGTACACGCCGCAAGACCGCAGTACCGTCCAGCTGACTGCCTGCCACCCGAGTCGGGTAAGCAGCGCACTGTCGTCCTCGGCGAACTAGCCGCGGTCGAAGCCGCCGACGGAAGGCCGGAGGAAGCGTGCCGCTACGCCATCCAGGCTCTCGATCAACTGGCGATCACCTGGTACGCCACCGGCATAGACCGCCTCCGCGAGGTCCGCCGCACGCTCACCCCGTGGCAGAACAAGCAGTGCGTGCGGGACCTCGATGATCGTCTCTACGACTGGGGTACGACGGTCAGCGCCCTTCAGCGTTGAACTTGGCGATCTTCTCCGGCAGCTCCGCGAGTGAGTCGATGCGCATCGTCGTGATCGCGTCCGCGTCCGGGTCACGCTGCTGGATCGTGCCCCAGGGCCCACGCCGGATCAGGGCGGTCAGAAGCCCGGCCTGCACAGCCGGGCGGATGTCGTTGTCGAGCCGGTCACCGACGTACAGGATTTCCCCCGGCTCGGCAGGCGCCGCCTCGATAACGCGCTTGAAGAACCTCACGTCCGGCTTCGACACCCCCCAGGCGTCACTGGTGGCGACCATGTCGGACGGAAGGTCCAGCTCCCGCAGCAGGCCGCCAGCCCGGACGGTCTGGTTCCCGGCGATGCCCACCCACAGCCCCGCCTCGCGCAGCGCGGCTAGCGTCGGTCGAACGTCCGGGTACAGGTCCCCCTCGCCGAACCACTCCGGCTGCCCGGCAGCCGCGCGCTTCTCCCGCTCTTCGGTCAGATCGAACCCGGGCCGGAACTCCTGGAACGTCTCCCGATAGTCGCGCCCCTGCGCGATGACGGCGCCGAACATGGCCGTGAAGGTGTGCCGCGGCACTCCCAGCCAGTCCGCCCATGTCCCGTACTCCCGGGTCTCGTCAACGAGGCACTCACCGACATCGAACACCACAGCACGAATCATGTTCCGCAGGTTAGACGGTTCAGCACAACGGGCGAAACGGGTCTCTCGGACAGCAACGGTCTCGACCGCCTGGCGGGAAACGCTGGCCTCGGAAGGTCAAGGCCTCGAATACACCAAAGTGTTGGACGCCGGCAGCAGAATCCGTCCGATCCGTTGGGCCCTCCAAGTCGCACTTCACATGTTGTGCGATCGCATAGAGGGGTCCATCCTCAATTCACTTGCCTTGCCCGCATGTTGTCGTACGTCTGCTTCGGAGGATTGAAGGTGCCGCAGATCGACACCCGTCTCGTCCAGACCGCAGTCATCGGGGGACGGGACTCGGACCAGCCCGTCATCCTCCCCGAGGAACCGCACAACCTGGACGAGTTCCGTCGTCAGTTCGGCACTGACCGTTTCTGGTGCGGCACGCTCCTCGGCGGCTGCGGGGAAAAGCTGATGACCAAGCGGTACGAGACCAAGGTCTGTCACTTCTCCCACTACCCGGACCGCCGCGGAGACCGCGCGGTATGCCACCGCACCGCCAACGGCGTGGACAGCGCCGATCACCTGTTCATCAAGGTGCATGTGACCCGGTGGCTGGCGAACCAGGGGCACGCGGCTCAGGCCGAGTTGCGCAGCCTCGGGCACGGCCCGGGCGACGCAGTGGACTTCTGGCTACGCGCCACGGAACAACACCTTCGGTTCGAACTGCATCCGGAGGACTACCGGAGCTGGCGCAAGGCCGCGGACAGTCTGGGGGCCAAGGAAGGTCATATTGAGTGGGTCTTCGGGCCCGACGGTGTGATCACTCGCGACATGGTGGCCCGCCAGGGCTACGCCCTGCGTGTGCGGTGCGAGACGAAGGGTAATGACCGTCGCGTTCTCATCGGCACCGCGACCGAGAACCGTACTGTCGCGTGGGCGCCTCTTGAGCAGTGCCGGATGACCAACAGCGGCCTCGTGACACCTGCCCTTGAGGAACTGCGTGCCGAGGGGATCATCCGCGAGGGCGGCATGCGCATGGACCCGCTCCCGGGCAGCCTGCCGTTGCGCGGCACCGAGATCGTTTTCGCGGTGGACACGGAAACCGCGCCCCCGGCGACGTCGCCGTTCGCCGTGCCCGGCCGGCATCTGGTGTCGGGCTTCGTCAAGCCGGCGGGGAGCCGCATCATCCGGGCCCACCTGTCGCTGCCCGAAAAGATCCCGATTCCCACGGAACAGTACGTTTACCAGTTGTCGGGCGCGGTGCGGCTGCTGATCACGGACCCTGATGAAGGAAACGGCTCATCGTGGGCGGTCCGTGCAGACAGTCTTGTGCAGCTCAACGGTCTGGACGCAGAACGCACCGGCCTGTGGCGCCCCAGCGTGGCCCTTGACGAGCAACTCGACACAGCACCTCGTTCATCACCTGTTCGCACCGAGACCACGCCTGCTGAGCCCATACGCAGCAGGGCGGCGACCGTGCTCCGACAGGCACTGGAACGAGTGGCTCGAGAAGGCACCACGACCACGTGGCACGAACTCGCCCGCCGGACTGGGCTCGACCTCGCTCACCTGCCGGACCCCAAACGTCGAGACCTGCTGGTCGCGGTGGACAAGCCACTGAGCCCCGACCGGCCGCTGCTGTGCGTCCTGATCGTCGCCAGCTCCGGGCGCCCTCTTCCTTACCTGGGCACCGTCCTGCGGTTGCTCGGAGCCGCTGCTCCGGCCTCGGAGACTGCTCTGCGCCGGTGGGGTGAGGCCGCGATCAGGAAAGCGCATGAGGCGTATGGCCACAAGCCAGCGTCCGTACCGACGCCTTCCGCGGCATCACCCACCGAGGCAGTTGCCGACACAAAGGAGGCAACCCGGCACTCCGACTCTGTCGAGGCATCCCGACAGTTGGTGGTCATACGGGCGAGGCTGCGAGAAGCGGGAGCTGTGCTCCTCCGATCAAGCGGCCGTCGCGCCACTCGCTTGGCGCAAGCCATCGCACAAGGCGAGGCGCACGCCTGGCAGTATCGCGACGCCCGTCGTGAAAGCCGCACTCTCCGTTCCTGGCTGAAGGCCAGTGACCCCGTCCTGAATGAACTCGACCGCCTGATCGGCCGCCCGATCACGCCCCTGGAGCCAGCCAGCCGACCTGCCGACAGCAGGAATTCGATACAGCAGCATTTCAAGGCCCGTGGCGGAGGACCGAACGACTCCACGGCGGTCGGCCAAGGAGAGCACGATCGGCGGATCGAGGCGGCGCGGAGTGTCGCCCGCATCTCGGAGCTCTTCGTGACAGCAAGGATTGCCAGCGATCTGGCAGAGGCAGTAAAGCTTCGGCAAGAGGCGGAGAGGATCAGCGACCACGAGCTCACGGGAGAGGTGCGAGAGCGTCTCCACCGTCTGCGTGCTGACATGCGGGAGTGGATCAGCACCCGTGAATCCGAGCAGGCTCACGAAGCGGTGCCCGCCGAAGACTCGACAGAAGCGACACAGCTCGCCGCTTTTGCCGAGGCGCGGGCCGAATTCGAGTGGCTCGTCCAGGAGATCGGCGCCGCCCAGGAAGCCGGAGATCTGGCGGCAGTAGAGACGGCCCGACGCCTGGCGGGCCCGGTCTACGCACGGCGACTGTCACCGACCGACCGGGAGAAGTACACGCCCTTCATGCGTGAAGTGAAGGCGTGGTGCCATGAGCGGGACCCGAAGAAACAAGTGGACCCGCCTCTTCGGAAGATTCGCCAGCTACTCGCCGGGCTGGGCCGCATCCGTGAGACCCGATCCGCGGATGAACTCGCTGACACACTCGACGAGATCGTGAGGCTCCGCCGCCAACTGGCCCAACCGCTACCCCCTGCGGAGGACAGGGAAGTGAAACGCTGGCGACACCGGTTGAAAGACCACAGGCCCGTCGAGCACGAGCGTTCCGCGCCGGCGGAAACAACCGCACCGCGGAACGCGTCCCCCCGGCAGAGGGACGGCACAGCCGACCCACGGCATGCTGATCGCCTCCCGATTGAGACCATCGACAAACTCGCAGCCGCTGTCCGCGAGATCCTCGCGGACGCCGCCTGTAGCGGCGGCAGACTCTTGACGTGGAGAGATCTCCGTCTGCGGATGGGCGGCGGCCTGCCTCACCTGCACCCCGATGACCAAGGCGAGTTGCTCGTGGCCGTGGACCGGGAAACACCGGCCGACGAACCTTTGCTGTCCACGCTGATCACCAGCACGGACGCTTCACTGCACTGGCTCTACCGCCACGTTCGCTTCAGCCTCGGCCGCGAGCGCATCCCGGCTTCGGAGCTTGAAGCCCACTGGGCGACCGAAGTATTGCGGCTGCGGCAAATCTGGCGTTACCGATAGTGAGTGAGGTTTCCTCAGCGAAGATCATTTCCAGTGGTTGTTGAGTATGAGGGCGGCGCGGGTTATCGGCGTTGAGCGTTCTTCTCGAGCGTCTGACGCTTCACTTGTCTCCACGAGTACACCGTGAGGACGAGAGACACGCAGCCGATCGCTAGGGACATCAATCGCTTGGCGATGCCATCAAGATTGATGGCGCCTCCGAAGCCTGCCACGAGGCCGCAAAAGCCGAGGAAAAGAGATCGCTGGCCCAGCAGCTGATCAACCGAGCCTCTGATGAATCCGCCGCCTTGCAGCGAGTTCCACGATTTTCTCAGTGTCATCTCATCACTCGACTTTCGTCGTTCTGATCGGCCGTCATGTCAAGTCCGGGCTGGCTGCGGCCCATTCCCACGCCGACAAGCGCGAAGGATGGCGCTATCCATGGTGTAAGCCCTACCAACCTGACCCCCCGATCAGTTGCATGTCGTAGGTGGAGCGTAGCTCCTTCACTGTGCATCTGGGCCGTCCGAAGGCCTCACCCGTCGGCACGATCCGCTCGTGTCCGCACGGTGAGGCTGTTGGCGCAAGGCCTTTCCCCGTGCCACAACCGTGCCAGAACGAGCGGGGAGCCACGGGGAACGGCAGGCCCCAGCAGGGCGTATACCCCACGTCCGCCAGAGAGCTCCTTCCGCAGGTCAGCCGCCAAGTCGCCCAACCTCGCTCCTAAAGCGGGTGTCCAGCGTGCTCACCGATTCCACATCTGATGGAACTCTCCGGCCGGGATAGGCTCCAGCGGATCCTTCTCAGGATCGACCGCTTGGTCTGTCAGGCCGCCGTGCTCGTCTTCCAGGTGCTCCCAGCTGTACCGGTGGAGCTGGCCAGCTGAGGTCAGCTCCACCTGCTTGACGATAACCAACTCGCCGCGGTCCGGTACGGCCTCGATGTACCAGAGGCCGCCTTCCTCGTCAGCATGGCGGAAGTGGTGTCGCAGGGTGGCGCCCTCGTCGAGTGCCCGGTAGTACGCCATGATCTCTGTCGCGATGCGCTCTGGGTCAGCCACGAGGCCATCGTGCCAGCGAGCGCATACGGAAGTACGGCAGGAGGGGGGACTGTGGGTAGGAGACGCTACGTAGCCCGGGGTGTGCCAGGTGGATACCGGATCTGGGACAACCGAGGACGTCGTTGGTGGGGGGATCTTTACGAGTTGTGTCCTGACGATCTCGTGGCCGAACTCAACGGCCAAGCGGCCCCCGCACGGATCACTGCACTGATGAAGCGCTACAGGGCGCAGAAGCGATAGGCACTGCCGGGACGGGGACGAGGCATGCGTGCACCACAAGCGCACCAGAACGGGCGGGGAACCACGGTGAAAGCGACCGGGCCCAACGAGGCCCTATCTTGGTCGTTCGCGCGGGTCAGTGCACGAATGAGCCGCGAATGACCGCAGCTTCCCAAGCTGATGTCGCCCTCGGCTTAGCCGCGGATTCGGCCGCCAGCCTGGTTTGTCGGGGGCAACGGCTACAGTCCGGGCATGCTGCTGCCACGCCCTGCCGAGGGGGCCGAAGGCCCGTACGACGCCGGGTATCTCCCCTGGTTGGAGATGACGTTCCACGCTGTCGAGGAGCCCATCACCGAGCCCGTCGCCAAGCTGGGCGGTGATCCCGTATGGCTGGACGAGCCCTGCTGGCCAGTGCACCCCGGCACCGGGGAGCCACTGGACTTCATCGGGCAGTTCCCCGTCCCGGCGGAGCCCGGCGAGGAACGACGTATGGCATACCTCTTCCTGTCGTACGACGACTACGAGACCGGCGGCATGGACCCGGAAGACGGCGAAGCCGCCCTGCTCATCCAGCCCGGTGGCCGAATACCCGAGTTCGCCGCCATTGGGCCGGCCGGGACGAAGGGGCGCTCCCTGTGGCGGTTCGGCGCTGACGAGGAGTTGGTGCCTGTCGAGTTCCGGATCGAACTGACGCCGGTACCGGACGAGGCGGAGCGAGACCTGAAGACGCACGGCATCGTCGACGTCGACAACTACCTCGGAGGCCGACCCGCCTACCCCGACTGGGCCGGTGTCAAGTCGCCATGGCGCTTCTACTTCTGTCTGGCAGGTACCGACCTCGACGAGCAGTACTTCCTGAACTTCGCCCACGGCCACGGATACGCCTACCTCAGCCCAGACCGCCTGGAGGGCCGCTTCAGCTGGGAAGCGGCCTAGACCGCGCCACCCGTCGCCATGGCTGACTGCCATTGGCTGAGGTTCAGACGGCCGTATCGGAGTCCCCGTCGTCAGTCGGACGGGCGGCCGTGCACCGGGCAAGGCTGGGCCGTCTCTGGGCCGTCCGAGGCAACTCGGCAGTGGCCAACAACGACCAACGACGGCCACTGAAGCGCCCGGGACCACCGCCCGGACCAGCGGAAACGCAGGTCACCAAGATCTCCGACAAGACCCAGGGCAAGAAGACAGGTCTTGAGTCACCCATTGAGACGGTGAGCGCAGCAGGCATCGTCAGTGGTGCTGTCTAGAGTGCGCAGCATCAGCGCTGGACCGAACACCCAGGGGTGGGACATGAAGGAGCCCGAGCGGTTCGCACTGCTGCGGATCACCGGTAAGTACGGCGGCAGTGTTGTGGTCGAGTTGAACGACTCCTGTGCCCCGGGCATCCCGGACGTGGAGGGGCAACTCCTGGTCCACAACGATTTCGTGGCCGGTGTCCTCGACACCTATGTGGATCCAAGAGATCTGGCCGGCTGGGCACACGTATTGGACGAGGTCGCCGCAGGGCGCGACGCCGTCTGGCGTGAGGCTGCGCGAGTCGCCGAGATTGGCATCCGCCTGAATTGGCGGGAGGACGACCACGATGGGATCACGGTCACCATCGCAGACCAGCAGACCACCAGGCTGGCCCTCTCCCTCGAAGTGGACCGCGGCTGGATCGACGAGCAGCGTGCCCTGCTCAAGAGGCTCGGCACCGTCTGGGCGCACCTGATCCCGACGGACTGAGGAGCTTCAGGGGGCAGCCCGTGCCACAGGCGTGCCAGATACAAGGGTCGGCCACGGTCAACGGGGGGGTCTCGCGGTCGAGTTCTCGGTGGCCTGCCCAGGTGTCGAAGCTCCAGGTCAGCGCCCCCACTCCCCCGCCTCTCTCCTAAAGCGGATGTCGAGGGTCGACGTCATTCCTCGCGGTGCTGAGCAAACACCTGCTGCTGCTCGTCCTGCCAGCTCCAGTTGGCCGGCCGGGAGAAGGGCAGGCTTCGGGCAAGGATGGAGAACTGGTCGGACGGCTCCCGTCTGGCCTTGTTCACCACAATCGCCGAGAGCATCGGTGCTCGTCCATCTTCATTGCGGTGGAGGCATACATCCTTGAGCAGGTAGGTCATGACTCCGCGGTGAGGCGGGATGGAGTCGAAGCCCTGTGCCGCCAACTCGGCGCTCAGCTCCCCGTACGTGATGGTCTGTCCCTGCCGGGCCCGCTTCCGCAGGATCTCCACGGCCGCTTCGACCGCTGCCGGGTACTCCGGGTCCTTGATCCTCATTGCCCCTCCCCCATCGCTGGACACTGCCCAGCCTGCGCATCGTACCGGCCGGACACCGGCCCGGTACTGCTACAAGCGGTACAGCAGCGAAGTACAGCAACCTTCCTGACCTCAGCCGACCACCAACGGCCATCAGAGGCCTTCCGACCAGCCCACTGACCCTCGATGAGCTTTCAGCCAGTAGTTCGGGACGAAGAGGTCGTGGGTTCAAATCCCGCCACCCCGACAGAGAAACACCAGGTCAGGCCCGGTGCTGAGAGATCAGCACCGGGCCTGATTTGTTGTGCGGACCCGGTTTGGGAGCCGACTGCGGGAACCGGCTCCCAGGGCCCGTCTGCCGACGAGCACGCAGGAGCGTGTGTGGTCAGAGCCAGTCCCAGTGCTTGAAAGCGAAGTACAGCGTCAGAGAGACAACGACGATGACGGCGCTGGAAACGATGAAACCCGACTGGTGTCCGAAGCCGGGGTAGGGAAGGTTCTGTCCGTAGAAGCCAGTGATCGCCGTGGGCACGGCGATGATCGCGGCCCAGCTCGTCACCTTCTTCATGATCAGGTTCATCCGGTTCGCCTGCACCGACAGGTTGGCCTCCATCACCGAGGCCACCAGGTCGCGCAGAGACTCCGTCCACTCGCCGGCACGCAGCACGTGGTCGTACACATCTCGGTAGTACGGCAGCAAGGGACCGTCGACGACGTCGAGGTCGGGACGCATGAGGGCGTTGACGACCTCCCGCATGGGCAGAACCACGCGACGGAGCCGGACCAGTGATTTCCGCAGGGCATAGGACTGGCGCTGTACGGTCTGGATCTGCCGGCCGCCTTCGGCGAAGAGCAGATCGTCCAGTTCCTCGATACGTTCATCGAGTTGCCGTACCGCGGCGAAGTGCCCGTCGACGACATAGTCGAGCAGGCCGTGGAGCAGAAAGGCGACCCCATGCGCTGCCAGAGCCGGGGTACGGTCCCACCGGGCGACCAGCTCGTCGAGGGCGAACCCGGCGTCCTTGCGGACCGTGATCAGCGCCTGCGGCGTGAGGATGACCGCGAGCTCGCTCATCGTCAGTCCTGCGCCGTCCGGGTCGACGGCGACCGCGTAGACACTGAGGAAGTGATGGGTACGGTAGTTGTCGAGTTTCGCTCGCTGTCCCTCGTGCAACGCGCCCTCGAGAGCCAGCTCGTGGAGGCCGAGTTCCTCGCCGACCGCCGTGAACTCGGCACGGTTCGGGCGGTACAGGTCCAACCACACGGTCGAAGACGGATCCGCCAGATGCCGGGAGATGTCCCGGACCGGGAAGTCCTCCTCGACCAGGGAGCCGGCGCGGTACAGCCGAGTATGGGCCATGTCGCGCACCCTAACGGCACCAGCGGAACATCAGCGGACACCACTACCGGGCATGCACCCCGACTGGCGGTACCGCCCCGATCACCTTGAAGTCGGCGCCGCAGCAAAGACAGCCCTATGGGCGCTCGGGCCTCCAGACGTCATTCCTGGGGCTCGTGGCGTTCCTCGCCGGTCCGAGGGTCCTCCGCGGGGATCGGGTGTGCCTGATGGGTGCCGGTGTCGATGAGGATCTGTGCGGCATGGGTGACATGGCCGGCCCGGACGGCGCCGGCCATCGCGGCACGGGCGGCATCGGGTGTCGCGTGCGGCGGGACCACGAGAAGGGAGAAGTGGTCCTGGTCGCCCCGAGTGATCAGGGCGGTGTCATCACCGACCGGGAAGGAGTCGATAGGGACGACCTGGTCGTCGATGACCGGGCGCGGGGGAAGTTCATCCCGTGCGGTGGCGTCCAGGCCGACGCGCGTGATGGGGCCGAGGTGCCCGGTCAGCACGTGGATGAGGTCGGGCAGCTCCGCGCCGATGTCGCGGGAACGCGGCCACCACGCGCCGTCGAGATTGCCTTCCCGGGATTGTGTCGTCGCCAGCCGCAGAAGAACTGTCCCGGGTTTCGCGGCCCGATGGATCGCGTCCGGCAGGAGCCCGCGAGACCTGGTCCGCAGCGGCCCGGCACTCGGCCGGGGCGAGGACGGCGCCACCACCGCCATGGTGATCGACACGCTCTTCTTCCTCGCCCTCGCCGCCGCACACTGGCACGCCCAGCGCCAGCACGCCCAGCAAGCCGCAGCCGCCCGGCAGGCAG
>NZ_JAESIF010000100.1:0-17304 GCF_016757295.1 Streptomyces sp. M2CJ-2 | reverse complement strand
CAACGACTACGGACACACTGCGTCACCACCCGCCGAGCCCGCGGACACCTCCGCACCGCTCAACTTTGAAGACCCCGTTCGGCGGCGGACGGCCGCTCCCGGCGGTCGGCGGGTGGCCGACCGCCGGGAGGGCGGAGCCGGGTCGCGCGCGGCGCGCGGGGCGCGGGTCAGGCGGCGGGGGCGACCTCCTGCGGTTCGGTGGACGGGGCGGTGCGGTCGTGCATGCCGGTCCGCGGCACCAGAGCGACCAGCAGCGCGGCCAGCAGCGCCGCCGCGGCGAAGAAGTAGAACACCCACGAGGTACCGAGCGAGGAACCCATGATCAGACCCACCAGGATCGGCCCGAAGACGGCTCCCAGCCGGCCCAGGCCCAGCGAGGCACCCAGAGCGGTGCCGCGCGCCGCGGCCGGGTAGTAGACGCCCACGAACCCGGCGACCGCGGCCTGCGAGGAGGCGCAGAACCCGACCACCAGCACCATGGCGAAGACGACGGCCTGCGGGGGATGCATCGTCAGGAAGGTCACCGCCAGGGCTCCGCACAGGAAGCCGCCCGTGATCACCGGACGCGAGCCCCAGCGGTCGGCGAGGCCGGCCAGGACCAGCATGCCGATGGTGCTGCCCAGGTAGAAGGCGATCAGGAAGGTCAGCGCGGAGCCCAGGTCGTAGCCGGAGGCGCGCAGCAGCTGCGGGATCCAGGTGTTCATGCCGTAGGCCAGCAGCAGCCCGCAGAAGCCGATCACCGGGAACAGCAGTGTCGCGACCCGGAACCCGGGGGCGAACATCAGCTTCAGCGAGGAGGACCAGTTCGGCTTCTCCGTCACGGTACCGACCGCCGGCTCCGGAGGCAGCTCGACCCCGTAGCGCTCGGCGAGGGCGCGCACCTCCTCGTGGCGTCCCCGGCTGCTGAGGAAGGCGAGTGATTCGGGGATCTGCCGGTAGACGATCGCGAACAGTGCCAGTCCGATGGCACCGCCGAGGACGAACAGGGAGACCCAGCCGAAGTTCGGCAGCATGAAGATGGCCAGGAAGGCGACCAGACATCCACCGATGGGGAAGCCGGTCTGGACGACGCCGTTGTAGAACTGCCGCCTCTCCACCGGCACGTACTCCATGGTCAGGGCGATGACCGAGGGCAGGGCACCGCCGAAGCCCAGGCCCGCGAGCAGGCGGAACAGTCCGAAGACCTCCACGCTGGGGGCCACCGCGCACAGCAGGGTGAACACGCTGAAGCTCGCCACGCAGGCGAGCACGGTCGGGCGTCGCCCGATGAGGTCGGAGACGTAGCCGGACAGCAGGGCGCCCACCATCATCCCGATCAGGGAGAGGCTGCCGATGACACCGGCCGAGGCGAGGGTGATGCCCCACTGCTTGTTCTGGAGCAGCGTCGGCAGCACCGCGCCGTACATGCCGCTGTCCAGTCCGTCGATGAGCGTGATCGCCAGACAGGCGAAGACCACCGACCGGGCACCCGCCGAGGTTCTCGGACGCACTGCCGAGCTGGGTCGAGTCAAGGGAAACTCCTTGTCGTGGAGCAGACGTCCGCCGACCCGGGGGTCTGCGGACGGTTCTGGGTGGTGGAGCTCCCCTTCCGCGGGCACCCTCCCGACGGGAGGAGGCGGCGCGGACCCGGTGTCCCGGTGTCTCTCGGAGGCCGCCCCGAGGAAGGGGCGGCCTCCGAGGGACACGACGGACCGCGTGCGGAGCGCGGCGGGCCGTAGGTGTGTCAGGACGGGCCGACGGGCCTCGGCGACGGCACTCGGGGTGGCATCGACGGCGGCCGGCCGGCCGGGAGGATGGAGGTGCCGGACGGCTGCGGGCCGAACGGCGGGGGAGAGGAGAGCGTGGCGGAACTCAACGAGGCCGACGGTGCCTCCGGGAGAGGCGGCGGCCGGGAATACTCGGGTGAGACGTGGCCATTTAACTTATGCCCGTAGTTTAAGGTCAAGGGTCGGGCAGGGGGATTTTTCCGCCTCGCGCGATGCGCCCTCCCGGCGGCCGCGGTCGTGTCACGCTCCCGGTGCCCGCGGGGGGCCTCGTCGGGGTGGCGGCGGGAAGCGGGGGAGGGGCCCCGAA
Organism: Streptomyces sp. M2CJ-2; assembly: GCF_016757295.1. Lineage (NCBI taxonomy): Bacteria > Bacillati > Actinomycetota > Actinomycetes > Kitasatosporales > Streptomycetaceae > Streptomyces > Streptomyces sp. M2CJ-2. The sequence goes on along the minus strand of NZ_JAESIF010000100.1, from coordinate 15,231 downwards.
TCGCATGATGGTGCAGGTCGGGGCGTTCTGTCGTGGAGTGCGCGGTGGATCTCGCGGTGCGCGGACGGGGGCTGGCGGGTCGCCACGGTCAGGCCGGTCCGCCTCCGGGGTCGCGTCGCCGCGGACGGGGTGTCGAACGTACACCCGTAAGGAAGCGCAGAGAATCTAAGGCAAGAAGGTTAGTGGTCGTCCGCTCGAAGGCAACGACGAGCGCCGGCCCGGCCGACTCCGGTGCGAGAACCGGAGCGGGGCCGAGCCGGCGTACGGCGACGACGGTGGGGCGCGGGCGCTCAGTGCCCGGACATGCCCCCGTCCACGGCGAGGGTCGTGCCGGTGATGTAGCTGGAGGCCGGGGCCGCCAGGAACACCACGGCCGCGTCGAGCTCCCGCTGGGTGCCGGTGCGGGCCAGCGGGCTGGTCGCGCGCAGGAACTCGTCCAGCGTCTCCGAGGGCATCTCGGCGATCATCTCGGTGGCCACGAACCCGGGTGCGACGGCGTTGACCCGGATGCCGCGGCGCCCGGCCCACTGCTGGGACAGGTCCCTGGTCAGCCCGATGAGGCCGGCCTTGCTCGCGGCGTAGGCGGCCTGCGGCAGCACCGACTTGATCAGGCCCAGCACGCTGGCCACGTTCACGATGCTGGAGCCCGGCCCCATGACCCGCGCACACGACTGGGCCATCCAGTACGCGCCCATCAGGTTGACGTCCAGCACCTGACGGAAGTCCTCGGGCCGCTCGCGCAGCGCGGGCACCGCGGAGGAGACACCGGCGTTGTTGATCAGGATGTCGAGTTTCCCGAAGCGCGCGACGGCCGCCGCCACCGCCTCCTCGCACTGCTCCGGGTCGGTCACGTCGGTGGCGACGACCAGGCACTCGCCGCCGAGCGCCTCGATGCGCTCGGCCGTCTCGCGCAGGCGGTCCGCGCGGCGGGCCGTCAGGACCACCTGTGCGCCGGCCTCGGCCAGGGCGAGGGCGAAGCCCGCGCCCAGCCCCGAACTGGCGCCGGTGACCAGCGCGGTCCTGCCGTCCAGCCGGAACAGGTCCAGCACGCCGTTCTCGGGAAGGGGGCGCTGTGTCGTCGTGCTGCCCATGTGCCGTCCTTGTCTGTCCGGTCCGGTCCGGGCCGGCCGGGGGCGGGTGCGGCGGGTGCGGCGGGTGTGCGGCATCCGCCCCGACCGGCCGGTGCGGCCCGTGAGCCGGGGGTGGGGGAGAAGGGGTGCCGGGAGGTCTCCGGCACGGGGGAGGCGCGGGCGTCAGCTCGCGTCGTCGGCCGCGAGCAGCCGCTGGGTCTCCCGGTGGAAGACCTGGTTGGCGACCTCGTTGCGACCGAACACCATGGGGCCGGCGTCCTGGCTCGTCAGCGCCCGCTGGGAGCCGCGCAGCAGCGGGAAGTCCTCCGCGTGCAGCACGTCCAGCAGGATCTGCCAGTTCCGCTGCCAGCGCTTGTTCCAGGTCTCCTCGTCGTAGGAGGTCTCCTCCAGACGCGGCACGATGACCCGCATCTCCATCCGGCAGCGCCCCGGGTCGACCGGGTCGGGACGGAAGGTCAGCAGCTCGAAGTGGTTGTCGGGCAGGCGCAGCAGGGTGCTGTTGGGCAGCAGCAGGTGCGACTCGGTCACGTGCTTGGCGAGGCTCTGGTCGCCCGGGTCCTCGTCGATCCAGCGGTCGATCGTCTTGCGGGGCGCCAGCCAGCGGCAGTGCCGCCCGTAGTCCTCGAAGGCGTAGACGTTGGTGTGGACGATCTTGCCCGCGGTGTTCGGGTGCGCGTACTGGATGTGGTAGCCGTCCAGGAAGGCGTCCTGCATCAGCTTCCAGTTGCACGGCTCGTCGAAGCCCTCGGCACGGAAGGAGACCAGGTTGTCCAGCTTGTACCCGGCCAGGACCTCGTCCATCTCCGGGCCGAGCCAGGCGGCGACGTCGATCTCGGCGCCGACCGAGTCGATCACCCAGATGAAGCCGTGTCGCTCCTCGGCGGGCAGTTCGAGCAGCCCGAACTGGCTGCGGTCGAGGTCGCCGAAGGTGTTGTCGCGGGTGATGGTGCGCAGGGTGCCGTCGGTGTCGTAGGACCAGCGGTGGTAGCCGCAGGAGAACAGGCGGCACTTGCCCGACGCCGCCTCCTCCAGCAGGGCGCCCCGGTGCCGGCACTGGTTGACGAAGGCCTTGATGCCGCCGTCCGGCTGACGCACCACGATGGCGTTGTTGCGCGGGAGCTGCAGGGTGATGAAGTCGTTGGGCTCGGGGATCTCCGAGCTGTGCGCGACGATCGACGGGACCCGCGCGAAGATCAGCTCACGCTCACGGGCCGCGAGGTCGGCGTCGGTGAACTCCGTCGGGCTGAAGGAGACCGTTCCCTCGAACTGGTCGGTCGTGTCGTTCCGCAGGTGCTCGAGCAGGCGACGAATTCGCTTTTCGCGCTGTGCATCAAATTCCGTCACGTCGTCCTCCTGTACTGTCCGCGTTCCTTGCGCCGCTGCGGTGGCTCGGGACCTCAGAGGCGGATGCGGTCTCGCGACGCGGGATGCGAGACACGCGACGTCGGTTCCCCTTCTTCGTCGACCCCGCCGAGGAGGCACGGGAACGGCGACGAATGGGGCGTGGGGCGTCTTGCGGGCGAGGTGGGCCCCGGTCCGCGGGCGGTCCGGTGGCGCATGCTCGCCGCCGGACGCACCCGTCTGCGAAAAAGCTCACTTAATCTTATGGCTGTAGGTTTCTGGGGTCAAGCGCACGGCGGGGGACTCTCGGTCGTCGGCCGGGTCGCGGCGCCCTCCCCCGGCCCTGGGTGACGGGTCCGCGAGGCCCGGCCCGGCCGGTGGGCGAAGGGGTGTGCAGGGTGGTCCCGGCGGCGGGTCGATCTGCGCCTGCCCGTGTCGGGGGGAGGCTGCCGGACGCGCCCGGGAGTCCGCGGAAGGCGAGAGGCGGGGCCCCTCCTCCTCGGGGAGCCCCGCCTCGCGTCCGCCGGTGCCGGTGCGCCCGTCAGGCGACCGCGGCAGGTGCGTCGACCGGCACGCTGAAGCACACGTCGGTCTGGTCGTGGTGGAAGCCGACGCTGCGGCAGGCCCGCACCAGCGGCTCGTCCAGCGGGTCCACCGACATCTCCACCTCCCGCACGCCCGCCTCGGCCAGCCGCTTCAGCGCCGCCGCGAGCAGCGCCCGTGACACCGCGTGCGCCTCGCCCCGGGTCGGCGGCGCCAGCAGGTGCACCGATCCCGGACCGTCCGGCGCCTCCCCGGCCGGGGGGTGCGGGGAGTACGCCACGAAGCCCAGCACCTCCCCCGACGCCTCGACCGCCACCAGCACCTCCGGGCCGACCCGGCCGGCGCCGCGGCCGTCCTTCTCGGCGTCGGCGAGCGCGGCCACCACCGCCGTGTCCGACTCCGGGTGCAGCGGGCGCAGGTCCACCCCGGCGGGCGGTTCCGGCTCCGGCACGCTGCCCGGCCGGTGCATCGGCCGGATGATCCGCCACGACGCGTCCTCGGGCACCGCGCCGAACCGGCGCGCCATCCGCTCCGCCGCGGGGTGCGAGCCGTGCGCCCAGGCGCGCAGCGACCGGACGCCCTCGCCGGCCCACCGGGCCGCCCCGCCGCGGGCCAGCCCCAGCTCCTCGAACAGCAGGGTCGCGATCCCCAGGGACCGGTACTCGGGGCCCACCACGAACTCGGTGGTGGCGGTGCCGTCGCCCTGCGAGGTGATCCGCAGGAAGGCCACGATCGCCTCCTCCCCGTCCGGCGAGCCGACGGCGCCCACCTCGTCGCTCATCCGGGCGACGAGTTCGGTGACCCGCCCGGGGGGCGCCCCGTCCGTGCCCGCGGCCGGGACCGGCTGCACGGCCGAGAAACCCTGCTCGGCGTCGAAGTCCGCCGCGTCGCGCAACAGACTGACGACCTCCGGGTCGGTGCCGAAGGAGGTGCCCCACTCGTACGTGATCACAGAACGTCCTCGGATGTCGGGTCGTCGCCCCGTGGCGCCGCCCGCGGTGGACGGTGCCGGGTGCCGGAGTTCGGGCGGCCGCGGATGCGGTGCGCGGGCGGCGGATCCGAAAGGGGCGCTCCCACGCCGGTGCGCGGCGACGACGGTCTCAGCAGCTCATTACCTCCAAGCTATAGGCCAGATGTGGTGCTCACAAGCCCGGGTGTCTCGATGAACCCCTTGCAGCGACAGGCGATTGTGGTGATCCCACGCCCGGGGAAGAGTGATATGAAACCTATGGAGAGTCGGTTAATGGAAGGGTGTCCGCCGAGGGGATCGGGCGGTGATCTGCGAGGTGCGGGGGGCGGTGTGCGGCGCCCTGCCGGGTTCGCGCCCGGTGCCCTCTCGGCGCGTCGCCCGGGAGTGGGGTGCGGTGCCGGATCCGTCGGGGCGCGCCGCGGCGTCCGGCGGGGCGCCCGCGACGCCGGGTCCCATCCGCCGCCGGGGTGCGGGATACTGCGGCCATGGCCCGACCACTCCAACCTCTGCTCAGCCGCGAAGCGATCGTCGCGGCCACCTTGAAGATCATCGACGTGGAAGGGATCGAGGCGTTCAGCATGCCTCGACTGGCGAAGGTGATGGGAGTCCGAGCGCCCTCGCTGTATCACCACTTCAAGAACAAGACCGAACTCATGACCGAGGTGGCCCGGGCGATCATGGTGGACACGCCCTTCCCGCGCCGTCCCGCCGACGAGAACTGGCCTGACCTCTTCGTCGCCCTCGCCCTGAACTTCCGGCGCTCGATCCTGCGCCACCGCAACGCGGCTCCCATCCTGCTCGAGTACCTGCCGCGCGACGTCCTGATCGCCATGTACGAGAAGGTGGCCCGCTTCCTGGAGAAGGCGGGCGTACCGCAACACCTGCACGTGCTCATCCTGGACGGCATGGAGAAGCTGAGTCTGGGCGCCAGCCTCAGCGAGGCCATGAAGACCCCGGAGAGTCAGGCGCAGATCTTCCCGCACGTCGACGCCGAGGAGGAGCCCACCCTCACCTCGGCCCTCGCCGCCAACGAATGGAGCGCCGAGCAGATCTTCGAACAGACGATCCGGAGCTTCCTGGTCGGCGTCATGCAGCTGGACGCGGCCCCGCGGGCGGAGGCGCCCGCGGGGCAGTGAGCCCCCTCCGGGCATGAGCCCTCGCCGGGCCCGAGTCCCCGCGCCGGGGAGCGAGGCCCCGCAGGGCGGTGCTCTCCGGCCGGGTGGTGAATCCCCGCCGTACCGCCGCGCCCCCTTCCGTTCGGGAGAGGGGCGCGGCGGCGTTCCGGCCCGGTCGCCACCTGTCGCGTCGCCCCGAACCCCCTGCGTACCGCCTGTCCGCCGAGGTGCGTGGCGGGGTCGGTGGGCGCACTCTCCCGGGTGCTTCCCCTCCCGAACCCTTGCCGCCCATTATCTAAGGGCTTTAGGCTGAGGGTGAGTTCACGCCAGGAGCGTCGACTCTGGTTCCGCAGGGGGCGCGACGGCCCCCACGGTCACCTATGGGGAGGCACGTCCAGATGTCCACGCAGTCCCAGGAGCCACAAGAGTCCCAGGAGTTCCACGAGCTCTACCGGCGGCATGTCCAGTACGTCCTCGACGGGAACGTCGAGGCGTCCTTGGCCGACATGGTGCAGGAGAACATCCCCCAGGTCTTCCGCGGAGTGATCGTCCCCCGCGGGAAGGTCGACTCGCTCCGCGTCGTCGACATCCGGCGCGAGGGCGCCACCTGGGTGGGGGAGACGGTGTACGACACCCCCGACGGTCGGATCGGCCTGCGGTCCGTGTGGGAGTCGCGCGACGGCTCCTGGAAGGCCGCCGCCCTCGAGAACTTCCCCCCGGAGGCCGGGGACTGACCCCGGCGGGCGCCTTCGACGCGGACCGACGGGCGTCGAAGGGCCGGTACGGGAGGAGTAATTCCGCCCGATCGGGAGAACATCCCGCAAAGCCTTGTCCGCGGTGCCTGAAGCCCTTAGATTAAGCGACCAAGGTCACACGAAGGATTCCCGCCACCTCGGGGATCGCGGGCCCGGTACGCCGAGCAGCCGGTGACGACCCCGTCCGCCCGTGCTCCGAACCACCGGTGCACGCCGCACCGGGCGGCCCGGCCGGGCACGACACCGGCCGACGGCCCGCCCGGACCGTCCGCCGGCAGCCGGTGGACGGCAGGCCCCTCGACAAGGGCCCACCGACCACACGACGTGTGACTCCCTTCATCAGAATTCTTCCGACATGTGCTCGGGTGTATCCGCTGCCGCTCCGCCAAAGGGGGCGACCCGTGGAGCGGCCCGAGGTGGCGGAAGCGATCGTGGACAGAGCGCAGGAGGAACAGACGTGAGCGGAACGCTCGTGAGCATCCTGACCTGGTGGGCTCGGAACATTCCCGACCAGCCGGCCATCGATTTCGACGGCGACGTGGTCACCTACCGCCAGCTGGAGAGCTGGGCGGACGGGATCGCCGCCGATCTCGTCGCGGCGGGAGTGGGCCGAGGAGACCGGGTCGCCCTGGTGGGGCAGAACTCCCTGGAGTGGTGCGCGGCCACCCTCGGCGCGCTCAAGCTCGGTGCCGTCGTCGCCCCCTTCAACCACCGCATGGTGGCCCGCGAGCTCGCCGGGCTCCTGGAGGACTGCGAGCCGACCGTCGTCTACAGCGACGACGCGCTGCGCGAGCGCCTGGAGGAGGCCCGCCGGGAGCAGCCCGGGGTCGTCCTCAAGTCCTTCCAGAGCGACGTCCGGTCCCTGCGGGACGGCACCCACGCCCCCGTCGTGCCGCCGGTGTCCGACGTCTCCGAGACGGCCGCGATCGTCTACACCAGCGGCACCACCGGCAAACCCAAAGGCGTCATCTTCACCCACGCCACCATCGCCGGCGAGATGCACGAGTGGTCCCTCATGGAGCCGGTGCTGCCCAACGGCTTCAGACCCCTGCTCGTGCTCCCGCTGTTCACCGCGGCCGGCCTCGTGTGGGGACTCTTCCGCACGATCCTGCACGGCGGCACGCTGCTGCTGCAGCCCCGCTTCGACCCGGCCCGGGCCCTGCGTGTGCTGGCCGACCAGAAGGTCACCACGTTCACCGGCCCGCCCATCCTGTTCGAGCAGGTCGCGGCACAGCCCGGCTTCGCGGAGGCCGACCTCACCAGCCTGACCACCGCCCACGTGGGCGGCGCGCGGGTGCCGGTGGACCTGCTCGCCTCCTGGCAGCGCAAGGGCGTCTCGCTGCGCCAGATCTACGGCCAGACCGAGATCGGCGGATCCGCCACTGTGATGCCGCGCGACGAGGCGATGGAGCACCCGGAGAAGTGCGGCTGGGGCGGCGCCTTCACCAGGATCAGGGTCGTCGACCCGGAGGGCGCCGACTGTCCGCCCGGCACCCCCGGCCAGATCCTCCTGCGCGGACCGGGGATGATGCCCGGCTACTGGCGCAACGAGGAAGCCACCCGCACGACCATCGTGGACGGCTGGCTGCACACCGGGGACATGGGCATCCTCGACGAGCGCGGCTACCTGACCTTCGTCGACCGCATGAAGGACATGATCATCTCGGGCGGGCTGAACATCTCGCCGACCGAGATCGAGAACGTCCTCCAGGAGATGCCCGGCATCGAGGAGGTCGCCGTCATCGCCGTCGAGGACGCCAAGTTCGGCGAGACCCCGGCCGCCCTGATCAAGGCCGACGGTCCGATCGACCCCGCCGACGTGGTGGCCCACTGCAACGAGCGCATGGCCGACTACAAGGTCCCGCGCTACGTCGTCCTCCTCGACGAGGCCCTGCCGCGGATGGCCAGCGGCAAGATCGCCAAGCGCGACCTCAAGGCCACCTACGCCGACCTGCCCCGCACGCACGGCAAGGTGCGCTGACCCGAACACGGAGGCCGTTGCCGATGAAGGCCAGGAAAGTCGCGTTGGTGACCGGCGGCGGGCGGGGCATCGGAGCCGCGGTGTCCCGCAGACTCGCCGCCGACGGCTTCGCGGTCGCGGTCAACTACGCCCACCGCGCCCGCGAGGCGACGGACGTGGTCGAGGAGATCGAGGCCGCGGGCGGCCGGGCGGTGGCGCTGCGGGCCGACGTGTCCGACGCGGACCAGGCGGGCGACCTCGTCGCGCGGACCGCCGAACTCCTCGGACCCGTCGCCGTGCTCGTCAACAACGCGGGAGTCAGCGCGGCCGGCTCGGCGCGCTCCCTGCCGCCCGGACAGTGGGACCGCGTGCTGGGCGTCAACCTCAGCGGCGCCTACTACTGCACGCACGCCGCGCTGCCCGCCATGTACGCGGCCGGCTGGGGACGCGTCCTGTTCTTCGGCAGCCCGAGCGGCGGGCGCGCCCTCACCCCGACGACGGGTGCCTACGCGGCGTCCAAGGCGGGGCTGGTCGCCCTGGCCGGGGTCGTCGCCAAGGAGGTGGCCCGGCGCGGCATCACCGTGAACACCGTGGTGCCCGGTTACGTGGAGACCGACATGGTGCGCGCCGCCGGCGACCGGGCGCGGGAGAGCCTCCAGGACGGCTGGCCGCGGATCCCCGCCGAGGCGGTGGCCTCGATGGTGTCCTTCCTCGCGGGCGACGGTGCCGCGCACGTCTCCGGCGAGGAGATCGGGGTGTGGGCGGGCGGCCCCGTCCAGTTGTGAGCCCCGGCAGCGGGTGTCGGCGCGACGGACCGCCGGTGCCCGCCCGGGGTCGACCTCCGCCCGGGGCCCTCGTCCCGGGCGGTGCCCTGCCCGCTCGTGGGCCGGGCGGTTCGGATCCCTCGCGAGACGTCGACGCGGTCCGCGGTGCGGCCGCGCCGGACGTCCGCGGCAGAAAGGACCGTCGGATGACGACTTCCCGGCCCGCGCACGAATCGGCCGCGCACGACCCGACCGACCCCGACCCGCGTCCCCCGTCCCCGGACGCGGCCCGGCGGGCACGCCCCGCCGAGGGCGACACCGTGACCCGGAGGACGTCGTACTGCCGGTTGTGCCCGGCCAGTTGCGGGGTCGAGGTGGAGACCGACGGCACCCGCGTGCTGCGCGTGCTGGGCGACCGGCAGCACCCGATCTCCCGCGGCTTCACCTGCCCGAAGGGGCGCAGGGCCGCCGATCTCCTGCACGGCCCCGACCGGTTGACCTCCTCCCGGCGGCGGACGGCCGCGGGCGAGCACGAACCGGTCGACGCCGACACCGCGATGGCGGAGGTGGCCGCCCGGCTCACCGGGATCGTCGAGGAGCACGGGCCGGACGCGGTGGGCCTGTTCATCGGAACCCAGCACAACTTCGCCACCCTCACCCCCTTCATGGCGCGCGCCTGGTTCCGCGGCCTGGGCTCCCGCAAGCTCTTCTCCACCATGACCCTCGACCAGTCGGCGAAGTGGCTGGTGAAGTCGCGCATGGGGGTGTACGCGGGCGGCCCCCAGTCGCTCGACGAAGCCGACGTGTGGCTGCTGGCGGGCACGAACCCGCTGGTCTCCGTCAACGGGGGCGACGGGGACGGCGCGCTGGTCACCAATCCGTCGGCCAACCTCAAGGCCGCCCGGGACCGCGGGATGCGGCTGATCGTCGTCGACCCGCGCCGCACCGAGACCGCGGCACGCGCCGACCTGCACCTGCGACCCCGCCCCGGACACGACGCGCTGCTGTTCGCGGGGCTGCTGCAGGTGATCCTGGGGGAGGGGCTGCACGACCGGGACTTCTGCGACCGCCACGTGGAGGGACTGGACGACCTGCGGGCAGCGGTCGCCGAGGCCACCCCCGACAGGGTCGCCCGCGTCTGCGACGTGCCGGTTGAGGAACTGGTGCGGGCGGCCCGGATGTTCGCCGCGGCCGAGCGGGGCATGGTGAGCACCGGGACCGGCGTCTGCATGGGGCCGCACTCCAACATCGCCGAACACCTGGCCGCCTGCCTCAACGTCGTCTGCGGACGCTATCTGCGCGAGGGCGAACCCGTGCCGGGGCGCGGCGTCCTGACGGGCGAGGGGCCGGCCCGCGCGGAGGTGGTCCCCGCGGACCGCGAGTGGGAACGGGGATTTCGCAGCCGGGTGGGCGGACACGGCCTGCTGCGCGGCGAACTGCCGGCGGCCCTGCTGCCCGACGAGATCCTGCGGCCCGGACCCGACCGGATCAGGGCGCTGGTGGTCTCGGGCGGCAACCCCCTGCTCGCCCTGCCCGACCAGGACACCGCGCGGCGCGCGCTGGAGAGCCTCGACCTGCTGGTGTCGATCGACACCCGGATGTCGCAGACCGCGCGCCTCGCCGACTACGTCATCGCCCCCACGATGCTGTACGAACGGGCCGACCACACCGGGCTGATGGAGACCTTCTTCCCCCGCCCGTTCGCCCAGTACACGCCCGCCGTGGTCGCCCCGCCCCGGGGCGTGGTCGAGGACTGGCGGGTCTTCTTCCGGCTCGCGGCCGAGACGGGAGGGCCCCTGCGGTTCGCGGGCCGGGACCTGGACACCTCCCGACCGCCCTCCTCGGAGGAGCTCCTCGACCTGGTCGCCTCCCGCGGCCGGGTCCCGCTGGACGAGGTGCGCACCCACCCGCACGGCCTGCTCGCCGGGCACCCCGGCACCACGGTGGGCCCGGCCCGCGAGGAGCGGGCCGGGCCCTGCCTGACCCTGCTGCCCGCCGACGTGGCCGCGGAACTCGCCGCCGCGCTGGCGCCCGTCGCCGCGACGGTACCCGTGGGGGCCCGGTCCGCGGGGGCCGAGGGCGGGGCGGACGAGGGTGGGGCGGCGGGGGGCGGGGCCGACCGGGAGGCCGGGGCGCCGGGAGCGGTGGGGGACACCGAGGGCGGCGAGGACGCCGAGGAGTTCCCGCTGCGGCTGGTCGTGCGGCGGATGCGGGAGGTGGTCAACTCCCTCGGGTCGGCGGTCGTCGGCCTGCCCCCGCAGTCGTACAACCCGGCCCACCTGCACCCGCAGGACATGGCGCACCTGGGCATCACGCACGGCGCCGCGGTGACGATCCGCTCGCCGCACGGAACGCTCGAGGCCGTGGCGCACGAGGACCCGAGCATGCGACCGGGGGTCCTGTCGATGACCCACGGCTGGGGAGGCCTGGAGACGGGCGGGGACCCGCGGACGACGGGCAGCAACGTCAACCGGCTCACCTCCCTGCACCACGGCGCCCAGGCGGTCAACCACATGCCGACCCTGACGGCCGTCCCGGTGTCGGTCACCCCCGCCCCGCCGGGCCTCGCCGACCGTGAAGAACCTTCTCCTTAACCTAATGCCTTGAGGTTATTATCTAACGTCTGTAGGATATTTTTCGGATGGGATGACGGCCACCGCTCCGGGCGGCGGCGTGACGCGAAAGGGCTGACATGGCAGGCTGGGACTTCGCGAGTGTCTTCGAGGCCGTGGCCCGTGTGCACCCCGAGCGCACGGCGTTCGTTCACGGGCGACGACGAGGCACGTGGGCGCACTTCGACGACCGCGCGGCCCGGCTCGCCACGGTGCTGGAATCCGCGGGCCTCACCGCGGGCGACGTCGTGGCCGAGTACATGCGCAACGGTCCCGAGTACCTGGAGACCTTCTTCGCCGCCGGCAAGTCGGGCCTCGCCCCGATGAACACCAACTACCGCTACGTCGAAGACGAACTGGTGCAGATCTGGGCCGACGCCGACGTCAAGGCGGTCGTCTTCGACGCCGAGTTCCGCGAGCGGGTCGACCGGGTGCGCCACCGCCTGCCCGGCGTGCGGCTCTGGCTCGAGGTCGGCGAGGGCACCGACTGGGCCCCCTCCTACGCCCGCGAACTGGACGCGCACCCCCCGCGGCCGCACGGTGGCGGACGCGAGGACTCCCTGATCCTCATCTACACCGGCGGCACCACCGGACACCCCAAGGGCGTGATGTGGCGCCAGGGCGACATCCTCTCCCTGCTCAACGCGCAGAACCCCCGACCGCTGCCCGACCACGGCGACCGCGAGGCCGTCGAGGCGCACCTGGCCGGACTCACCCGGGAGATCCGCTCCCTGGTGGCGAGCCCGCTCATGCACGGCGCCGGGCTCTTCTACGCCATCTCGGCACTCAGCGGGGCCGGCACCCTCGTCATGACCCCGGGGGCGCGCTTCGACGCCGAACAGCTCCTCGACGTCATGGACGGCGAACGGGTCCAGTCCCTCGCGATCGTCGGCGACGCCTTCGCCCGGCCGATGCTCGCCGCCCTCGACGAGAACCCCGGACGGTGGCGTCTCGACGGCCTGCGCGCCGTGTTCTCCTCCGGCGTGATGTGGAGCCGCCCGGTCAAGGAAGGGCTCCTGAACCACATGCCGGCGGCGCGCCTGCTGGACGGACTCGGCTCCTCCGAGGCCTCCGCCGTCGCCTCGACGGTGTCCGTGCGCGGGGACGTGGCCGACACCGGCTCGTTCGTGCCCTCCGACCGGGCCGCCGTGCTGCTCGACGACGGAACCCTCGCCGAACCCGGCGACGGCAAGGTCGGTCGCCTCGCGGTCACCGGCTGGATCCCGGTGGGGTACCTCAACGACCCGGAGAAGTCCGCCCAGGTCTTCGTCGAGGCCGCGGGCCGCCGCTGGTCCGTTCCCGGCGACCTGGCCCAACTCGACGCCGACGGGCGGATCCAGCTCCTCGGCCGCGGCTCCAGCTGCATCAACACCGGCGGGGAGAAGGTGTTCGCCGAAGAGGTCGAAGAGGTCCTGAAGCAGCACCCGGGCATCGCGGACGCCGCGGTCCTCGGCGTGTCCGACGAACGCCTCGGCAGGAAGGTCGTCGCCCTTCTCCGGGCGGGGGAGCGGCCGCCGTCGGAGGAGGAACTCCACACCCACGCCCGCGCGCACCTGGCCGGCTACAAGGTGCCCAAGCACACGGCCTACGTCGACTCGCTGGAACGCGCGGACAACGGAAAGCTCGACCACCGACGGCTGACCGGCATCGCGGAGAGCAAGTGGGGGGACGGCCACGCCTGACCCGGACCGGCGGCCGCAGCCCGGACCGCCTCCCCCGGCTTTCCCCGCCGACGGGGGAAAGCAGCCGGCACGGAGCGGGAACACCCCCGCACGGCGGCGAGACTCCGGGCGAGCGCGGACGGCGGGCCGCCCCACGGGGAGGGCGGCACCGGCTCACACCTGCCTCCTCTTGGGCAGCCGGTGTGAAGAGCGTGAGACCCCCATCGACGAAGAGGCACCCGATGACCATCGAAGACCCTCCGGCACCGCAGCCCGCCGGCCCGCTCGGGCCGTCACCGGTCCGCCGCCCGGGCAGCGTGCGCCGTACCTCGACGCTCGACACGCGGTGGCCCGGAGGATTCGGCACCGGGCTCCACATCGACGGGCGGGCCCGCGACCTTTACACCCCGGCCGACGGCCGGCCCCCGCTCGTCGTCGCCGAGGACCGGCTGTGCGTCCGATTCACACCGGCGAGCCGGGTGATCGAGGAGATCGAGTCGACCCCGGCCAGGAGCGAACTGGCCCTCCTCACCGGCGCCCGCTGCGGCGGCGGATTCCGCACCCTGCTGGCACAGGCCCTGCCGCGGGAACGGGACACCGGGACCTCGCTGTACCTCATGCTGGACGATCTCGCCGCGGTATCACTGATCGCAGACTTCGCCGAGACCCGGTGGCCGTCCGCCGGGCCCGGCACACATCGGGCCGCGGTGCGCCCGCAGGAAGGCGTCTGCACGGGCTTCATGCCCGGATCCAGCGCCCTGAGCCCCGACCACGTCCGGAAAGGCGGCGACCGGACACGCCGGGTCGTACCGCTGCCGCACCCCGACGACCCGGCGGGCTGGCACGAACTGGCCGCGCCCACCGAACCGTCGATGCGCCGGGCCCGGCGCATCGACGTCACACCGGGCGAGGTCATCGGAGTGGACGCGATGTTCCAGGACAGCGCGACGGTGCCCGAGGGCGGCAGGAGGGCCGTGCACGAATACCGGCTGCACGCCACGGCCCACGCACGCACCGGTGCCCTCCTCACCCTGCGGGCCGAGCCGCGCATCCTGCCCTACGACGAGTGCCCCCTGGCCGTGCTCAACCTGGACCGTCTGCTCGGGACACCCCTGGCGGACCTGCGCACCACCGTGCCCAGGGTGCTGCGCGGCACCGACGGGTGCACGCACCTCAACGACGCCCTGCGCGCGTTGACCGAGGTGCCCGCCCTGGTGGCCGCGCTGCACCGGCGCGCGCAGGAGTGAAGACACCGGGACGGCAGACGAACACCCGGGAGGAACGGCCCGCCAGGAGCCTCGTCCCCGGAGGAACCCGACATCCCGGGCAGGCCGCGCAAGACGAGGAGAGAGGTCCCAACGTGCACTCACTGCAGGGAAAGGTCGCCCTGGTCACCGGAGGCGCCAGCGGAATCGGGGCGGGCGTCTGCCGCCACTTCGTCGACGCGGGGGCCTTCGTGGTGGTAACCGATGTCGATGGGGAACGGGGCCGCGGCCTGGCCGAGGAGCCCGGTGACGCGGCGGTGTTCCGCCGCGTCGACGTCACCCGCGAGGAAGACATCGCCACGGCGGTGACGGACACGGCGGCCACCCGGGGACGCCTGGACTGCTTGGTCAACAACGCCGGCCGGGTGGGGTCCTGGCGCTTCGTCGAGGACATCTTGGCCGACGAGTGGGACGAAGCCTTCCGGCTGCTGTGCCGCAGCGCCTTCCTCGGCATCAAGCACGCGTCCCGGGTCATGCGCGACCACGGCGGTGGCAGCATTGTGAACACCGGCAGCGTCGCCGGCCTGAGGGCCGGTTACGGCCCCCACCCCTACGGCGCGGCCAAGGCCGCCGTTGTCCAGCTGACCCGCAGCAGCGCGGTGGAACTCGCCCCCCACGGAATCCGGGTGAACGCGATGACGCCCGGCGGCGTGGCCACCCGCATCGTCGGCCACGGCGCCGACCTCACGGGATCGGCCCTGGACGACAGCGCCGAACGGGTACGGGAGAACCTGCGCGACTTCCAGCCGGTTCCCCGCAGCGGCGAGCCGCAGGACCTGGCCGCCGTGGCGGCCTTCCTCGCCTCCGACGCGTCGAGTTTCCTCACCGGACAGGAAACGTCGTCGACGGCGGCCTGTCGCTGGGCAGGGCCTGGCCCCCGGAGATCCAGGCACACGCGAGGAAGGCGTCGTTCCGGACCGCGACATGAGCGTGGGCGGGGCGGCACGCGTGCCGCCCCGCCCCTCGGACTCCCGGGGACAGTCCGGACGACCGTGCTGTCCACCCCTGCCCCTCACAAGGAGGAACACAACGTGAGCACACCAGACGCAACGCCCCCCGCCCCCGCGAAGGCCCCCGCCAAGGACCCCTGGGACCTGCCCGACGTCTCCGGGCTCGTCGTCGGCGTGCTCGGCGGCACCGGACCGCAGGGCAAG